>NZ_ML660182.1:0-366119 GCF_007004735.1 Salinigranum halophilum
TCTTTGGCGCACTGCATCTGCACGCCCGCGTGGGTGTGGACGATTCCCTTGGGCTTGCCCGTGGTGCCCGACGAGTACAGCAGCATCGACTCCTGGTTCGAGGGGAGCGATTTGGTGTCGTACGCGTCGTCTTGCGTCTCGACGGCGTCGGCGAACCACTCGTCTCGGTCGCGCATCGAAATGTCGGCGTCGTCGCCGAGGCGGTCGTAGACGACCGTGTGTTCGACGTAGCCCGCTTCCTCAATGGCGTCGTCCGCACTCTCTTTGAGGGTGAGGGGCTTACCGCGGCGGTAGAAGCCATCTCCCGTAAAGAGGACCGAACACTCCGAATCCTCGATTCTCGTCGCCGTGGCGTCGACGCCGAAGCCCGAGAAGATGGGGACGGCGATGGCACCGACTTTGAAACAGCCGTAGAGGATGGAGATGACCTCGGGGACCATCGGCATGTAGAGGCCGACGGTGTCGCCGGTGTCGATGCCGACTGATTCGAGATAGTTGGCGACCTTGTTGGACTGGCGGGCGAGTTCGTGGTAGGTTATCTCTCTGATGTCGCCGGGTTCACCCTCCCAGATGCAGGCGACGGTGTTTCTCTTCTCGGCGTCGGCGGCGGCGTGGCGGTCGACGACGTTGTGTGCGAGGTTGAGTTCGCCACCAGGGTACCACTCGGAGAACTGCGGGCCGTCAGAGTCGTCGCGGACTCGGTCGTACTCGGTGTAAAAGTCGATGTCGAGGTAGTCGGGGAGGGTGTCCCAGAACCACTCGACGCCGGAGTCGTCGACGCCTTCGAGATTGGTGGTCGTGCGTTCGATGAGTTCGTCGTAGTCGGCGATTCCATACTCGCGCATGAACTCGGAGACGTTGGTGGAGTCGACGAACTCCGCGCTCGGTTCGTGGACGATGGTCTCTTGCTGTTGCTGGCCGGACATGGCGTATGCGGGAAGATGACGCGCAACTCACTAAGAGCTACCGAAAACCCGGCATGTCACCGAGTCACTCGAACCGCCCGGTCTCTTTGTACCCCCGACTGAGTTCGACGTAGTGTTCGTGGACGCGGTCGATTTCGTCGCGCTGGTCGTCGCTGAGGGGCTTCGTCTGTGCGGGTGCGCCGTAGGCGAGGTGGCCTTCGGGGACGGTCTGCCCCTGGAGGACGACCGCGCCGGCGGCGACGATACAGTTCGACTCGACGATTGCGTCGCGGAGGACACAGCTGTTCATACCGACGAGCGAGTGGTCCTCGACGGTGGCGTAGTCGACGACGACACTGTGGCCGACGGTGACGTCGTTCCCGATGTCCGCGCCGTGTAGCATCGAGAACTCCTGAACGTTCGTCTCGTCGCCGACGATGACGCCCCCGCTCCCGCCGTCACCACGGAGACAGGTAAACGGCCAGAGGCTCGCGCGCTCGCCGACGGCGACCTCACCGACGAGATACGAGAGTCGCGAGACGAACGCCGAGTCGGCGACCACAGGAGTGTGTCCGAACAGCGATTCGCGCAGGGCGTCCTCGGAGTGAGACATACGCGTCCTGCTCACTGAAGGGCGATAAAACCGAAGGTCAGCTCAGGCCGGCCGGGCGAGTCGCCAGCGCGTCGTCGCGACCACGACGACCAGTCCGACCATCGCGGGGACGAGTAGCCGCATCCCGGTCACGATGTCGACGCGTTCGGCGACGACGCCGACGACGAGCGGTGCGGCGGTGATGCCCACGTAGTTCGCTCCGGTCGCGATGGCGTTGACCGGGCCGCTGTACTCCGCGGCGCTGTCGATGCCGAACGCCGACAGCGTGGGGAAGAAGCCGGCGACGACGAATCCGAGCGCGAGCGCCCCGGCCGCGAGGACGACCCACGAGCGAGCGGTGAACGCGAGGGCGGTGACGGGGACGCCGACGACGGCGAGGCCGAGGACGAGTGTCAGCGGTGCGAGGCGGTCACACAGGTGGCTGTAGAGCAGTCGGGCGGGGATGTACGTGACGAGGAACGCCGAGAGCAGGACGTTCGCCCGTGTCCGCGGGACGAACTCCCCGGCGTAGTAGGCGAACCACGCGAACATCGTCCCCTCGATGGAGCCACTGAGGACGAGCGCGGTGGCCATTCCCAGGACGGCGGGCCGCGAGAGGAGCTCGCGCACGGCAGCGAGCGAGATGTTCTGCTCGTTGCGCATCTCGCGCGGTGGTGTCGCCCGCCAGAGCAGGACCACGACGGGCAGCAACGGCAAAAGGAGGAACACGAACGTCATCCGCCAGTCGGTCACGGAGAGGACCCAGTTGACGAACAGGGGGCCGACGGTCGCGCCGACGGCCCACGTGAGCGCGTAGAGGTTGAACAGTCGACCGCGCGCGTCGGGGTAGAGGTGCCCGAGCAGCGGGCGGTCGAGCGCCCGGACGGCACCGATGCCGAGTCCCTGCAGGAGGAACGAACCGACGAGCACCCAGTACGACTGGACGAGTGCGAGCGACGCGAGCGAGCAGACCGTGAGACCGACCCCGACGAGGAGCGCGCGCCTGACCCTCACGCGTCCGGCGTTCATCCCGAGGAGGAGTACTGCGAGGAGTAATCCGACAGTCGCGGCGGGAGCGACCGCGCCGAGCAAGCTCTGTGAGACCCCGAACGACCGCTCGAAGCTCGCGAGGAGCGGCCCGCGCGTCTGCGAGACGACGCCGTGGCAAGCGACGAAGGAGAAGATGGCGACGGTCCACCGCGTGCGGGTCTTCATCGTCTGTCGCTCGTCCGGTGGGTGCTAAAATCGTTTGTTCGCTCCGCGACGGCGTGATTTATGTGCACACCTCCCCAAACGTGAGGCGTGTACCGAGTACTCCTTGCGGTCAGTGACGATGACGACCAAGCACGCGAACAGGCGGACTTCGTCGCCTCCCTGCCTGGAACTGACGAACTCGACGTCACGGTGACGCACGCGTACGACGAGTCGGGCGAACGCGACCCCCACGGGGACCCACTGCCTCCAGAGGAGAGCACGGGTGTCCAGGCCGCTCGAGCCCGGCTGGCAGAGGCAGGACTCACCGTCGAGACGCGCGAGACGTACCAGCCCGTCGCCGAGGGAATCGTCGACCTCGCGGCGGACATCGATGCCGACCTCGTGGTCGTCGGGGCACGGAAACGGACACCGATCGGCAAGGCGGTGTTCGGCAGCGTCACGCAGTCGGTTGTCTTAGACTCCCCAGTCCCGGTGACCGTGGTCGGTGTCGAGTGAGGCGTCGCCCCGCCAGCGGGCCCGGGAACCGCGGTAGCATGGGAGGAACTCCCTGACGCCGAGACGACACGGAACGTCCAGTCGAGGCGGTCGCCGACGCTTCGACTCACCCGCCGAACCCGATCCGACTCCCCGACGATTGGGGCTGGTCGTCCGCCTCGCCGAGGTGCGCAACGGTGTAGCCGTCCTCGGCGACGAACACCTCCCCGTCGTCGACCGCGACGTCGACGGTCGCGAGGTAGGCCCCTTCACACGGACCGAAGTTACAGTAGCCAGAGTCGGACTCGAACGTCGCAGCGTGTTTCTGACAGACGATTTCGTCGTTCCGCACGAGCGCACCCGACCCGTTGTCGAGCCGGACGTCGGTCCAATGTTGACAATAGTTCTTGTACGCAGCCACCTCGCCATCGAGCCGGGTGAGGATGACCTCTTCGAGGTCGTCGCCGCTCTCGTTCGCGTTCCGCACGGTGACCAGGAGCGTCCCGTCCGCGGGGACGTCCTCGAGCGACGCGACGTGCCGGTCGTCGTCCATACGCGGCCTTGGGAGGGGACGTAATCAATCGTTGCGGTCTCGCCGCGACGACTCAGTCGAGGAGGGCGTTCGTGTACAGCGCGTCGACGTCGATTTCGTCCGCAGAGAGCCGGTCACCGTCGAGCGTCTGGACGAGCGACTCGTCCGCCAGCCACTCGACGAACGCGGCCCACCGCTCGCGGCGCATCCGCCCCCACGTCCCGTCTTCGAGGTAGGCGTCGGCGATACGCCGCTGGCTCTCTCTGAGGAACGTCTCGTCGTCCAGTCCGGGACCCTCGGCGGTGTCACCGAGTATCGCCGCAGCCCCGTCTGGGTCGGCCGCCGCGAACTCGTACCCTCGACGGGTCGCGTCGAGGAACCGTTCGAGGTCGTCGCCCCTGTCGTCGATGCGGTCGGGGTGGGCGAGCATCACGGGGGTGTAGCCGTAGGGGACGCCGTAGTCGTCGAGCGCGAACGCGTTCAGGTCGACGCCGTCGCGCTCGGCTTGAACGCCCTCCCACGGCATGAACACCCAGGTGGCGTCCGCGTCGCCCTCGACGAGGGTGTTCGGGATACCCAGCTTCGGCGGGGTGAGTATCTCCAACTCGCCCCGTCCCCCGTCGTTGCGAATCAGCTGCCGTACGATGTCGTCCTCGAAGCGTGCGTCGTACGATGCGTAGGTCGAATTATCCAACTTTTTCGGTCGGTCGATTCCGCTCGATGCGAGTGTGACGATGGCGCTGGTGTCGCGCTGACAGACCGCGGCGATGGCTGTCAGCGAGGGGTAGTCGGGGTGAGTGTGGTAGCTGATAGCACTCTCGGAGGGCGCGATGGCGACAGTCGCATCGCCCCGCGCGACGCGCTTTGCGGGGGTCGTCTCGTAGTCGTCGTCGGCCGGCGAGTGAATCGCGAGGTCGACGCTGACCTCGTCGTAGTACCCCTTCGCCTGGGCGACGTAGATTCCCGTGTGGTTCGTGTTCGGCGTCCAGTCGAGCGCGAGTTTCATCGGTGGTACTACTCGGTGTAGCCGCGGTAAAAAGTGCTGGTGCGTCGGCCGGGTTCGCGTCCGGGCCTCAGTTCCCCCGCCCGACGTCCCAGCGACTGTCGACGCCGTCGGCGTGTTCGTCCCGTTCGTCGCGTCCCTCCGTCTCGGGACTCGTCCCGTAACACTCGCGTTCGACGCGCTCGTCGAACAGCCGCGAGAGCAGCGTCGTCACCGGGCCGCCGCCGCACTCGATACCGTCGACGGTTGCGACGGGTCGTAGTTCCCACGTCGTGTTCGTCACGAACACCTCGGCGGCGTTGCGGACGTCGTCGGGGGTGAACTGTCCCTCGCGGACGGGGATGTCCTCCTCGCGGGCGAGGTCGACGACGACGTCGCGGGTGACCCCGGGGAGGACCGGGCCGTCGAGCGACGGCGTACACAGCGCCTGGTCGGAGACGAAGAAGACGTTGCTCGTCGCGCCCTCGGCGACGTAGCCGTCGGTGTCGAGCACGAGCGCCTCGTCCGCTCCAGTCACGCGGAGTTCCAGCCGCGCGAGGATGCCGTTGAGGTAGTTGTGTGTCTTCGCCTTCGCGGGGATGGCGCGGTCCGGCACGCGACGCGTCTTCACCGTCTGGACCGTCGCGGGGTAGTCCCAGACCGGCGTGTGCTCGCGGCCGCCACGCGGGAGTTCCTTCACGATGACTACGACGGTCGGGTCCACGTCGGGCTTCGGGGTGAGCGTTCCGGGCTGGACGCCTCTGGTAATCGAGAGCCGGACGTACGCGTCCGCGAGGTCGTTGGCCGCCAGCGTCTCCTCGACGCGGCCGTAGAGGTCGTCGTCCGAGAGGCCGTGGTCGAGCTGGAGCACCTCGCAGGTCCCCTCGAGCCGACGGGCGTGTGCGTCCCACGCGAACACGTCACCGCCGTACGCCCGGAGCGTCTCGAACGCCGCGTCGCCGTACATGAACCCCCTGTCGCGGACCGAGACGGTCGCCTCGCTGGCCGGCACGAGGTCGCCGCCGACGTGATACAGGTATTCGTCGTCCGTCTCCGTCGCGGGCTCGGGGTCCTCCCTCATCGACACGAGTCGACGAACGCCGCCACCATCGTCTTTCCGGCGTCGGTGAGGATGCTCTCGGGGTGGAACTGGACGCCGACGTGCGGCCGCTCGGTGTGACTGACCGCCATCACGATTCGCCGTTCGTCGTCGGTCCACGCCGTCTCCACCACCGAGTCGGGCAGGTCGGCGCGCTCGACCGCGAGCGAGTGATACCGGCCCACCTCGACCGGTGAGGGGACGTCCGCGAAGAGTCCTGTCCCGTCGTGGCGCACGCGCGAGGGCTTCCCGTGGACCACCTCCGGAGCGTGACCCACTGGCGACCCGTTGGCCGCACAGAGCGCCTGGTGGCCCAGACACACCCCGAGCGTCGGGTACGAGAGGTCCCGAAAGACCGGGACCGAGACGCCCGCTTCCGCCGGCGTGCCGGGTCCCGGCGAGACGACGATACCGTCGGGGTCGAGGTCGCCGATGTCCGCGACGTCGACCGCGTCGTTTCGCCGCACGACGACGTCGGCGAACTCGCCCACGTACTGGACGAGGTTGTACGCGAAGGAGTCGTAGTTGTCGATGACGAGGACCGTGGTCATCGCGTTCCCTCCGGGCGACCGCCGTCGGCTGACACGCGCATCGTCGTCTCCGAGAGCGCCTCGTCGAGCGCGTCCACCAGCGCCTTGCCCTTCGCGAGCGTCTCCTCCCACTCCCGGTCGGGGACCGAGTCGTGGACGATGCCCGCGCCGACCCGGAGGTGATACCGCTCGCCCGTCCGGACGAGCGTGCGGATGACGATGTTCAGCGTCGCCCGGTCGTCGAAGCCGAACACGGCCATCGACCCGGTGTAGGGTCCTCGGCGCGTCGCCTCGACCTCGTCGATGATCTCCATCGTCCGCGGCTTGGGCGCGCCGGTGATGGTCCCGCCCGGGAACGTCGCGGCGACGGCGTCGACGAGCGACGTCTCCGCTCTCCGCGTCCCTTCGACGAGCGAGACGAGGTGCATCACCTCGGCGTAGCGGTCCACTCGCCGGTACTCCGACACCTCGACCGAGCCGTACTCGCACACCTTTCCGAGGTCGTTGCGTTCGAGGTCGACGAGCATCGCGTGCTCGGCGCGTTCTTTCTCGTCGGCCGTGAGGTCGCGCGCCAGCGCCGCGTCCGCCTCGGGAGTGCCCCCACGCGTCCGCGTGCCTGCGATGGGTTCCGTCTCGAGGTGAGAGCCCTCCACGCGGAGCAGGAGTTCGGGGCTCGCCGAGACGAGGTCGACGCCCGGGAACTCCAGCAGCCCCGAGTACGGCGCGGGGTTCACCCGGCGGAGCGCCGCGTACGCCGCGACGGGGTGGACGGCCGCCGGGGCGGACAGCCGCTGGGAGACGTTCGCCTGGAACGTGTCGCCGTCGCGGACGTACTCCTTGACCCGCCGGACCCGCGCTTCGAACGCCGTCTGCCCGCAGTCGCTCTCGAACTGCACCGCGTCGGCTCGCGCCGGTGCCCGCTCGTCGCCGCCGGCTCCCTCGCGTGCGCGTTCGGCGAGGTCACGGGCGCGTGCGGACGCCCGGTCGTACACCGCGTCGAGGTCGGCGGCCGATTCGACGCGCGGACACGCCGTGATGCGGAGCGTCGTCTCCCCGTCCCGGGGTTCCTCCCAGGCAGCGACGCAGTCGTACAGCCCCGCCTGCAACTGCGGCAGGTCCCTGTCGTCGTCGGTCGTCTCGGGCAGCGACTCCAGTTCGCGAGCCACGTCGTACGACAGCCAGCCGAACCACCCACAGGGGAAGGGGACGTCACAGTCCCCTCGGGCGAGCGTCTCCTGGGACAAGAGGCCCGCGAGCGTCGAGAGCGTCGGCGAGCGGGCCGCCGCGGTGGCGACGTCGTCGCGACCGCCGTCCTCGGCAGCGCCGGTCGTGCGTTCTTTGACCACCGCGTCGGCCCCGACGCGCAGTCGCTGTTCGGGTTCGGTCGCGAAGTAGCCCCAGCCCGCCTGCCCACCGGTCGTCTCGAGGAAGACGCCGCCCGGTCCGGTCCGCGCCCGGCGGTACGCCTCGAAGGGGTCGTCGACCGCGACGCGAACCTCGACGGGGACGCGCGCGCCAGACGGCGCGGCCTCGGCCGTCTCGCGGAACGCCTCCCGTCCGGTCACCGATTCCATATCAGTGTGGAACTGGCCGACCTAAGTAACGGTTTCGTGACGCGGTCCGACGCAGACGTCCGCGCCGCCGCGGGCGGGTTAGTACTCTTTGGCCCGGTCGATCCACCGCGAGACGCGCTTCGGGGAGACGTCTATCTCCTCGGCCACCTCGTCGGCGTCCGCGGCGGCCAGCGCCGCGACGGTGTCGATTCCGACGTCGTCGAGTCGGCGGGCATACGCCGGGCCGATTCCTTTCAGCACCTCGGGCGACTCCTGTGCCTCCGCCGTCGGGGCGTCGGACGCGTCGTCCGCCGCCTCCTCGACGGTCTCCCCCTCGTCGGTCGCGACCGCTTCCGCGGGCTCGGCTGCGGTGTCGACGTCGTCGGTCGCGTCGACCGCACCCGTCTCGTCTTCGTCGTCGGCTTCGTCGGCTTCGCCGTCGTCCGCTTCCGGCTCCGCCTCCGCGTCTGCATCTCCCTCGTCGTGCGTCGCTTCCGCGTCCTCGATCTCGTCCATCGCCTCGACGGCGGCGTCGACGGCCTCGGCGGGTTCGGTCGCCTCGTCGGCGGTGTGTTCGTCGACCATCGACCCGGTCGAAGCGCTCGCGTCCGTCCCGGCGGCGACGGCCTCCTCGGTCTCGGGAGGCTCGGTGTCGACGTCGCTGTCGCCGTCCGAGTCGCCGCCGACGGCGACGGCTTCGGCGGGCTCTGCGGCACCCTCGTCGGCGTCGGTGTCGACCATCGACCCGGTCGAGGCACTTGCGTCCGTCCCGGCGGCGACGGCGTCGTCTTCGGCCGTCTCGTCCGCGTCGACGGCTTCGTCCGCGGGCGCTTTCACCGCCTCTTCTGACGCTGTCTCCGGTTCCGGTTCCGGTTCCGGTTCCGCTGCGTCGCGCGTGTCGCGCTCGACGGTCACGCCGACGTCGTCGTCGCCGCGGTGGTTGCCGTCGCCCAGCCCGAGGAGCGACTTGATGCTGTCGAGCAGGCCCATTACCGACCCGCCCCCGTCGTGTCACGTTCCGCGTGTTCCTTCCAGGCCCGTGTCATGCTTCGCCCTACGCCCGCCCGTATTTAAAACCCTTCGTCGGATTCGTACCTTCCGTCGCGCGGTTCGGCGCGCCGTCGCTCACGAGAGTCGCGCGCGCAGCGCTCCGTTCATCGCGTCGACTGGTGCGTCCTCTCCGGTCCACCGCTCGAAGGCCTCAACCCCCTGGAACAACAGCATCCACGCCCCGTCGATGGTGGTCGCGCCGGCCTCGGCCGCCTCGCGCAGGAGCCGCGTTTCGACGGGGCTGTACACCGCGTCCAGGACGGCGAGGGCCGGATGGAGCACCTCGCGCGGGACGGGCGACTCGTCGGACTCCATGCCGACGCTCGTCGCGTTGACGAGCACGTCCGCGTCCCGCACGCGGTCGAGCGTGTCGAGCCCACCCGCCGAGACCCCACCCACGGCGTCGGCGAGTTCTGCGGCCGTTTCGGCGGTCCGGTTGGCGATGTGGACGTCACACCCCGAGTCCGCGAGGGCGAACGCGACCGCTCGCCCCGCGCCGCC
The DNA here is from genome assembly GCF_007004735.1 of Salinigranum halophilum. Classification (NCBI taxonomy): domain Archaea; kingdom Methanobacteriati; phylum Methanobacteriota; class Halobacteria; order Halobacteriales; family Haloferacaceae; genus Salinigranum; species Salinigranum halophilum. The sequence goes on from NZ_ML660182.1 coordinate 9,434, forward strand.
AGCGCCGACCACGACGGCGTCGCGTCCGTCGAGGGGAACGTCGTGGTGGGCGAACGAGCGGGTCACCCCCGCCGCGTCCGTGTTGTACCCCCGCGGCCGCTCGCCGGTGAAGTCGACAGTGTTGACCGCGCCGATACGCGCCGCGAGGGGGTCGGGGTCGACGAGGTCGAGGACGCGCTGTTTGAACGGGATGGTGACGTTCAGCCCGGTGACACCGAGCGCGTCGGCACCGTCGATGGCCCGACCGATGTCGTCGACGGCCGGTTCGAACGTGACGTACCGTGCGTCGATGCCGAGCGCGTCGTACGCGGCCTCGTGCATCGGCGGCGACAGCGAGTGACCGACGGGGTTGCCGACGAGTCCGAACACCTGCATACTCATGCGTCGGCGGTGTCGGCCCCGGGATAAAAACGGTGTGTTCCCCGCTGTCAGGCGAGGTTTTCTACACCGACGTGATAGAGAGGGTATGCTCTCTGACCAGGTGGGCCACGCCGTGCTCGTTCTCGCCGGCGTCGCCGGCCTCTATCTCGGCGCCGAGGCGCTCGTTCGCGGGGCCGTCCGACTCGCGCTCGGTATCGGCCTCCGTGCGGCCGTCGTCGGCGTCACCGTCGTCGCCTTCGCCACGACCACTCCCGAACTGTTCGTCGCGGTGCTCGCGGGTGCGGGCTACTCTCCCGCCCTCGGCCTCGGGGCCGTCGTCGGCTCGAACATCGCCAACGTCGGCCTCGTCCTCGGCGTCGCCGCGCTCGTCCGTCCCTTCGCGGTCGACGCCGAGGTACTCCGCCGGCACGTCCCGTTCATGCTCGGTGCGACCGCCCTCCTGGTGGTGCTCGCGGCCGACGGTCGCATCACTGCCGTCGACGGCGCGGTTCTCGTCGCGGCGCTCGCGGCGTTCACCCTCTCGCTCCTGCTCCGGTCGCACGGCCGCGGGCTCTCCGCCCGCTCGGCAGCCCCGCGGGACGTCCTCCTCGTGGTGGTCGGCCTCGTCTTCCTCTTGCTGGGCGCACGCGCGCTCATCGAGGGCGGGACGGGCCTCCTCGCCGGCTTCGGCATCGCCCCGCGAATCGTCGGCCTGACCGTCCTCGCGCTCGGCACCTCCCTGCCCGAACTGGCCACGTCGGTGGTGAGCGCCCGCCGCGACGAGGGGACCGTCAGTGTCGCGAACGTCGTCGGGTCGAACATCTACAACGTGCTCGCGGTGCTCGGCGTGCTCGCGCTGTTCGTCCCGGTCGAGGTCCCCGCGTCGGTCGTGACCGTCGACCTCCCCGTCCTCGTCGCGTTCACCCTCGGCGGGGTCGCACTCATGGTTCACCGCCGCGACGTCTCCCGGCTCGACGGGACGCTGCTGCTCGGTGGCTACGTCGCCTTCGTCGCCTTCTTGTTCTGAGCGCCGCGGACGGCCGTCACCGTGCCGTCCTGGGCCGATGCGAAAGGTGTAACCTTCCCGCTCGTCCTTGTCCGCACGATGACGTCGCGACTCCGCCACCCTCTCACGGCTGTCGGGTTCGCCGCCCTGCTCACGCTCCCGTGGCTCGGGTTGCACACCCTTCTTGGCTCTCCGCTCACGACCGTGCAGACCGTCTCGCTCAGCGGCCTGAGCGTGCTCGGTGCCTCGTTCCTCCTCGCGTGGGGCGCTGAGACCGCCGAGGAGGACGTCCCCCGAGCGTTCGCCCTCGCCATCCTCGCGGTCCTCGCTGTCGCCCCGGAGTACGCCGTCGACGCCCTCTACGCGTGGGAAGCAGGCGTCGACCCCGGCTCGCCTGCCTCCCAGGAGGCCGCCAGCCTCGCTGTCGCGAACATGACCGGCGCCAACCGTATCCTCATCGGTATCGGCTGGTCCGCCATCGCCGTGTTCACCATCCTCCGCGTCAAGAAGACGCGCGACCAGGCCGTCGAGACGCGAAACGGCCTCCTCGCCGACCGTGTCCGCCTCGACAGGTCGGTCTCGCTCGAGATATTCTTCCTCTTCGCCGCGACGCTCTTCGCCTTCCTCGTCCCGCTGGGCCCCGGTATCGGTGTCGTCGACATGTTCGTCCTCGTGGGGCTGTACGTGGTCTACATCTTCGTGGCGCTCAACTCCCCGCACGAGGAGACCGAACAGGTCGGCGTCCCCGCGTACCTCCAGGACCAGACGAAATCCCGACGGGTCGCGACCGCCGTGGGGCTGTTCGTCTTCTCGGGTGCGACCATCCTCCTCGCCGTCGAGCCGTTCGCACACGGCCTCGAAGCGCTCGGGACGCAGGTCGGCATCCCCCCCTTCTTGATGATCCAGTGGGTCGCACCGCTCGCCTCCGAATCGCCCGAACTCATCGTCGTCGCCGTCCTCGTCAACAAGGCGCGCTCCACCGCGGGGTTCAACGCGCTCATCTCCTCGAAGCTCAACCAGTGGACACTCCTCATCGGGACGCTCGTGGTCGTCTACAGCGTCTCGCTCGGCTTCTACGGCGCGCTCCCGCTCGACACCCACCAGGCGGCCGAGATCTGGCTCACGGCGGCGCAGTCGCTGTTCGCACTCGCCATCCTCATCACGTTCACCATCTCCCTCCGCGAGGCGGTCGCACTGCTCGGGCTGTTCCTGGCCCAGTTGGTCTACTCCGTCGCCGGCGTCGCGCCGACGCTCACGCTCCCCGTCGTGGGGCGGGTCGTCGCAGACAACCTGTTCGCCCTCCACGCGTTCACCGTCGTCTACGTCGTCCTCGCCGCGGTCCTCGTCGTCACCCGCTGGCAGCACGTCGTGTTCCTCGTCCGCAGCGCCCGTCGCCGCGTCGAACCCGACCAGCCTGGCGGCGTCGCCCCGGGCTACCCCGAGGACTGACGACCAGCGCCGGGCGGTAGTCGGCCGGAACCCGACGCGCTTTTGCCGGTCTCGTTCCTCGCCCCGACCGTGATTGGGCTCGTCGTCAGCCGCGCCGACCGCGCCTCCGAACACGTCGGTGAGCACCTCCTCGACCTCGTCCCCTGGGACGAACGCGAGGACGACTCGCGCGACGCGGAAGCGGGCGGCGGGACGTACTACACCCGCCCCGGGTTCGAGTTGCGCACCTTCGATGCACTCCACCTCCACCTCGACGGGGTCGCCAGCGCCTTTGCCGACCCCTCGCTCGTCTGTTTCCTCTCGCGACACTCCGGGGAGACCGGCCCCCTGCTCTCGGCGCACTTCACGGGGAACTTCGGCCCCGCGGAGTACGGTGGGGGCGACGGCGAGTTGGCGCGGGCGTGTCCGGCCGCGCAGCAGGCCGTCGTCGCGGCGCTCGCGGACCACGCGCCCGACGGGTACGGGGTCGGCATCGAGTGCACCCACCACGGTCCCTCCGACGTCGGCGCGCCGTCGATGTTCGTCGAACTCGGGTCGAGCGACGCGGAGTGGGACGACCCCGCCGGGGCCCGCGCCGTCGCGCGGGCGGTGCTCGACCTCGACGGGGCCGCGGCCGACCACGTCGACGGGGCGCGGACCCGACACGTCGTCGGCTTCGGCGGTGGCCACTACGCCCCGCGGTTCGCACGCGTCGTCCGCGAGACCGACTGGGCCGTCGGCCACGTCGGCGCGGACTGGCCGCTCGAGGCGATGGGGCCCGTCGGCGACAACCACGACGTGCTCCGGGCGGCCTTCGAGGAGAGCGCCGCGGACCTCGCGCTCGTCGACGGGGACCGCCCGCGACTCGTCGACGCCGTCGAATCCCTCGGCTACCGGGTCGTGAGCGAGACGTACCTCCGCGCTACGGACGGGGTCCCGCGGTCGCTCGCCGACCGCGTCGAGGACGGACTGGGGCCCGTCGACGAGGGGGTACGCTTTGGGGCGCACGCCCGGGTCGGTGCCGGGAATCGGACGTCGGACGCGTCCGAGCGGCCAGCCGTCGCCTTCGACGTCGCCGACCTCTCGCGGGAATTCGTCGACGCGGCCCTCGGTGTCGACGCCGCCGCGGCGCGGGCGGCCGTCGCAGACCACACTGTCGCCTTCCACACCGAGGAGAACGGGCGGCGACCGACCGGACGCGTGGCGCTTCCGACCGCCGCCGACGCCGACGGGGTCTCGGCGTCGTTCGACCGCCTCGTCGACGCCATCTGTAACCTCCTCCGGACGCGCTACGACGAGGTGTCCCGGGAGGACGAGGCCGTCGTCGCTCGCGAGCGCGCGTTCGACGCGGCGGCCGCTGCCGACCTCGGCGTTCCCGAGGGCCCGGCGTTCGGCCGACTCGCCGGCGGGGAACCCGTCGAGGTCGACGGCCGGGAGGTCACACCCGAAGACGTCCATCGCGACAGAACGGTTCGGTTCTCGGTATAATCGGCGAAATCGCCCCAGATGCCGTCAGACGGGCGTATGACGCAGGGGGAAAGGTAATGAGGCTCCGTCGGGAAGGGGTCCTCATACGTATGGACTCCATCGTCGACAGCGCGATCGAGGAGGCCGAGAAGATGGAGGATGGGACGACAAACGGTGTCGACGATCCATCGTCTTCGACTGGGCCAACGGGAACGATGACTGACGAACAACTCCAGGACGTCCTCAAGGACCTCCAGACCAACATCACCGTCGTCGGCTGCGGCGGGGCCGGTGGGAACACGGTCAATCGGATGGCGGAGGAGGGAATCAAGGGGGCGAAACTCGTCGCGGCCAACACGGACGTACAGCACCTCGTGAACGTGCAGGCCGACACGAAGATCCTCATCGGCGAGCAGAAGACGCAGGGGCGCGGTGCCGGGTCGCTCCCGCAGGTCGGCGAGGAGGCGGCCCTTGAGTCCCAGGAGGACATCCACGACTCCATCCAGGGCTCGGACATGGTGTTCGTCACGGCGGGTCTCGGTGGCGGGACGGGCACGGGCTCGGCCCCCGTGGTCGCGAAGGCCGCACGCGAGGCCGGCGCGCTCACCATCGCCATCGTCACGACCCCCTTCACCGCCGAGGGCGAGGTTCGGCGGACGAACGCCGAAGCGGGGCTGGAGCGGCTCCGCGACGTGGCCGACACCGTCATCGTCGTCCCGAACGACCGGCTGCTGGACGCGGTGGGGAAACTCCCCGTCAAGCAGGCGTTCAAAGTCAGTGACGAGGTGCTGATGCGTTCGGTCAAGGGCATCACGGAGCTCATCACGAAGCCCGGCCTCGTCAACCTCGACTTCGCCGACGTCAAGACGGTCATGGAGCGCGGCGGCGTCGCCATGATCGGCCTCGGCGAGTCCGACTCCGAGCAGAAGGCACAGGACTCGGTCAAGAGCGCGCTCCGCTCTCCCCTCCTGGACGTGGACATCTCCGGCGCGAACTCCGCGCTGGTGAACGTCACGGGCGGGTCGGACATGAGCATCGAGGAGGCCGAGGGCGTCGTCGAGGAGATCTACGAGCGCATCGACCCCGAGGCGCGCATCATCTGGGGGACCTCTATCGACGAGGAGCTCGACGGCTCGATGCGGACGATGATCGTCGTCACCGGCGTCGACTCGCCGCAGATCTACGGCCGGACCGACGTCCAGCCGCAGGCCGGCACCGCCGACGACATCGACTTCGTCGAGTAACCGGGGCGCTCGCACGCGCTTTTTGCGGGGGATTCACCGGCCAGCGACGGGCAGCGTCCGGACACGCTCGCGTCGGCGGACGCGAAGTCATCAATAGATAGAAAAAGCCCGACACCCTAGCGCCGGCAACAACCATGGACGTCAAATACGATCTCACCAGCTACGTTCGCGTGCTGAAGCTCGCGTCGACGCCGTCGTGGGAGGAGTTCTCCCAGATCTCGAAGATTGCGGGTGCAGGCATCTTCCTCGTCGGCTTCCTCGGCTTCGTCATCTTCGCGGTCATGAGCTTCCTCCCCGGGGGCGTGTAGCGATGCCCATCTTCGCCGTCAAGACCACCGCGAGCCAGGAGCGAACCGTCGCCGACATGATTGCGAACCGTGAGGAGCCGGAGATTCACGCCGTCCTCGCCCCCGACTCGCTGACCTCGTACGTGATGGTCGAGGCCGACAACAACGCGGTCATCGAGCGCGTGCTGGAGGAGATTCCGCACGCCCGCGGGCTCGTCGGCTCCGGTGGGGCTGCCGGCCAGTCGTCGATGGCCGAGGTGGAGCACTTCCTCTCGCCGACGCCCGACGTCGAGGGTATCGCCGAGGGCGACATCGTCGAACTCGTCTCCGGGCCGTTCAAAGGCGAGAAGGCCCGCGTTCAGCGAATCGACGAGGGCAAAGACCAGGTCACCGTCGAACTGTACGAGGCGACCGTGCCGATTCCCGTCACCGTCCGCGGCGACCAGATTCGCGTGCTCGACAGCGAGGAGCGGTAGCTCCTCGGGCCGTACGAACGGCGCGTCGCGCCGTGAGTAGATTCCCAAGAACGCGTCAGCGTTCTTCGACGTCCGTTTCACGTCGTTCACGAGGCCCAGCGACCGCTCTCGACGACCGGCCCCGTGTGCCGTCTCCCGGCCCCACAGCACGGCCACCGGGTGTCCGTTCTCGGGCCGGTCGCCCGTCAGAGCCGTCCATTGGCTTCGAGCCTGTCGGCCACCGTCGAGACGTCGACCGTCGCCTCGACCGCCGCCCGGATCGTCTCGCGCTCGCGGATGTCGTCCGGACCCGCGTCGTACGCCCGGACGTACTCCGCACGACTGTGTTCTTCGAGCGCGTGACGGATGGCGAAGTAGCCCTCGGGGACCTCCGCCGAACAGATCTCACAGACGTGCGGGTCGTGCTCTGTGGCCTGGTGGACGAGCACGTCTTCGGCGTCGGCGAAGTGCGTACCGCACCCGCGGATGGCACACTGCCAGGGGGACATGCACCCACGGTCGCGGGCGGGCGACAAAACGGTTTCGTGGCGTGCGGCGCACGGCCGGGCTCGCGACGGGACGTGGGCGAACTCGTTCCTCCCTCGAGACCCGGCTACGTGCTCCCGCCGTGACGCGATTCACCACGAATAGCAACCACTAACTTTCGACTCCCCATCGCATTGGGTGTGACGCGCGAGGCCCCGCCCGCCGAGGAGGAGACCCGGGTCGACATGCACGTGAAGATACTCGACGACCGCGTCGCCGCGCGGGCGAAAGCCCGCGGTATCGACGTCCTCGTCTACGCGCCACACTTCACCCGCCTCCCCGACATCCGTGCCCGCGCCAGCGAGTACACCGACGACGAACTGCTCGTCGTCCCCGCCCGCGAGGTGTTCACCGGGTCGTGGCGCGAGCGCAGACACGTCCTCGCCGTGGGACTCACCGACCCGATTCCCGACTTCATCACCCTCGACGCCGCCCTGGCCGAGTGTGACAGACAGGACGCGGCCGTCCTCGTCCCCCACCCCGACCTCCTGAACGTGAGCCTCGGCCTCGAGGACGTCCGGCGCTATCGCGACCGGGTCGACGGCGTCGAGCGGTACAACGCGAAGTGTCTCCCGTGGCAGAACGCGGCGATGGGGCGCGTCGCTCGGGAGGCGGGCGTGCCCGTGTTCGGGTCGTCGTACGCGCACCTCCGGCGCACGGTCGGCGAGGTGTGGACGACGTTTCGGACGCGTCTCGACGACGAGACGGACCTCGTGAGCGCCCTCCGGGACGAGGTTCCCCGGACGGTGATGCGCCGGTCGGGGGTCGGACACAGAGTCCGCGGGGCCGTCGAGTTCTCCCACCTCGGCTACGAGAACAGCTGGCAGAAGATCGATAGACTCCTCCTCTCGGGGATGGAGCCGACCCACCCCGACCACATCGCCTATCGCGGGCGATTCGACGACGTCTCGGTGTACTGAACCGTCGGTTCGGAGCGAGTAGTCGGTGCCGGGTACTCAGACGACGAGCGCGAGCCACGCGAACGACGCCATCGACGCCGTCACGAGTTCCTGCACGCCCGCGACGCCCGCGTCGAGCGGAACGGCGAGGAAGTGCACGGCACCGAGGACGGCCAGTTCGAGGGCGGTGATGACCACCGTCACCGCGTCGGCGTGTCTGTGGCTCGTCGTCACGCCCGTCGGGAAGCCGTACTCGGTCTTCGAGAAGGGGTAAAACAACGCGATGCCGCGACGGCTCCCGACGATGTCGAGGAGGTAGTGAGTCCCGACGCCGATCCAGACGAACTGGAGGTTCCCGAAGACGAAGGGGAACGCGAGAAACAGCCCCAGCACGGGGAGGTTGTGGAGGGTCTTGCGGTGCTTGCCGAAGGCCGTGTCGACGTCGGGAAAGAGCGCGCCGAGCGTCACGGGGACCGAGAGTTCGACGATGCGCGTGAGTCCCTCGACGGCGAGGGCAGTCGTCGGCTCCGTGGTCGGGTCGACGGTGAGGATGAGCCCCAGGCCGACCCCGAGGAGCACCGCGTTCAGGACGTGTCCCTTCTTGTTCACGACTCCCGGTGCAGCCGCGGGGGACTCAAGCGTTTCGCCCTCACGTGGTCGATTGATACTCACGTCCAGGACGAAAACGCCAACACCCTCCTGTGCCATCGAGGGGTATGGACTACGACGAGCCGCTGTTCTTCCACGTCATCCAGTACGCGACCAACGCGGACAGGGACGTCGTCGACATGGTGAGCGGTAACCCCGACTGGGACCCGCCCGCCGCCCTCCGGGAGGGGCTGCACGAGTACGCCGACGCGCCAACCGCGGCGTTTCAGTACCCGCCGAGTGACGGGCTCAGGGAGTTGAGAGAGGAAATCGCCGAGCGCCGGAACGTCGACGTCTCCCGCGTCATCGTCTCCATCGGCGGTGGCGAGGCGAACTACCTCGCGATGGCCCGCGCCATGGAGCGCGACACGGGCGACGAGTTCGTCCTCACCGACCCCGTCTACCCGTACTATCCGGGCAAGGCGCAGATGCTCGGCGGCCGGACGACGATGGTCCCGGTCCACGAGGACGGCCAGCTCGACATGCCCGCGATGCGCGAGGCGATCTCCGACGAGACGGCCTGTATCGTCGTGAACACGCCGAACAACCCCACCGGGGCGGTGTACCCGCGCGAGGTCATCGAGGAACTCGCCGACCTCGCGGCGGCCCACGACGCGCTCCTCGTGGTGGACGAGGTGTACGACCACTTCGACTTCTCCGGCGAGTTCGAGTCGGCGCTCACCGTCGACTCCGACCACACCGTCGTCACCTCGTCGTACTCGAAGACGTTCGCCATCACGGGCTTCCGCGTCGGCTACGCGGTGTTCCCCGAGGCGCTCGTCGAGCAGGCGCGGACCAGACACATGCTCGTCAACGTCACCGGCGCGCGCCCCTCTCAGGCGGCCGTGCTCGCGGCGCTACGGAGCGCCGGCCCCGAGTACTACGAGGGCGTCCGCGACTCGCTCCGGACCAGAATCGACGCCTTCTGTGACGCGCTCGACGCGGCCGGGGCGGACTACACCCGACCCGAGGGGGCGTTCTACGTCCTTGCGCGCTTCGACGGCTTCCCGGGCACGATGGAGAACGTGAAGCGGCTCATCGACGAGGCGGGCGTGGCCGGGATGCCAGGCGAGGCGTTCGGCGAGGCACGCGACGAGTGGATCCGCTTCGCGCTGTGTACCCCGCGGGCACAGGAAGCGGCCGAGCGACTGGCCGAGTACTTCGCCTGACCCCGTGTCGCTCCCGAGACCGACGGGTACACAAGGCTCGGCGGTCGAGAGCGAGACATGACGAACATCGACGTCGAGGCGGTCGACTCCGTGGACGAGGAGGGGGACGACGACCACGTTCACGACGCCACGGACGGGGCGACCGGCGCGGCCGACGGCGACGCCATCGAGGTGGAGATCGGTCCCATCGAGGACAGCGACACCGACCTGCCCGTCGGCGTCGACGCCCCCGAGTACGTCCTCTACGGGGGGAAAGGCGGCGTCGGCAAGACGACGATGGCGGCGGCGACGGCGCTCGCCTCCGCGGCCGACGGGACGGCCACGCTCGTCGTCTCGACCGACCCGGCGCACTCGTTATCCGATACGCTCGAGGTCGACGTCCCGCCGCGGCCGACTCAGGTTCGCGACGACGTGCCGCTTTACGCCGCCGAAATCGACCCCGAGGCGGTCGCACAGGGACCATTCGCCGGCGGGGAGTTCGACCCCGGTTTCGGCGCGGCCGACGCCGATGGTGGCCCCACGGGGGCGGCCGCCGGCCCGGGCGGAGTTTCCGGGAGCGACGAGAACCCATTCACCGGCGGCGCGGGCGACGACCCGATGGGGATGGGTGGGCTCGGCGACCTCTTCGGCGGTGAGTCCCCGCTGAGCGGACCGATGCCCGGTGCGGACGAGGCGGCGGCGATGCAGCAACTCATCGAGTACCTCGACGACCCACGCTTCGAGCGCGTCGTCGTCGACACCGCGCCGACGGGCCACACGCTCCGCCTCCTGGAACTCCCCGAGGTGATGGACTCGATGGCCGGCCGCCTCCTGAAGATGCGCGAGCAGTTCTCCGGGCTGATGGACGGCCTCAAGGGGATGTTCGGCGGTGGCTCCGAGCCGGAGAGACCGATGGCCCAACTGGAAGAACTCGCAGAGCGCGTCGAGCGCCTCCGGACGGTCCTTCGGGACCCGACGAAGACGGACTTCCGGGTGGTGATGGTTCCCGAGAAGATGAGCGTCCTCGAATCGGGGCGTCTCATCCGGCGGCTGGACGAGTTCGGGATCCCGGTCCAGACCGTCGTCGTGAACCAGGTGATGGAGAACCTGACGGAGGTCACGACCGAGGTCGACCCCGAGTGGGTCGTCTCGCCGGACCTCGACGGCTGCGAGTTCTGTCAACGGCGCTGGAAGGTCCAGCAGGGCGCGCTCTCGGAGGCGATGGAGATCTTCCGCGGACACGACGTCAAGCGCGTGCCGCTGCTGGCCGACGAGGTGCAGGGCGAGGCCGCGCTCCGGGTCGTGGCGGCCTGTCTGCAGTGAGCGGTCGAGGTCAGGAGAGTTTCCGCAACAGGCCGAACGCGCTGTCGCGCAGCGAGTCGGGGACGAACCGACCCAGGACGGCGACGGCGGCGACGGTTCCGACCGGGTAGCGCGCGGCGGGTTTCGTCGCCGACGCCGCGTTGACGATGTCGTCAGCGACCCGTTCCGGTGATTCCTCCCAGAACCCGCCCCCACCGACGGCCTGCATGTCGTCGAACGCCTTGTAGAACGAGTCGTACGCCTCCGAGCGGTCGAGTTCTTCCGCGGTGACCTCGTCGGCCGCCCGCTGGTCGAACTGCGTGTCGACCGGGCCGGGTTCGACGAGGACGACGTCGATGTCGTACTCGTCGACCTCGACGCGGAGCGCGTCGCTCATGGCCTCGAGCGCGAACTTCGAGGCGCAGTAGACGCCGCCGCCGGGAAACGAGAGCCGCCCGGCCACGCTGGAGACGTTGACGATGGTCCCCGACTCCTGCTCGCGCATGTGCGGCAGGACGGCGCGTGTGAGCCGGTGTGGGCCGTAGACGTTGACGTCGAACTGGTCGTGGACCTTCTCGGTGGGGACGTCCTCGACGGGGCCGAACTGCGCGTAGCCGGCGTTGTTGACCAAGCAGTCGATACGGCCGTGTTCGTCGACGATGCGGGAGACGACGCGGTCGACGTCCTCGGGGTCGGTGACGTCGAGCGTCGAGATGTCACAGCCACGGTCGCCCAGCGTCTCGATGTCGGCGGGGTTGCGAGCGGTGGCGTACACCTCCCACTCCTCGTCGAGGAAGGCGAGCGCCGTCGCGCGGCCGATTCCTGACGAACAACCGGTGATGAGGACCGTCTTGGGATGCACGGCGGTACGTCGGAACGCGGACAGTTAAGTGCCACCGATTGCGGAGGTTCGGTCGCGTTCTCCTGCCGTCACGCGTCTTCGAGGTACTCGGCTTTCACTTCGTCCGCGTACGCGTCCGCGAGTCGCGTCGGCTCCGGCAGTTTGTACCCGTCACAGCAGCGGACGACGAGGTCGGCCGCGGTCCCCGCGGAGACGCGGTGGCCGGGACTGACGTACAGGGGATTGATCTTTCGACTCGACGCGTACTGTCTCGACTGGACGGCGTAGCCGATGACGCGGCCGTCGGGGGCGTCGACGTCGCTGTCCGCGAGAATTGGCGTCCGCCACCCCTCGGGCCGGCCGTCGACGGACTCGCGGGGGCGACCACAGAGGAGCGACTTCGCGATGCCGACGCTCGGGCGGTCGAAGACGACGCCCATGTGCGTCGCGAGCCCGGCCTGTCGGTAGTGGATGCGGCCGCTCCCGTCGAAGAAGAGGAGGTCCGGGTCGGTCTCCAGTTCGGCGAGGGCGTCGACGATGGGGCCCCCCTCGCGGAACGAGAGCAGACCGGGGACGTACGGAATCGAGAGCGGGGAGACGGCGTGTGCGCGCTCGACCACTTCCCCACCCTGGAGACAGACCACGGCGCTGACGGCCGCGTCGTCGAGGAACGCCTGGTCGATACCGGCGACGACGGGCGCGTCCGGCCCGGTTCGGTCCCGGCCGCCGGGCCCGAGTGTCGACTGCGGTCCGTCGACACCGCTCCCGATGCGTGTGGGGTCGAAAGTGAACTCGTCGGCGAACGAGGCGGCCTCGGCGACCCGTCGCTGGAGCGTTTTCATCTCCTCGCGCGTCGCCGAGGCGTCGGGCAGGTACTGGGGGAAGTGCGGCTCCATCTCAGAACCGACCGCGACCCGGGCCGCCCGCGCCGCCGCCCCCACCGAACTGGAGCGACTTCGGCACGCCGACTTTCCCCTTCACACGGCCGCCGTACGCGAGTCCGACGACGAGGCCGACGAGGTGGGCGAAGTGGGCGACGTTGCCGCCGAGGGCCCCGACGCCGTTCGCGGCACCGAAGCCGGCGACGAGGCTGAACGCGGCGAAGCCGAAGGTGAGCACCCACAGTGGCATGGGGATGATGAAGTAGAGGTACACCTTCAGGTTCGGGTTCAACACGGTGAGCACGCCGAGGACGCCCATAATCGCGCCGGAGGCACCGACGACGCCGGGACCGAACGGGCCCGTCGTGACCAGCGTCGTCCCCACCTGCGCGAGCCCTGCGAGGATGCCCGCGCCGAAAAAGAGCGCCGTGAACCGCTTCGTGTTGAGGTAGCGCTCGACGACGGGGCCGAAGAAGTACAGCGCGATGCTGTTGAACGCGATGTGGGTGAAGCCGCCGTGGGCGAACACCGAGGTGACCCACGTCCACACGTACTCGATGCTCCCGGGGTTGAGGACGAACACGGCCTGCCACACGCCCGAGCGGGGCCCGAACCCGAGGACGAACGGGAAGAGGAAGTACTGCAGGGCGAACGTGATCCACATCAGCCCCAAAAAGAGGTAGCTCATGTTCCCGCGGAAGTAGCCGAGCGGGCCGCCCGTCGACGTCACCCGGTCGAGGACGCCCTTCGAGCGACCGCCCCGATTCTCGACCGAGTCGTCGAAGTCGCTCTCGAAGACGCCGGCGGGGTCGTTCCAGTCGTTCAGCCCGGGACAGTTGTGGTTCTCCGGGAGGCGATGCTCCCCGCAGAACGTCTGCCCACAGCGCCGACACTGGTACGGCAAGTTCTCCTCCTTGCCGCACGCGTCACACTTCGCCATTACGCAGGGTTAACGGCGTGGTGCTAAAAGGGATTGCCCTCCTGGGCACGCGTAGAACACACGACTCACGCGTCGTCTGGCTCGGTGTCGGCCGTCGACCGGGCGTCTTCGTCCGCTGCTGCCGGGGCCGGTGCGGGGACGACGGTCCGGTGGTCGATGCCGACGCGGGGACGGGTGGAACTCATCTCGGCTTCGACTACGTCGTTCGGCCACAAAAGATTACCCATGCGCATAATTCATCGTGCGGTTCCGCGGGAATAACCGAGACACATGACTCTCGAGGTCGGTCGTCCGACCGATGGGTCGGGCGTCGGCTCCCGCAGCCCCGACTCGCGGTGAGAAGATCCGGGTGTCGGGCTTACGCGAAGTTCTCCTCGTAGAGGTCCATCGCGTGCTCGATGGCGTCCTTGGCGGCCTGGGCGTCCTCCCAGCCGAGCGTCTCGACCTCTTTGCCCTCCTCGAGGTTCTTGTACGTCTCGAAGAACTCCGCGATCTCGGCTCTCGTCTGCGCGGTGAGGTCGTCGACGTCGGTGATGTGGTCGTAGCGGGGGTCCTCGGTGGGGACGGCGATGACCTTGTCGTCCTGTTCGCCGTCGTCGTCCATCCCCATCAGGGCGACGGGACGGGCCTCGATGATGCACCCGGGGAAGGTCTGGTCCTCGACGAGGACGAGCACGTCGAACGGGTCGCCGTCGTCGTAGTAGGTCTGCGGCATGAAGCCGTAGTCGGAGGGGTAGTGGACGTTCGAGTGGAGGACGCGGTCGAGGACGACACCGGGGACGTCCTTGTCGTACTCGTACTTGTTTCGCTCTCCCTTCAAACACTCCACGACGGCGTAGACGACGTCCGGGGCGTCCGGTCCGGTCTCCATGTCTTCCCAGAGATTGACCATACGTCTCCGTCCGCTGAGTAGCGCAAAAATCCGTCGGTATCGGTAGACGACCGGTTGACGGGCCGAGCGCGTCCGTTTATAACAGTCGGCGACCTGTCTTATTCATGACTACAAACATCACTCGTGACCGAACCGGTCACTATCTGCCGAAAACGCTGGAACACGGGCGTATACTGGATAAATTCTACTCACACACGTACTGTTTTAGCACTGAAAATACCGAAATAAATAATGGTACAAGAAGTGTTAAGTAGTCCGATGACATGTCCAGATATATGTCAGAGGCACAAACCCTGGGCACAGAGTCTGGCATGGCGCGGGACCTCACCGCGTTCCAACAGAACATCCTCGTCATTCTCGCCGAGGAGCCGATGTATGGACTTGCAATCAAGCGACACCTCGAAGATTACTACGGTACCGAGGTCAACCACGGGCGACTGTACCCGAACCTCGACGACCTCGTCGAGATGGGGCTCGTGAACAAGAGCGAACTCGACAAGCGGACGAACCAGTACGAACTCACCGACGACGGTCACCAGACCGTCCTCGACCGGTTCAACTGGATGCTGTCGAAGTTCGTCACGAGCGAGGAGCGCGCGGACGAGGTCCGCGAGCTCGTCGACGGTCACCTGTAGCTGGGTCGGTCACACCCAGCGGCGTCGAACAGGAGTCTCAACGACTCCTCTATCACCGCCTTTTGCTCCGCAGTCGGCCACGCGTTGCGCGGATAGTACTCCTCGAGGAACTCCTTCACCTCGCGGCCGGAGGCCGCTTCGATACGCCGCGTGTAGTGGTTCCCCATGAAGTCGGCGAACGCCCGGGCGTTCGCCGCGTGGACGACCCCGTGTTCCTCGCCGAGCCGTTCGACGAGGTCGGCGTTGTCGGCTTCGACAGCCTGCCACTCGTCGTCCGCGCCCGCGCCGGAGAGCGAACGTTCGACCGCACGCGAGAGGTCGTCCATCCGCTCGGTGCGTGCGACTCCGTCCTCGAACCAGTCAGACGGGTTCAACACGAGCGTGTCGTCGTCCTCACGGTAGCGGGCCGTGTAGCCGTGTTCGGCCAGGAGTTCGTCGCGACGGTCGCGGTGAGCCGCCGCCTCCTCGGGGTTCGGCACGTCACGTGCGAGTCGGGTCAGCCGTTCGGCCTCGTCGAGCAGTTCGTCTGGAAGGTCGTCAGCCATCGTCGAGCGCCTCGTTCGCTAGGGAGTCGGCGCGGTCGTTTATCTCCCGCGGAACGTGTTCGAGCGACCAGCGGTCGAACCCCGAGAGCAGTTCGAGTGCGGTGACGCGCCGCTCGCGCAGGTCGGGGTCGTTCGTGTTCCACTCGCCGCGGACCTGCTTGACGATGAGTTCGGCGTCGCCGCGGACGTCCACTTCGTCGAAGCCGTGGTCGCGGGCGACCTCCAGCGCGCGAATCAACGCCTCGTACTCCGCGCGGTTGTTGGTCGACTCGCCGATGCGCTCGCTCCCTTCGGCGACGACTCCGTCGGCCGTGACGATGGCGTACCCCACCGACGCCGGGCCGGGATTACCGCGACACGCCCCGTCGAAGTAGACGTGCGCACGACCGCCACTCTCGCGGAGGTGTCCGAGGAGGTCGACGGGTGTCGCCCCCTGCACGACCACCTTGTCGTCGTAAGCGACGGCGACGGCCCCCCCGTGCGACGCTCGCCACCGTTCGTACTCGGTGTTGCCGGGTTCGACGTCGACGCCGGCGGCTTCGAGCCGTCGGCGAGCCTTCTCTGGGTCACACGCAACGCTTGGCATCGTCCCCGCTTCGGGAACCACGTATTAAGTGCGTTCGTCCTCGCCGACACCGTGTGCCGCGTTCGCACGCCGGCCCCCACGCTTAAGTGTCAGTGGAGGTGGTAGTGAAAAATGTGATGACACGGCCCACCCGCCAACGGGAGCGCGACGGTGACCGTCGCCGATGGACCGCGGATGCGGACGAGGAGGAGGCGGACTCTGACGAGATCGACCTCGACGAGGTAGACTCGGACGAGATCATCCGCACGGGGGACGGCGAACTCATTCACGAACCGACGGGGCTCATCATCGAGGAGGAACAGATCGACCCGGGACCGGAGTGGCGGGCGTTCAACCACTCAGAGCGACAGCAGAAGTCCCGGGTCGGCGCGCCGACGACCCAGACGATGCACGACAAGGGGTTGACGACGACCATCGACTGGAAGGACAAAGACGCCTACGGCCGCTCCATCTCCTCGAAGAAACGCTCGCAGATGCACCGCCTGCGGAAGTGGCAAGAGCGCATCCGGACGAAGGACGCGGGCGAGCGTAACCTCCAGTTCGCGCTGAGCGAGATCGACCGGATGGCGAGTGCGCTCGGCGTGCCGCGGTCGGTGCGCGAGGTCGCGTCGGTCATCTACCGCCGCGCGCTCTCTGAGGACCTCATCCGTGGGCGAAGTATCGAGGGTGTCGCCACCAGCGCGCTCTACGCCGCCTGTCGCAAGGAGGGCATCCCGCGGTCGCTCGAGGAGATCGCCGAGGTCTCCCGCGTCGAGCGCAAGGAGATCGGTCGTACCTACCGGTACATCTCCCAGGAACTCGGCCTCGAGATGAAACCCGTCGACCCGAAGCGGTACGTCCCACGCTTCTGTTCGGAACTCGACCTCTCGAAGGAGGTCCAGTCGAAAGCCGAAGAGATCATCGAGACCACCGCCGAGAAGGGCCTGCTCTCGGGGAAGTCGCCCACCGGCTTCGCAGCCGCGGCCATCTACGCGGCCTCGCTCCTCTGTAACGAGAAGAAGACCCAGCGTGAGGTCGCCGACGTCGCGCAGGTGACCGAGGTCACCATCCGCAACCGGTATCAAGAACAGATTGAAGCGATGGGCATCCACAACTGAGTGGTCTCTCCTCTGTTCCCGTCGGCGAACCTTCTTGTGTGAGGACGGGCCCACCCCGGTCCATGCTGTGACCGTCCACCCGGACCGGCCCGCGGAGCGTGGTGCACCGGTTCACGGGCTACGATTCGCGCCACCGGCTCGCCAACGAGAGCGTTCGCCACCCGCGGACGAGTAAGGCTCAAGCCTCCGCTCGCACTACCTTCGCTGATGCGTCTCGACGAGTATCTCGACATCGAGGAGAACGAGCGTGCCGAGCGCCGTCGCCTCGTCGAGGAGAAGTCCTACGCCATCCTCGACCACCTCGAGACCTTTCAGGACCGATTCGACGAGGTGGTCCAGGGTGACTCGCTGTACGGCGGCGTCTCCCCCTCGATATTCGTCGGCCGTTCGAACTACCCCCGGGTCTCGACGGGCATCCTCTCGCCCGTCGGCCACGACGAGGACGCCGCGACGTTCGAGACCTCGGCGGGGTGGTACGACGAGGGGGTCTCCATCTCCGACGTGTTCGCGAGACGGACCTCGCTGCTCAACTCGAACCAGTCCACCACGGTCGATTCGGTCCACGACACGTGGGACGGCTTCCTCGGCGTCCAGCGTGAGGTCGCCATCTCGGACCGCCCCGTCACCGTCGAAATCGGACTGGACGGGAGACCCGACGTGGACCTCGACCCTGGTCGCGACGATATCGCCACGCCAACCGGTCCGCGTGCGCGGGCTCGGTCCGCACAGTTGGGTGAGAACCCCCACGTCCCCCGTCCGGTCGAGAAGACGCTGGAGGACGACGACTGGAACGCACAGGGGGCGATGACGTACCTGTACAGACGCGGCTTCGACGTCTACGACGTCAACACTATCCTCTCGGCGGGGGCGCTCGGACGGGGGGAGAACCGACGCCTGGTCCCGACGCGGTGGTCGATTACGGCCGTCGACGACACCGTGGGGCAGTATCTCCGTGGCCGCATCCGTGACGCTCCCTCCGTCGACACCGTAGAGGTGTACCGCAACGAGTTCCTCGGCAACGCCTTCTGGGTCGTTCTCCTCCCCGGCACGTGGGAGTTCGAACTCGTCGAACTGAAGGCGCCGGGCAGCGTCTGGAACCCCGACCCCGAAGCGGGCGTCTGGCTCGCCGCCGACCACGAGGGCCACGAGGGCCGAACCGGTTACGTCGAGGAGACGGCCGGCGCGTACCACGCCTCCCGCCTCGGCGTCCTCGAACATCTCGAGTCGCGGGGCCGGCAGGCGAAGGCGCTCGTCCTCAGACACGTCTCCGACGACTACTGGGGGCCGTGTGGGGTGTGGCAGGTCAGAGAGAGCGTCCGCAACGCCTTCGACGAGGGGGGGACGGCGGAGACGCTCGGCGAGGCAGTGCGCTCTGTCGCGCCGTACCTGCCGGTCTCGCTCGACCGTCTCCGGCGCACGTCGACGATGGTGTCGGGTGTCCAGGCGACGCTGGGAGACTTCTCCACCGAGTGAGTCGGCCGCCGCGGGCTCAAAGCCTATGTCGACGGCGACTCGTACCCTCCCTCATGGTCCCACTGTTCCCCGGTGTTCCGGGCGGGCCGGAACTCCTCGTCGTTCTCTTGCTCGCTGTCGCGCTGTTCGGCGTGCCGGTCGTCGTCGCGGTGCTCGGCTGGCGACACCTCCGTGGCTCCGGTCGCGTCGACGAACTCGAGGCACGGGTCCGTGAGCTGGAGTCGGAACTCGAAGACGTCGACGACGAACGAACCGAACACGGTCGTCCCGACGACGGCGGGGGACGGGGCACCGACGACGAGCCACCGCGCTGAGCCGTCGGCGTCAGTCGTCGGCTTCGGTCTCGACCGCCGTGTCGAGGTTCCCCCACGCCTCCTCGACCATCTCGCCCGTCGTGGCGACGATGTCGGCCATCTCGTCGTCGTCGGGTGCCATCCCGACCAGGCGAGCGATGCGCATGATGCTCACGTGGTAGACCTCCTGGACGCCGGGTTCGGTCTGCCAGACGACGACGTTACACGGCATCAGGCCGCCGAGCGTGTTGTCGCTGGCGTCGAGGGCGCGGTCCGCGACCGCGGGACTGCACGCACCGAGCACGTAGTAGGGGTCGCGGTCGGCCCCGATTTTCTCGTTGAGGAGGTCCGAGACGGAGAACTCGACGGCCGTCCCGAAGCCCGCCTGCGCGAACGCCTCGCGGACGTGCTCGATCGCCTCCTCGTGTTCCATCTGGAGTGTCGTCCGGTGCTCACCGATGTCCTCACCCGTGAGGACGGACGGATCGATTGGGAGCGTCATCGCCCGTCTCTTGGACAGCGACCGACGAAAAGGTATGGTAGTGTACCGTTCGTGCACGTATCTTCGGCTGAGTCGGCGCGACGCCGAACCGACCGTCACTCACAGCGGAATCGGCAGGAACGAGAACCACTCGATGACTCGCTCGGGGGGGAGAATCGGCGGGTGGAGGACGAGCCAGTCGAGGAGCACGAGGCCGAGCCCGTGGGCGACGATGGACGGAAGGATGGAGTTGGCGTCGTAGTCGACCGCACCGAAGAGGACGTCTGTCGGCCCCGACAGGAGCAGTTCGATGGGCGGCTTGCCGACGTGGTGGAGGGCGTACACGACCGGCGAGATGAAGACGCTCTTGAATCCGAGTTCGTCCCGGACGCCGACACAGAGGAGGCCGCGGTAGTACGTCTCGGCGGCGACCACGACCACGAACTGCTGGAGTGCGTGCGGGAGAAACGCCGAGAGCGCCGTCGACGTCTCCCACATCGGGTAGTACGCGCGGATGCTCGGGAGCGACGAGCCGACCAGATAGAAGGGGAGGACGAACAGCGCGATGAGCACGGCGTTTCGGAGCGCACGGCGGTCGACGCGCCATCCGAGATGCCGCCCGTGCGTGATGGCGAGCGCGGCCGGGAGGGCGATGAAGACCACCGTGTCACGCAGGGCGCGCATCGTGAGGTTTCCCCGGGGGACCTGCCACGCGCTCCAGAGGACCGAGAGGACGAGTCCGACGAGGAGCGTCCGCTGGACCCACGAGAGTTCCTCGAGTCGAGCGAGAGAGAACCGTTCGAGTCGCGGCACGCCCCTACTCGGTCTGGATGGGCGCGTCTCCGACCGCCTCGGTGACGGCCGCCACGAAGGACTGCCGCGTGTCGAAGTACGTGACGTCGACGTCTCCGAGGACGTCCGCGAGCGACTGGGGACCGGCGGGCGTGCGGATGACGCTGTCGCCTTCCTTCTCGATGACGCGGCTCTTCTCGTGTGGCCAGGTCAGTCGAGCGGCGACGCGCGCGAGTGGCTGCCCCTCGACCGCCTCGCCCTCGCCGAGTTCGACGACAGGCTCCTCCGCTGCTTCTTCGTCGTCTGCCATGCGCGTCGCTTGGCCATCACCGACAGTAAACTCTTCCCTTCCGTCCCGATTGGGGTGGTCTCGCTCGCGTCCCTGCCGTCGGCTCTCGGGGGCCACACACCCGCCGAGGGGAGACGTCGCCAACGTCTTGCGGACGTCTGACGTATCGTTTTGTGTCCGGGCAGTGTACTCGCGCCCATGACCAGTCTCTCGGAGGTGTACACAGGGGAGGGACGGTCGGGCGAACACCGCCCGGACCTCCGGCGGCTGTACGCAGGCGTCAGCCTCTTCCTCGTCGGCGCGCTCCTCGTACTGAGCGGGATTCTCGTCGCGGCGACGGACCTTCTCTACACGACGGCGACGCTCGAAGGCATCACGAACAGCCGCCACGTCGGCGGCGTCCTCGGCGGCCTCGGCGTCCCTGCGGTCTTCCTCGGTGTGTTGACGATTCTCCCCTCGGCGAAACGGACGCGGCTGGCCGCGCTCGTCGGGGCCGCTATCGCCGTCCTCGGTGTCGGTATGTTCTGGCACGCCTACCCGTGTCAGTGGTCCGGGTCGAACTGTGGAGCCGGGCTGATGGACCTCACGCTCCCCACCGTCGGTGTCTACTTCTTCGGCGTCATCACGACGTTCTGGTGGCTCTTCGTCGGCATCGCCAACTTCAAGACGCGGAACGCGCCCGGCGGCACCGTCCGGATGGAGGTCACCCGCCAGGGCGAGACGAAGGTCGTCGAGGTGCCACAGCCCGGTCCGGGCAGCGTCGGCCTCTTCGGCTCCCAGCCCGACGGCGGCGTCGAGACCCAGACGGGCTCCGAGGGGACCGGCGACGGCGCCTCGTGGAGTTCGGCGATGTTCTCCCCGACGGCCGACTCGTCGTCCGCTTCGACTGCTGCCTCGCGCTCGCAACCGGCGCCGTCGCGCTCGCCGACCTCCCCGGCGTCAGACGGCGGCGCGACCACCACCGACATCCGCTCGCCGCTCGACGGGAGCGGGGACGACGGCACCGAGTTCGTCCCCAACCCAGGAGACGAGCCCACCCCCCGGCAGGTCGGCGACCGCTACTGCGGGAGCTGTCAGCACTTCGATTACGTCCGGACCGGACAGGGCATCCAGCCGTACTGCGGCCTCCACGACGACCTGATGGACGACATGGACGCCTGCGACGAGTGGACGGCCCGCTGACGGCCCCGGTTCTGTTCGCCCCTCCGACTCACTCCGTCTCGTCTTTCACCCGCCTCAGCCGTGCCCGGACGTCGTCCCAGTGGCTCCCCTTCCAGAACACCTGCCCGCAGTCACGACACCGGTGACACGGCGTCTCCGTGGGGTCCGGCGCGTACGCGGGGACCGTTTCGTCCTCACCGACCGGGGCGACCCGACCGTTACACCGTCCACACCGTGCCGGCTCGTCCGCGAGCGAGAGGTCGAAGCCGTCCGCCAGCAGTTCACGGAGCTGGTCGTCTATCTCCCGGGCGTCGATGCGGACGCCGGCGGGCGCTCTGTCGGCTAGCTGTCTGTCTCTCGTCAGGAGCTGTCGCCCTTCGTCGCGAGCCACGGCGAGCAGGTCCTCGTCGGCCTCGAGCCCGCGGTCGAGCGCGTACGCCGCGTCGTACCCGCACATCCGAAGGTAGCGCGCCAGCTTGCCGAGCATCGCGTCGACGAGGAGTCGTCGGGCCATCAGCCGTCGAGGAACGCCCGAACCTCGTCGACGTTCCAGGTGTTGAGCACGTCGGCGGCCTCGGCCCAGCCTCGGCGCGCCGTGTGGACGCCGTAGCGGACGTTGTCGAACTCGCTCGGCGCGTGTGCGTCGGTGTTCACGACGACGACCGCGCCGGCGTCGACGGCTGCCCGGACGCCCGAGCCGTCGAGGTCGAGCCGGTGCGGGTTGGCGTTCACCTCCAGCGCCGTGCCCGCCTCCGCCGCGGCCGCCGCGATTCGCTCGTCGTCGAGTTCCATCCCCTTCCGGCGGTTCAACAGTCGGCCAGTCGGGTGGCCGAGCACGTCCACCGCGGGGTGTTCGATGGCGGCGACGAGTCGTTCGGTCGCCTCCTCGCGGCCTTGGTCGAGCGCGGCGTGCGGCGAGGCGACCACGATGTCCAGGTCGTCGAGGAGGGCGTCGTCCACCGAGAGGCCGCCGTCGGCGTCGATGTTCGCTTCGACGCCGTGGAACACTTCGATGTCGAACGCGTCGGCCGCCTCGGCGACGACCGATGCCTGCTCTCTCAGCTCCGCGTCCGAGAGGCCCACGCCGCCGACCATCCCCGCACCCGTCGCGTGGTCGGTGACCGCGTGGTAGTCGTAGCCCCGTTCTTCGGCCCCCGCGAGCATCGCTTCGAGCGTGGCGCGCCCGTCCGACCAGTCCGTGTGGGTGTGGAGGTCGCCGCGGACCTCGTCCGTGGTGACGAGGTCCGGGAGGTCGCCGGCGGCCGCCGCGTCGACCTCGCCGGTGTCCTCGCGCATCTCGGGTTCGATCCACGCGAGCTCCAACGCCGCGTACATCTCCTCTTCGGTGCGCCCCGCGACCCGTTCGCCGACGCGCTGGCCGGCGTCGGGGTCATCTACGTCGGAGACGTCGAACACGCCGTACTCGTTCATCTTCAGCCCGCGGGCGATGGCGCGGTTGCGAAGGGTGACGTTGTGCTCTTTGCTCCCGGTGAAGTATTGCAGGGCCGCCCCGTACTCGTCGGGGACGACGACACGGAGGTCGACCCGCTCGCCGTTGGCGCGGACGGCCGCCTTCTTCGTCCCCGATTCGATGACGCCCGTCGCGCCGTCCCAGTCGGCGAAGGCGGCGACGACACGGTTCGGCTCGTCGGACGCGACCAGCACGTCGATGTCACCGACCGTCTCGCGCCACCGCCGGATGGACCCGGCGACGTCGGCCTCGGCGACGGCGTCGTTGCCGCGCAGGTACGCGAGGAGGTCGTCCGCGACAGGGCGGGCCTCCCCCAGGAGCGCCCGTTCGCGCGACTGCCGGGCGAAGGGGATGTTCTCGAGGATGTTTTCCTCGGTCTTCTTCCCGAACCCCTTCACCTCCCGAATCCGGCCGTCCTCGGCGGCGGCTTCGAGGTCGTCGAGCGTCTCGACACCGAGTGCCTCGTACAGCTTCCCGACGGTCTTCGGTCCCACGCCCTCGACGCGCGTCAGTCCGGCCATGTCGACCGGGAGGTCCGCGCGGGCCTCCTCGAGTTCCTCGATTTCCCCGGTCTCGAAGTACTCGAGTATCTTCGCGGAGATGGCCTCGCCGACACCGTCGATGTCCTCCAACGCGTCGGCTCCCTCGGCGGCGACGTCCTCGATTGGTCGGGGGTCCTCCCGGATGTTCTCGGCCGCCCTGCGGTACGAGTTGGGCTTGTACGAGACGTCCTGTGCCTCGAGTAAGTCGGCGAACTCCTCGAACAGCGCCGACACCTCGTCGTTCCGGCTCATCGTCGGCTCGGTTTGTTGGCGTCTTCGCGTCCGAGCGCCTGCCGGAGGAACTTCATCCATCGCTTCTGGTCGGCTGCGTACTGGGCCTTCGCCTCGTTCTCGAGGTCGGCGGGTCGGAGCTGTTCGAGGGCGTTCAGCGCCCGGTCGATGCCGATGACGCTCTCGACGAGTGCTTCACCCTCTTCGTAGCTCACCTCGTTTCGCTCGATCTGCTGGACGCGCTGGAGGCGCTCGCGGCGGAGGTTCTTCTTCGCCTGCTCGACCCGGTCGCGCTCGCCGGGTGGGATGGTGTCCCGGCGTTTGATCTCGAAGACGAACTCTCGGAGGTTCACCTCCTCCCCCTGGACGACGATGCGGTCGGGGATGTCCGCGCCGACCGTCGCGCCCTCCCGGTTGACGCGTTCCAACAGCTGTTTCTGCTGGTACTCTTTCACACCTGTTCTACTGACGGGTCGGACTTTGCTCCTTCGCCGCCAGACGGGTGCAACGACGGTCGCGCCGGCACTGGTTCCGCGAGTCGTACCGAAGGGACGGACAGCAACGACCGACCGCACGAACACCGCACGCGACCGACCGCACGAACACCGCACGCGACCGACCGCACGAACACCGCACGCGACCGACCGCACGGCGCACGGACGCGGTGAAGCCACATCCTCCCCAGCCGACTGCGCTCCTCGCCGCGCACGTCCGTTCGCGGCTCCGGTGCTCGTCCCTCGCGCGGGTCGCGGACCGACGTCCGCGACGCCACGCGCTGGCACGCTCCCGGAGCGGTCGGCGCGCGACGAACGAGCGAACGCCAGTGAGCGAGTGAGCGTGCGAGGGTCTCGGCCGGGCTCCGTCCCGGCCGGACCGGCTGGGGAGGAAGAGGCTGCGGTCCATCACGCCCGTGTGTCGTGCGGTCCTCATGTTGTTCGAAGACACCCGCCCCCGTCGGCGTGGGACCACTTCGACCCGACGCGCCGCCGACTCTCGGTCAGTAATCGACGCTTCACCCACCAGGTCTCCGAGGCCGCCGCAAGAACGTCACTGGAAAAGAAGCTTCTTGGGGCCCCCCTCGGTATGGTCGGGTATGGGATTGTTCGACCGACTGCGCGGAACCGACCACCCGCGCGTCGCCTTCATCGGAATCGACGGGGTTCCATTCACGCTCCTCTCGGAGCACCCCGACGAGTTCCCCAACGTCGCCTCGCTCATCGAGGAGGGGAGCGCCGGCCCCATCGACAGTATCGTGCCCCCCGAGTCCAGCGCCTGCTGGCCCGCGCTCACCACCGGCGTGAACCCGGGCGAGACCGGCGTCTACGGCTTCCAGGACCGCGAGGTCGGCTCGTACGACACGTACGTCCCGATGGGCCGTGACGTCCAGGCGACCCGGCTGTGGGACCGTGTCAGCCAGGACGGCCGCGACGCCACCGTGCTCAACGTCCCGGTCACGTTCCCCCCTCAGCGGAACGTCCAGCGGATGGTGTCGGGCTTCCTCTCACCCTCCGTCGACAAGGCGGCGTACCCCGACGAACTCGCCGACTACCTCCAGTCCATCGACTACGCCATCGACGTCAACGCCAAACTCGGCCACAAAGAGGACAAGGGAGAGTTCATGGACGACGCCCACCGCACCCTCGACACGCGGTTCGAGGCGTTCAGCCACTACCTCTCCGCGGACGACTGGGACCTCTTCTTCGGCGTCTTCATGACCACCGACCGGGTCAACCACTTCCTGTTCAAGGACTACGAGCGCCTCGCGCCCGGTGCGTCCGGCGACACCGAGGGGCTGAAACAGGAGAACCGCGAGCTGTTCTTGGAGTTCTACCGCAAGGTCGACGAGTACCTGGGGAAGATCCGTTCGATGCTCCCCGACGACGTGACGCTCGTCGTCGCCTCCGACCACGGCTTCACCTCGCTGGACCACGAGGTCAACTGCAACGCCTGGCTCGAAGAGAACGGGTGGCTCTCGTACGCCACGGACGACCACGACGGACTCGACGACATCTCCGACGACACCCGGGCGTACTCGCTCATTCCCGGGCGCTTCTACGTCAACCTCGAGGACCGCGAGCCGCGCGGGTCGGTCCCGCAAGCGGAGTACGAGGCGGTTCGGAACGAACTCAAAGCCGAACTGGAAGCGTGGGAAGGCCCCGACGGGAAGAAGGTCGCCGCGCAGGTCGTCGAGAAGGAGGAGGCGTTCCGTGGCGAACACGACGCCATCGCCCCGGACCTCGTGGTCGTGCCGAACCACGGCTTCGACCTCAAGTCGGGGTTCAAAGACAAGGAGTCGGTGTTCGCACAGGGGCCCCGCAACGGCATGCACTCGTTCGACAACGCGACGCTCCTCGTCGACGACCCCGACGTCGCCATCGAGGACGCGGACCTCTACGACATCGCGCCGACCATCCTCGACCTGATGGAACTCGACTTCACGCGGACGGATTTCGACGGCGCGAGTCTCGTCCGGCAGTAACTGTCCGCACCCGCGCTGTGCGGTCAGGTGAGGTCGTCGAGTTCGTCGACGGCCCACCCGTTCGCCCCGCTCGAACCCGTCGTGTCGCGGCCGTCGTCGTCGGCTGCCGTGCCTGCACGACTC
This sequence comes from Salinigranum halophilum, assembly GCF_007004735.1. Taxonomy (NCBI): domain Archaea; kingdom Methanobacteriati; phylum Methanobacteriota; class Halobacteria; order Halobacteriales; family Haloferacaceae; genus Salinigranum; species Salinigranum halophilum. Next base: position 35,976 of record NZ_ML660182.1, read on the forward strand.
GCTTCTCTCGCCCGCTCGAAGAACGTCTCGACGCGCGGCGTCCGCTCGATTCCGCTCAACAGCACGAGCGACGCGATCTTCTCTGAACGCAGCGGGAAGTCACCGCCGCGGACCTGCATACACCCGGTCTCGTCTTCGACCCACCGACGGGCGCGCTCGACGCCCTTCCGCGGGATGGCCGCCGGGCGGCCCGCGACCACCACGAGCGCCGCCTCGGCACTGTCGGCCTCGATGCTTGTTCCGGTCAAGAGCGCTTGGCGGGTCGTGCTCGTCACGACGTTGACGTTCTCCCCGGCGTCGCGCGCGGCCGACGCGTCCGCGTAGCCGACGGTCGCGAGCGTGCCGTTCCGGAGGGTGTTGATGAGCTCCGACGCGTCGACGACGCTCTCGGCGACTTCACTCCCGGCGTCGACCTCTCCCGCCGCGAGCAGGAGCCCCAGCCGACGGGCGATGGCCTCGTTGACCCGTTCGTAGCCCGATTCGAGACTGTCGCCAGTCCTTCGAAACGCGTCGTTGTCGACGAGGAGCACCGCGTCAGCCTCGCGCGCGAGTGTCTTCAACGACCGGCCCGCGTTCACCTGGTACAACGCCCCCTCGTCTCGGCCGGGGAGCACGCCGATGGCGTAGACGGGCCTGTCGTAGACGCGGTTCAGTTCCTGGACGAGGACGGGCGCACCGCCCGACCCCGTGCCGCCGCCGAGGCCGGCGACGACGAAGACGGCCTCCGCGGCCGCCTCGACGACGACCGCGTCGAGCACCGCTTCGATGTCCTCGCGCATCACCTGCGCGCCGAGTTCGTTGTCGCCGCCGACGCCGTGGCCGGAGACGCGTGACTGGCCGATGAGAAGCGACTGTACCGTGTCGGGGAGGGCGCGGAGGTCGGCCGTCGCGGTGTTGACCGCGACTGCGCGGCGGACGGCATCGTGACGCTCGCCAGCATCGAACGCCTGGAGGGCGCTGACGAGTTTCCCGCCCGCCTGACCGACGCCGATCAGGACGGACTGCATGACCGTGTCGAACACCTGTCCGTCAATGATGTTTTCGATGTTTCACCTCGCGGCGAGCGTTTTTATCCGAGGAGGCGGCCACCGCCCCGCATGACGGACGACCTTCGGACCCGGCTCGAAGCGGTCGAACGGGCCGTCGCCGGCGGCGAGACCGACCTCGCTCACGTCGCCGACGCGGCCGCCCTGGAAGCACGTCTCACGACGGTCGAAGAACGGCTCGACGCTCTCGAGACACGACTCGACGACCTCGATGCGACGACGCAGGCGGTTCGCGGCTATCTCGGCGGCGTCGACGACGTCACCGCGGACGTCGAACGACAGGCGTCGCTGGCGCTTGCGAAGGCCGAGCGCGTCGAGTCCCGCGTGTCCGACACCGACGAGGGCCTCTCGGTCGAGCGGCTTCCGGCGGCGTCGACCGACCGGCAGGTCGCCGACGGCGCGCACGACACCCGTTCGGATGCGCGTCCGGGCCGGCCGGAGCGTGTTTCGGCGACGCCCGATGGCGCTGGTCGGCCAGCCCCGCCAGACGCCGCCGACGGGAGCCGTGGAACCGACCACGGGCCCGAGGAGTCACTCGTCGCGCGGCTCCGGGACGCGCTGTGACGGCGGTTCGAACGCTCCTCACCGTGGTCGTCGCGACCGCGTTGCTCGGTGCGTCGCTGCCAGCCCTCGACGACGCTCGCGTCGACCGGACCGAGCGTCGCCTCGACGCGAGTGCGACTCGGCTGACAGACGTCGCCGCCGGCCTCGTCGCCACCGACGACCCGGTCCCCGTGGGCGCGCGCGGCGCGAGTCGGACCGTCGTCGTCACCCTTCCGTCGGCCGGCGTCGCAGACGCCCGCGCGGCGTCTCTCTCCGTCGGCGGCCTCCCGAACGCGTCGCACCCGTCCACGGTCGGCTACCGCGTCGCCGGACAGCCGCCGCGACGGCTCGACACCGGCGTCCGGTTCGTCACTGGTGAACGCCCGCTCGTCCTCTCTCCGGGGCGGCACACGCTCCGACTGACGCTCGTCCGAGTCGAGGGACGCGTGGGCGTCCACGTTCGCGTCGCCGAGTCGACCTCGCTCCGCTGACCGTGGACTCGTCTCGGACGAACGTTCAAATACCGGTACGAGGCCAGAGCGGCCCATGACGCTCCTCACCACACTCGTCGACCGCTCACGGGCGCTCTTCGGAACGGACGACGACGACGCGGCCTGTGCCTGTGGGCTCTCCTTCGAGACCCCGGCCGGCACCCACGCCGAGTGCGGCACCGAACTCCGCGTCGCCGCGGACGACTGTCCGGGGAACGGTGACCTCGCCGCGTCGGCCGACTGTCGGGCGACGGTGACCGGGGCACTGACCGAACGCGACGCGGACCTCGTTCGCAGCCGCGCCGGCGGCGTCGACCGACTGTACACCGACGACGCCTGTGCGCTCCTCGTCGCCGCCGGACGGTTCGCCGAGCGCGCCGCCCACCACGATGCCCGTCTCGCTGCGCGCGCGCTGTGTGACCCGCTGGGTGCCGCTCACGAGGCGACGGGACGCGCCGGCCCCGTCGCCCGAATCGCGGCCGAGACGGGGCTCGAGATGGGCGCCCAGCGTGCCGACGGCGACGGGTACGAGACGGTGCTCCGGGCGCTCACCGCACCGACCGTCGCCCGCTGTCGTGTCGGCGTCGACCCTCCCGTCGGCGCGACGCTCGTCGACGCGTGGGAACTCGACACCGGTGCACGCGTCAGGCTGTACGACGTCGACGAACGACACTCGTCATGCCGGCAGGCGGCGGCCGACGACAGCGACGGCCGGCAGTGGTACCACCTCGTCCCGGCGTGGCAGCGTCTCGACGAGTCGGCACTCGAGACGCTCGCCGCCGCGCGGCGACTTCTCGCCACCGGGGGCGTCACGGGAGGCCCGCGCGCACCATACCGGGCGGTTCGACGAAGCGCCGACGACAGCGACCCGGTCGAACGGCTCGGCGCGCTCTTGGCCAAGCACACGCGGGGCCACGGTGTCTTGGACGACGTCTTCGCCGACGAGCGTGTGACCGACGTCTTCGTCACGAGCCCCGTCGACGAGAACCCCGTCCGCGTCGTCGTCGACGGCCGACGGCTCGAGACGAACGTCCACCTGTCGCACGCGGGTGCGGCGGCGCTTGCCTCACGGCTCAGGCGGGCATCGGGCCGCGCCTTCTCGCGGTCGACGCCGACGCTCGACGCGACGGTCGACACGTCGACGGACCGCCGGATTCGGCTCGCTGGCGTCGCACCCCCCGCCAGCGACGGCCTCGGCTTCGCGTTCCGGGCACACGACGAGACCGTCTGGACGCTCTCCCGACTCGTCGCCCTGGGGACTCTCCCGGCCGCCGCGGCCGGCCTCCTCTCTTTCGCTGTCGAGCGTGGAGCGGCGACACTCGTCGCCGGGCCGCGCGGCGCGGGGAAGACGACCACCCTCGGCGCGCTCCTCTGGGAACTCCCCACGACGACGCGGGCCGTCGTCGTCGAGGACACGCCCGAACTCCCCGTCTCGGCGTTACAACGGCACGGCCGCGACGTCCAGTCGATCTACACGGGGCTCGACGACGGTGCCGCGCTCTCGCCCACCGATGCCCTGCGCGCGGCACTTCGACTCGGCGACGGCGCTCTCGCAATCGGCGAAGTCCGCGGCGAGGAGGCTCGGGCGCTCTACGAGGCGATGCGAGTGGGAGCGGCCGACGGTGCGGTCCTGGGGACGGTCCACGGGGTCGGCGGCGACGGGGTAAAAGCGCGGATGGTGACGGACCTCGCGGTCTCCGAGCAAGCGTTCGGCGCGACAGACCTGGTGGTGACGCTCACCGCCGAGGCCGGGCGCCGGGTGACGCGTATCGAGGAGGTCCGGTCGACGAGCGAGAGTGTGCACTTCACCGCGCTGTTCGAGATGAGCGACGACTCCGACCGGCTCGAGCCCACCGGTGTGATCGACCGCGGCGAGAGTGCCATCCTCCCGACGCTCGCCCTCCCCGGGGAGTCGTACGCCGACGTTCGAACCACGCTCTCGGAGCGCACCGCAGCCATCGACCGACGCGCCGCGGCGGGCCTCACGGCTCCCGACGCGCGGGGGGACTGAGATGTCGTCGGCGCTCACGAGGCTGCTCACCGCGCTCGCTCAGCCCTGGCCGGGTGCGGTCGCGACTGACGAGACGCTCGCCCGCCAGTTGTCCTTTCTCGGTTCGTCGGTGTCGGCGGACGTGGTCGTTCGGGGCGGCTACACGGCTGGCGTTCTCGGTGCCGTCCTCGTCGGTTTCGGTGGGTTCGCGCTCGGAATCGACGCCGGGGCTGCCGCGCTCGTCGCCGCGACTGTCGGCACCGTCGTCGTCCACGTCGTCCACCGGGCACCGGCGGCGTTCGCCGCCGTCGAGCGGACGCGCGCGCTGTGTGCGGCGAGCGACCTCGTCGGTCGCCTCGTGCTTCACGCGCGGTTCACACCCGCCGTCGAACCGGCGGTCGTCTTCGCCGCCCGGACGGGGACGGGTCCGCTCGCGCGGAGTCTCGACGACCACGTCCGCCGGGCGGCCGGGACGCCCGCGACGGGGCTCGACAGCTTCGTCGCGGCGTGGCGACCGTGGTTTCCGGCGCTCGAACGCGCCGCGGACCTGGTCGCGACGGCCGTCGACGCGCCTCCGTCGGAGCGGTCGACGCTGCTCGACCACGCGCGGTCGACCGTCGTCGAGGCGACCCAGGAGCGGATGGCGTCGTTCGCGGCCGACGTCCGCGGCCCGGCGACGGCGGTGTACGCGTTCGGCGTCCTGTTGCCGCTGGCGCTCGTCGGAATCCTCCCGGCGGCGGGCGTCGCCGGGGCGTCGATATCGCTCACCGCGCTCGCGCTCGGGTACGACGTCCTGCTTCCGCTCGCGCTGTTCGGTGCGTCGGGGTGGCTCCTCGCTCGTCGTCCGGTCACCTTCGCGACGCCATCGGTGTCGCGCAGCCACCCCGATGCACAGGTCCCGTGGTGGCGACCCGCGCTCGCCGGCCTCGTGACCGCCGGGACGTTCTGGGTCGTCGCGACCGTCGTCGTCGGGGACTGGGCCGCTCCGGTGGTCGTCGTCGGGACGGGCGTCGGTTCGGTGTTCGTGGTCCGGTTCCATCCGGCCGTCACCGTCCGGCGGCGTGCGCGCGCCGTCGAAGACGGCTTGCCAGAGGCGCTCTCGCTCGTCGGCCGGCACGTCCGCGACGGGACGGCCGTCGAGGCCGCTGTCGAACGCGTCGGCACGGAACTGTCGAGCGAGACCGGTACGCTGTTCGCGGCGGCCGCGGGCGTCCAGCGACGGCTCGGTGTCACTCTCGACGAGGCGTTCCTGGGTGAGTTCGGCGTGCTCGCCGACCTGCCGAGCCCGCGCACTCGCGCGGCCGCGACGCTGCTCTCGGTGGCCGCTGTCGAGGGACGGCCCGCGGGCGAGACCGTCGTGGCGATGGCCGAGCAACTGCGCGACCTCGAACGCGCCGAACGGGCCGGACGGCGAGAGCTCGCGGCGGTGAGCGGGACGCTCGCCAACACTGCGGCCGTCTTCGGACCACTCGTCGGCGGCGCGACGGTCGCGCTCGCGGCGCGCATCGCCAGTGTCGACGCGGGCGCGGCTGTCGGGCCCGCCTTCTCCGTCTCTGGGCTCGGGACCGTCCTCGGCGGCTACGTCTTCCTCATGGCGGCGACGTTGACCGCGCTGGCGACCGGGCTCGAATCCGGGCTCGACCCGACGCGCGTCGGCTACCGGGTCGGTATCGCACTCGTGCTGGCCGGCGTGTCGTTCCTCGTCGGGGTCGTCGCCGCCGGCCTGCTACTCTGAACGCGTCTCGCCGAGCGTTTTTATCCGAAGACGCGGCCAGACCGCCCATGTTCGACACCCCGATAGACACGTGGTACGCGTGGCTCGGCCTCGCGGCGGCGACGCTCGTCGTCTTCGGCGTCGTGTCGTCGCTCCCGACGACCCCCGCGCCGGACGCTCCGGCCGTTGCCGAGACGGTCGACGCCGTCGCGACGAGCGAGTACGAGACGACGGCGACCCGCGCGCTCGACGCGCGGGCCGTTCGCATCGGCCCGCGGCGCATCGGTCTGCGAACCGACGCCGGGACGGCACACGCGACGCTCGGCTACCGCGTCGTCCCGGTCGAGCCGGGCACGACACTCGCCCGCGTGCTCCGCGGGCAGCCGCCGGCGGCCGTCTTCACCTCCCGGGCGACGTTCGAGCGCGCCGTCGACACCGCCCGTGACCGCGCTCGCGACCCCGCGTGGCGGCCCGCCGGTCGACACCTCGTCGTCCGCCGCCTCTCGTGGGACGGCGTCGACGTCACGCTCGTCGGGACGCTCGATTCGAGACCGGGGGGTGTCTGAGCGTGTCTCGCCTCCGCGGACAGGTCGAGCCGCTCGCGGCGCTCGCGGCTCTGTTCGCCGTCTGCGTCGGGCTCTCGACGTACGCGGTCGTCCTCGTCGACACCGGTGGCCCAACCGACCGTGACCTCGCCGAGCCGACGCTCGCGGCCGTCCACGACGACGTCACGGTTCGGGGGGTCGTCCATCCCGCGCGCCTCGACCGCACACCCGGCGACGGGCCGGCCGGCGCACGGCTCAACGTCTCGCTCGCGACGGGCGAGCGGCGGTGGGCAGTCGGACCCGTGGTTTCGGCGCACGGTGACCGTGCGTCCCGGCCCGTGAGTGTCCGACTCGGCCCGGGACGCGTGCGTGCGGGGAATCTCCGGGTGGTGGTGTGGCGATGACACGGCGGAACGAACGGGGAATCAGTACCGTCGTCGACGTGTCCGTCTTCCTCCTCCTCGTCGGGGCGGCCGTGTTCTCCGTCGCGACTGCCGCGGATGCGAGCGCCGACGACACCGTCTCGATCACTGCCGACCGTGACGAGGCGACCGTCGAGACGCTCGCGACGACGACCGCGACGGTCCAGTACGACCTCGGCGTCGACGACCGGACCGGTGAACCCATCGAGCGGGCTCGCCACGGGACGCTGGCCGAACTGCTCGCGGACGCCGCCGTGGCGAACGCCACTGTCGACGGCGCACCCCTGTCACCGTACGCGGTCGGTTTCGTCGACGCCGTCGAGACCACCGTCTCACCCCTGCTCGACGGGCGGACGCAGGTCGCCGCCACGTGGCGTCCGATTCCGGGAAGCACCCTCGCCGGCCAGGTCCGACTCGGTCCCGACCCCCCGACCGATTCGACCGTTCACGCCGCGACGTTGACCGTCGACAGCGGGATTCCGCCGACCAGTGACCGCGCGCGTTCCGCCTCCGTCGGCGGGTACGGCCACGTCGCGGACGTCGTCGCCCGCGGGACCGTCGACGGGCTGTTCCCGCCGCGCCGAACGCGGGTCGCGCTGGACGGCGACGGGGCCGACGCCGTCGTCGCCCGGGAGCAGTTCGCCTCGATGCGGTCGGCGTACGACTCCGAGACGACGTTCGAAGCGGGCGTCGAGCCCGCGCGGGCCGACCTCACCGCGGCCGTCTCGAACCGCACCACACGAACGCTCGCATCGCAGTTCGAGACGCCGCGCGCGGCGGCCGCGGCAGTCCGGACCGGCAGCGTGCACATCGTCGTCAGGACGTGGTCGTGATGCGGCTGGCAGACGACACCCGTGGACGGGTCCCGTTCGCGCTCATCTACTCCTCCTCGGGAGCACGACCTACGCGAGCACGCTCGCGACCGACGAACTGCGCGTCGACCGCGACGTCGAGGCGGCGATGGACCGGGCGACGGCCGCCTCGGAGACGGCGCTTCGGACCGCGGTGTCTCGCGCCGCCCGAGACGCCGCGCGGACCCCGGTCGTCGAGCCGGCGTCGAGCAACTGGGGTGACGTACTGGACGAGGACCGTCCGTTCCGCGACAGCCTCCGGGTTCGGATCTACGTCGCGGCGCGCGAGAGCTTCGAGCGCGCCGCGTACAGCCGCGGCGACGTCACGGCCGCCGCCTCGCTCCCGGCGACGCCGACGCCGGCAGCCCTCGAACGCAGGCTCGACCGCATCAGCGTTCGGGGCGTCGAGAACGGAACCGCCCTCGAGGTGCGGCTTCGGAACGTCTCCGTCGTCGCCCGACAGGACGGTGACGTCGTCGCCCGCGAGACGGCGAACTGGACCGTCACCGTCGCGACGCCCGTGCTCGCGCTCCACGACCGGACGGTCCGGTTCGAACAGTCGCTCGCGCGTGGTCCGCTCAAGGGGCCGGGGCTCGGTCGGCGACTTACAGCCCGCCTCTACCCGGTCGCCTGGGCGCGCGGCTACGGCCAGTGGGGCGGGTTACCCGTCAGTAACGTCGTCGGCACCCGGCACGTCGGCGTGGCGACCAACGGCGCTGTCCTCGACCTCCAGCGGGCGGCGTTCGGGCGCGCCGACCCGACTGGTCGAACGGCCCAAACGCGGGCGCTAGGGCGACTGCTCCTGGACGACTCCCGCGCGGGGCTGAGCACGCCCGAAACGAGCCTGCTCGCGAGCGTCGCACCGCTTCCGACGCCCGACCCCGACGACGCCGAACAGCGGATTCCGCGGCTCGCTCGCCCCGACGCGCCGACCCCGGACAAGCGGGTCGAGCTCGGTGTCGACGACACGGCCGACCGGGCGTTTGTCGCGTTCCACGCGGGCGAGAGAGGCCCGTCGCTCGACGCGGTACTCGAACGCGCGTACCGGGTGAATCTCACCCTGCGAACGCACGCGAGGCTCGTCGAGTCGGAGCCGTGGCCCCAACCGCGAGCACCCAGCGCCGGCGCCGCCCTGGTGAACGAGACAGTGACGGCCAGCGCCACGGTCGACGGCGGCTCGGCGTCGCTTCCACCACACCCCGCCACCGCGACTCGGTTCCGAACCGCGACCCGACACGTCACGGTCCGTCATCGAGTCGAACGAACCTGGCGACGTGGAAACACGACGTTCGAGACGACAGCGACGACGACCGAGCGGTACGCCGTCGGCATCGCCGTCGACGGATCGCTGGCGTCGCTGGCGGGCACGCCGACGCGCCCCGTCGTCCCCGTCTTCGAACCGGGTGGTGCGCTCGACGGTCCGAACCTCGCGGACGTCCCCCCGATGGCGGACACGTTCCTCACCCGTCGCGGCGGTGTCGAACACGTCGCCGCGCAGCGGGTCCTCGAGGGTCCCGAAGCACTCGACCGGAACGGGAGCGTCACCGGAGCACAACCGCCGGACCTCCGCGAGTGGGTCGAAGCGGACGTCCTCGACCTCCACCGTACGGTGCGGAACACCTCGACACCGGTTCGGATGGGTGACGCCGCCACGGGACGAGCGAACCCGTCGGCGCAGCTCCGAGAACGACTCGACACCGGACGGGACGCACTCGTCGACGCGCCGTCCCAGTACGACGGCGCGGCCGACCGTGCCCGGGTCGCCGTCCGGGCTGCGTACCTTGCACGGGTCGAGGCACGACTCTCGGACCGTTCGAACGCGACCGTGCGAGCGAACGACCGACTCGCCGACGCGCTCCGGAAGCGTCACATCGACCTCGACGGCCGGGCGACGGACATCATGTCGGTTCGGCGTCCGACGCCCCCTAGCCACCGACCCGTCGGCGGCCCACTCGGCGGCGAGGACGTGTTCGTCCCGCAGGGTGGCCCACCGTATCTCGACGTAGCGGGCGTCGACCGCGCCGACAGGGCCTGGAGCGACCGGTACGGGACGGCGTACCCCCTGCGGACCCGGAACGTCAACGTGTTCACCGCGCCCTACGGCGACGCCGTCGACGCCGTCTTCGGGGCGAACGAGGAGAACACGGTCAGGCTCCACACCGCTGCCACCACGCTCCGCGCGCTCGAGACCGCCGGCTCGGACACACCCGACCTGGCGGCCCGGCGTGACGCGCTTCGGACCGGGGTTGCGACATCGCTCGCCCACGTCCGTACCCGAACGACGGACGTCCTCGCCGACGAGACCACGCTCTCGGAACCGGAGCGTGAACGGGCCGTCACCGATGCTTTCTCGACGTGGAACCGGACGTCGGCGAAGGCGCTCGCCGTCACGAACGGCTCGTTCGTCCCCCGTGTCGTCCGCGCGGCCGGCCTCGAAGGCGACGAGGCCGCCCGGGTGAGCGCCCACCTGCGGGTCGCCGTCGCCGAGGCGCGAAACAGTGAGACGACGCGCGTCGACCTCGAGGTGGTCGACCGTGGGGCTGACGCGGTCCGTCAGCTCTCCAAGACGGCGGCCACCGAGGCGCTCGGGACGGTCGTCGCCAACGGTACCGACCGGCTCGCCAGTCGAACGAAGGGAAAGGCGGTCGTGCTTCCGGCGGGGCTCCCGCTCCTTCCGACACCGACCAACTGGTACGCCACGGTGAACGTCTGGGACGTCCACGTCCAGGGGTACTATCCGCGGTTCGCCGTTCGGACCCGACGGGGCCTCCCCGGGGAGACGGTGACGTACGTCCGTGACGGCGGTGACGCGGCCGTCGACATCGACGGCGACGGCGTCGACGAGCCGCTCGGTCGCGCGTCGCGCATCCGGTTCTCGGTTCAGACCGTCGTCTTGGTCGCGGTCCCGCCCGGCAAGACGGGTGTCGGCGACACTGATGGCCAGGGCGTCGAGGACTCACCCGGCTGGGGTGAGCCGATCCCTCAGCCACGATCCCGTGTGGCGGGCTGAGACACTCGACTCGTGAGCAGTGGCGACGCGACTCGACCCGGGCCCGCTGCGAAAGTGACAACCGTTTTCATCCCCCCAGAACCACACTCCGGTATGTTCTACGACGTTGTCGACGACCCAGCATCGCACGGCGCAGGAGAACTCCGCGCCGCGTACGAGCGAGCGCTCGCGGACGTCATCGACGCTCACGGCGCCGAGACCGTCGCCGCCGAGTCGGGCGTCGACGCCGACCGCCTCGAGACGCTCGCCGCGGGCGAGTCGGCCGAACTCAGCGTCGAGGAGGCGATGGCCGTCCTCGCCGTCGACGCCGACCTCGACGCCGAGACCATGGCGCTCGAACTCCGCGACCGCCTCCTCATGGGGATGACGACCGGTGTCCTGGACGTCGACACGCTCGCCGCCGAGACCGACCTCGACATCTCGGGGCAGGAGGTCCAACAGTCGCTCGAAGGCCGCCGCCGGACGACGCTCGCCGAACTCGCGGCGATTCACCGCGTCATCGCCGTCCGGAACGACCGCTGAGGGGACGACGAAGATGAAGGTAGTCGTCCTCGGCTGTGGGTACGTGGGGCTCGAACTCGGCCGCCAGCTCACCGCAGCGGGACACGACGTCGTCGGAGTCCGTCGGTCCGATTCGGGACTGGAGGCCGTCGCCGACGCGGGACTCGACCCCGTCCGTGCGGACGTCACGGAGTCGGAGACGCTCGCCGACGTCCCCGACGCGGACTGGGTGGTCTTCGCGGCCAGTTCGGGCGGCCGCGGTGCCGACGCCGCCCGACGGGTGTTCGTCGACGGCCTCCAGAACGCCGTCGACGCGTTCGCGGCTCGCGAGTCGCCACCGGAGCGACTCGTGTACACCTCCTCGACGGGGGTCTATGGCGACCACGACGGCGACTGGGTGGACGAGGCCACCTCGCTCGACCCGACGACGGACAAGACACGCGTCCTCGCACGAGCGGAGGAGGTCGCGCTCTCGGCACCCTTCTCCTCGACGGTCACGCGCTTTGCCGGTCTCTACGGTCCCGACAGATACCGGCTCGAACGCTACCTCGAGGGGCCGGTGACGGAGGGGTATCTCAACATGGTCCATCGCGACGACGCCGCCGGTGCCGTGCGGTTCGCCCTCGAGCGGGACGTCGACGACGTCCTCCTGGTCGTCGACGACGAACCCGTCTCGAAGTGGGAGTTCGCGGATTGGCTCGCCGACGCGTGCGGGGTCGCCCGTCCGGAGAAGCGTACGAAAGCGGAACGGCTCGCTGCGGGCGACCTCTCGGAGGCCGCGCGGCGGCGCATCCTGACGAGCAAGCGCTGTTCCAACGAGCGGCTTCGAACCCTGGGGTACGAGTTCGTCTATCCGACGTTTCGCGCGGGCTACCGGGCCGCAATCGACGCGTATCGGCGTGACGTGTGACTGATTTGTGTCCCCGCAGCGGAGACCGAATGTGGGAATCTTCATGACCCACCGCACAGACTGGGTGGGTATGTCCGCGAGAAGCGAGCGCCTCGTGCTCCTGCAGGACACCGGGTCGGTTCTCGACGGGGCCGAGTCGTTCGTGCGGACGTATCCAGAACTCGCGGTAGCGGTGGCGTTCGCCGCCGTCTCACTCGTCGGCGGAGCGTACGCCCTCCTGCGGTTCAAACGGCCCCTGGGGACGCGATTTCTGGAGGCGCTCGCGAGCCGTGACGAGATCGTGGTGCTGATGCACCCCAACCCGGACCCGGACGCGATGGCCGCGGCCATCGGTGTCGCTTGCCTCGCGCGCCAGGTCGACACCGCGGCGACCCTCCAGTACACCGGGCAGATTCGCCACCAGGAGAACCGCGCGTTCCGCACGGTGCTCGACCTCGACATGGACCCCATCGAACACGTCTCCGAACTCGCGGCGGAGGCCGTCGTCCTCGTCGACCACAACGAACCGCGGGGGTTCGCGGGCGCGGAGGGCGTCCTCCCGTTCGCCGTCGTCGACCATCACCCCGGCAACGGGACGGGCGAGGCGTTCACCGACGTCCGGACCGGGTACGGCTCGTGTTCGAGCATCGTCGCGGAGTACTTCCGCGACGTCGGCGCGACGCCCGTCCCGCCCGAGATGCACGCCTCGGAGGTCGGCGCGGAGTACACCCTCCCCTCGGAGGTGTCGACCGGCCTGCTGTACGGCATCCTCACCGACACCAGTCGGCTCACCGCCGGCTGTTCGGCCGCGGACTTCTCGGCCGCCGGTTATCTGTACCCCGGCATCGACGAGGACCGCCTCAACCGTATCGCCAACCCGGAGGTGTCGAAGGAGGTCCTCGAAGCGAAAGCGCGCGCCATCGCCGGCCGGCAGGTCCAGGGGCCGTTCCTCGTCAGCGACGTCGGCGCGCTGTCGAACCTCGACGCCATCCCGCAGGCGGCGGACGAACTCATCAAGATGGAGGGCGTGACCGCCACCGTCGTCGTCGGCGAGAAGAACGGCAACATCTACCTCTCGGGGCGCTCGCGCGACGACCGCGTCCACATGGGTCGCACGCTGAAGTCGGCGCTGGCCGACCTTCCCGGGTCGTCGGCTGGCGGGCACGCGCGCATGGGCGGCGCACAGATCACCCGCAGCGACGGCATCGTCGACACGGACGGCGGCCTGCGTATCGAGCGCGAGGCGCTCGTCGAGCGGCTGTTCGAGTCGATGTCCGGCGAGACGTAAGGGAGCGCTCGGAGTCGGCTGGTTCGAGCGACCCGACGGACTCCGTGGCGTGACAGTCCGTCGTCGTGCGGTCGGTCACGGTGTGGACACGAAATGCTCCTTCGCGACGTCCGCACCGGTTTCGGCGATGACCGCGCGGGACACGGCCACGATGTGACCGCAACCTCACCCCCCCAGCCGCCTCGCACGAGTCCTGTTTCGCACACGCCTGCCGTCAGGGCGTCGGGGCGTTCCTGCTCGTCACCCGCCGTCCTCCCGTACTCGGAACACGAACCCCTATCCATCCCCACACCCTCTCACCTCACATGGCCACCCGTGAGGGCACCTGGCGCTACCGGAACCGGTTCGGTGAGAGCTTCGGACGCACCTACTTCCGGCGGTTTCCTCCCGGCGTCGTCTCCTCGCTCGGGCTCGGAACCTACCTCGGCGACGCCACCGACGCCGTCGACGCCCGCTACCACGACGCGCTCGTGGCGGCGTTCGAGAGCGGCGTCAACCTCGTCGATACGGCGGTCAACTACCGCTGTCAGCGCGCCGAGCGGGTCGTCGGTCGGGCGCTCGCCGACGCCGACGTCGACCGCGACGAGGTCGTGGTCACGACCAAGGGCGGGTTCGTCCCGTTCGACGGGACGCCGCCCGAGGACCCCTCGGCGTACGTCCGCCGGGAGTTCCTCCAGACGGGCCTGCTCGCCGCCGGCGAGTTGGCGCGCGGCAGCCACGCGCTCTCCCCCGCATACCTGGACGCGATGCTCGACCGTTCCCTGTCGAACCTCGACCTCGACCGCGTCGACTGCTACTACGTCCACAACCCCGAGACGCAACTCCACGCCCGCTCGCGGGCGGCGGTGTACGACCTCCTCGAAGCCGCGTTCGAACGGCTCGAACGCCGCCGGGCAGACGGGGATGTCGGTGCCTATGGCGTCGCCACCTGGAGCGCCTTTCGGGTGCCGCCGGACCACGACCAGTACCTCTCGCTCGCGGAGGTCGTCGCCCGCGCGGCGGCGGCGGCCGACGCCGTCGGCGCGGACGAATCCGGACTAGCGGCCATCCAGTTGCCGTTCAACGTGGCGATGGCCGACGCGTTCACCCGTGCGGCCCACGGTCCCGACCACGGACAGAGCGCGCTCGAGTACGCCCACGAGCAGGGATTACACGTCTTTACCTCCGCGAGTCTCGGCCAGGGCGATCTCGCCCGGTCGCTCCCTCGAGCGGTCGACGCCGAACTCGCGGGCGACACCCCCGCACAGCGCGCGCTCAACTTCGCTCGTTCGGCACCCGGCGTGACCGCGTCGCTCGTCGGTACGTCGACGCAGCAACACGTCGCCGAGAACGTCGCGGCGGGGACGTTCGACCCGCTCGGTGCGCGGGCGTTCGACGCGGTCTTCGAGTGACTATCTGAGCTCTTTCCACTGCCGCCCACACTCGGGGCAGGTCCGGACCGAAAACACCTCGTCGGGGTCGTTCTTCTTCTTCAGCGTCTTCTCACACTCGCTGCAGTTGAGACGCTCGTAGTTGTCCTTGTAGAGTTCACCCTCACGAAGACCCTTCCGCGTCGATTTCATACGCGGCCGTTCGAGACGGCGGGGGAAAAAGACCCCACCCCGCGTCTGACAGCCGGCCGACGCGGGCCGTGTCCGGCAGTTATCGGCCGACTGCCACGATGGCCGGTGCCGGCCGACAGCACGACGCTCGACTGCTGTCACCGTGGCGCACTCACACCGCGGAGTCGGAACGTTTGTCGTCTTCTCGCGACAACCGCGACTGTGAGCAGACGTCCCCTCTTCGGCACCCTCTGTGCGATGGTGTTCCTCGTGAACCTCGCACGCGTCATCTTCGCCCCGCTCGTCGGCGAGTTCATCACCGTCTTCGACGTCGGCGAGGCCACCGCCGGCGCCATCGCGACGGCGGTCTGGTTCGGTAGCGCCCTCCCTCGCCTCCCGGCCGGGTGGCTCCTCACGCGGGTCCCGCGACACCGGGTCATCCTCGGGACGGGCCTCGTCCTCACGGGCGCGTCGGCGTTCACCGCGACGGCCGACACCGTCCTCACGCTCGCCGCTGGCGCGCTGTTGATGGGGCTATCCTCCGGCGTCTACTTCGTCGCCGCCAACCCGCTCGTGAGCGAACTCTACCCCCAGGGCGTCGGGCGTGCGATGGGCATCCACGGGATGGCCTCGCAGGTCGCTGCGGTCATCGCCGCCCCGCTGGTGACGCTCGCACTCGTGTACTCGTGGCGCGTCGCGTTCGTCTGTATCGGCGTCGCCGCCTTCGTGGTCACCGTCGCCCTGTTCGTGACCGCCCGGCGGACGGACCTCCCCACGGCCGGCGTGGACGACCGTGACCTCCTCGCGGGTATCAAGCGCGAGTGGCGGCTCGTCGTCGTCGGCGTCGTCATCCTCGGAACGACCGGCTTCGTCTGGCAGGGGCTGTTCAACTTCTACGAACTGTACATGCGCACGAAGGGGCTCTCGCCCGCGATGGCGAAGAACACCCTCACCGTGGTGTTCGCCGCGGGCGTCCCCGCCTTCTTCGTCTCCGGACGCCTCGCCGACCGCCTCCCCCACGTCCCGTACCTCCTGGGAATCGTGGCCACGTTCGCGGCCTGTGTGTTCCTCCTGACGACGACGACGGGCTTTCTCGCGCTCTTCGTCGTCACGGCCGCCATCGGCTACGTCATCCACAGCCTCTTCCCGGCGATGGACACCTTCCTGCTCGACACTATGCCCGACGAGACGCGCGGGAGCGCCTACGCCGCGTACTCGACGGGGATGATGTTCTCGCAGGCCGGCGGCTCCGGGACCGTCGGGACGCTCGTCGAGCGCGGCATCGCGTACGACACGGTGTTCGCTGGCTTCGCGCTCTGTCTCGTCGGCATCGTCGCCGTCCTCGGCGCGCTCCGACTCCTCGGTCGACTCCCAGGGACGGCGGGCGGGTCGGTCGTCGCCGACCGACTCGGCGAGCGGGAGAGCGACTGTGACTGACTGGCCCCTCGAACGCACCCGGTCGCGGGACTTTTGCCGCTCGGTTCCCTGAAGCAGGTGATGGAGTACGTCCAAGAGCGCATCACGACGCTCCACGACCTCGGGGACGCCACACCGGCGGCACCGGTCGACCGGGCCGCCGTGGTCGTGCCGATGACGGAGCGCGAGTACGCCGGACTCGCGGCCGAGCGCGTGCTCTCGGCGCTCGAACGCGTCGCCCCCGCCCGCGTCGTCGTGCCCCTCCGCGCCTCGGCCGAACGGGCCGGCGCTTTCACCGAGTGGCTCGCCGAGTACGACCTCCCGCTCACCGTGGTCTGGTGCGATGGCCCACGGATCGAGTCACTGCTGACGGAACACGGCCTCGACGGTCCCCGCGGCAAGGGTCGCGACGTGTGGCTCGCGCTCGGCGCTGCGCTCTCCGAGGAGTTCGTCGTGTTCCACGACGCCGACACGAAGACGTACGACGCCACGTACGTCCCCCGGCTCCTGTTCCCGCTCGCGCACGGTCACGCGTTCTCGAAGGGCTACTACGCCCGCGTGGAGGACCGGCGGCTCTACGGGCGGCTCTTCCGCCTCTTCTACGCGCCGCTGGTCCGCGCGCTCGGCGAGGCGCACGACCACGACGTCCTCGACTATCTCGCCGCCTTCCGCTACGCGCTCGCCGGGGAGTTCGCCGCGACGAGCGACCTCGCCGCGAGCCTCCGCGTGGAGCGCTCTTGGGGGCTCGAGGTCGGGACGCTCGGTGACGCGTTCGCCCACGCTGGGTTCGACGGCAGCGCGCAGGTCGACCTCGGCGCGTACGAACACGACCACCGTTCGGTCTCCGGCCCCACCGGGCTCTCGGACATGTCCCGTGGCGTCGGTCGGGCGCTCTTTACGGCCGTCGAAGCACACGGTGTCACCCCCGAGTACGCCACGCTCCCCGACCGCTACCGCGAGACGGCGCGCCGGTTCGTCCGCGCGTACGGCCTCGATGCGGCCTTCAACGGCTTCGAACACCCCTCCGACGAGGAGCGCTCACAGGTGGACCGCTACGCCGAGGCGGTCGTCTCGCCCACCGGTGACGACCGCCTCCCGGCGTGGGCGGACGCCCCCATCACGCCGCGTGACGTGCGCGAGTGCGCCGACGCGGACCTCCGGGAGGTCCGAGAGTGAGCACGTCCACTCCGTTCGACACCGGTGCGCTGCCCGTCGCCGACGCCGACGAACTCGCGGGCGTCGTCGACTTGTTCGGCGCGCTCACGTCCACGCAGGTGGTCGCCGCGCTCGTCGAACTCGCCTACCGCCAGCGCGGGAGCGTCGACGAGGCGGCTGTCCAGGCGGCGGCCGACCGCGCGGTCGGATGGGCCGTCGAGCGATACTACCTGGTCGAGTACGCGTCGAGTGATGCCACAGCGCGCGCTGACGACGGCGACGGCAGCGGCGACGTCGACCCGCTCCTCACCGTCGGGCCGGTCGCGT
This sequence comes from Salinigranum halophilum, assembly GCF_007004735.1. Taxonomy (NCBI): domain Archaea; kingdom Methanobacteriati; phylum Methanobacteriota; class Halobacteria; order Halobacteriales; family Haloferacaceae; genus Salinigranum; species Salinigranum halophilum. The sequence goes on from NZ_ML660182.1 coordinate 53,705, forward strand.
TCCCGACGCTCCCCGAGGCGGCCGAGGACCTCCCGCACATCCTCGACGTCGAGACGCGCTCGGTGTCGCGGGAGTCGCTGGCGCGGGCCGTCGAGACGCGACTGCGGGGCGACGCGGCCCGGGCGGTCGTCGCCGAGGACGAGGCGCGCATCCAGCACCTGTTCGACGTCACCTACGACCTGGAGGCGTGGGCACCCGTCGACGTAAGCGAAGTCCGCGAGCGACTCGAGGACGCGCTGGCGTCCGCCGGCGACTCGTCGCCGTAATCGCCGTCGCCGCCACAGTCGCTGTCGTCGTCATCGTGACGGTCGTCGCGGGACCGCGGGCGTCGAGTGTTGCCCGATGCATACAGGGTTAAGACGTTCGGCCCGCTGTGTCGTGTATGGACCTCTCCGGCGTCGGCCGTCACACGCCCGCCTCGCTCGAGGGGATGTCGCGGCAGGCGGCGGTCGTCGCCCCCGTCGTCGCCCGCGACGGTGAAGACCACCTCCTGTTCACCAAGCGCGCGGACCACCTCGGCGAACACGCCGGGCAGATGAGCTTCCCGGGTGGCGGCCGCGAGCCGAGCGACGAGTCGCTCGAGGCGACGGCGCTCCGGGAGGCGAACGAGGAGATCGGACTCCGACCCGAAGAGACCGAACTGTACGGCCGCCTCGACGACATCGAGACGGTCACCGACTACTCGGTTCGCCCGTTCGTCGGCCGCATCCCCGACCGCGAGTACACCCCCGACGAGCGCGAGGTCGCCGAGATAACCGTCCTCCCGGTCGCGGCGCTCGCCGACGACGCCAACTACGAGTCCGAACTCCGCGACCACCCCCACTACGGCGAGATACGCATCCACTTCTTCCACGTCGACGGCTACACCGTCTGGGGCGCGACGGGACGGATGCTCGTCCAACTGCTGGAACTCACGACCGACTGGCGGATGCCGCCGGAGGTCGACCGCGTGGTCGGCCCCGACGCGGACCTGCCGGTCTGAGGCGTGTGCGGACGGAAAAACGAGCACCGGCTCGGATGTCGGTCACCCGAGCAGGTACTTCAGTGCCGGCCGTTCCTTCACGAGCGTGGTCGCCTCGAAGACCCGGTCGAGACCGATGATGCGTCCTGCGGCGAGGGTGCCGACGATGACGAACATCAAGAACCCGAACAGGTCCCCGTTGACGTAGCCGTGCGCCCAGTCGGCGTTGCCGAGGTAGAAGAACACCATCAGGAACGCGCCCCAGAAGGCGGCGAACCGGGTGAACGCCCCGAGGATGAGTGCGAGGCCGATGAGCGTCTGGCCGACGGGCATGGCGAGGTTCGTGAAGCTGAGCAGCCACGGCGTCTCCGCCGCGAAGAGGAAGAAGCCGTGAATCGGGCTGCCGGCCGTCCCGTTGGCGAGCCAGCCGGCCGCGTTGAACGCCTCACCCGAGACGAAGGCGTACTTGCTCACGCCGGCGTTGAGGAACCAGTAGCCGGTGACGAGCCGCACGATGACCGTTACGTATCCAGTGAGCGATTCCGCGTACGCGAACTCGATGGGCTTGCCAAGCCACTCGACGCTGTTGGTAGTCATGATCGTTCTCCACTTCCTCCTTCTCCGGTCGTGAGAGTATAACCGGTCTGTGGCTCTCACAACCCGAGAAACGGGTGATTCGAGGCTCCTCTCGCACGCGAACCGGCTCACCGTCCGTTAATCCGTCCGGTTCCGACCCGCTCTCGGTCGTTCCAGCGGGCTCCGACTACGTCTCGACAGAGGGCATCCCTCGGCGGAGAACGACAGCGTTTTGTCCCGAACGTCGGTACGACGGTCATGGTCGCACAGACGATTGATCGCGTTCCGCGACGACTGTGAGTTCTCCGCCGACAGAGGTGTCTCGAGATGTTGACCGGTGAGCGTGCCGTCTCGGAGACGGGCCTCGACGCCGTCGCACTGAAGCCCACCGAGTGCGACGTGCGCCGCGCGCTCGACGTACCGCTCTCGACCGTCGCAATCGACTACGAGGGTCCCGACTCGCTGCCGGACGGGGCGGTCCTCGAACGGCTGGCCGCCGAACGGACGGTCAGGCTCACGACTCCCGTCCGGGCCGACGGCTTCGACCCGCTCGGCGACGACTCGCGCTGGGCGTCGATTCCGGCCGGTGTCGACCAGGTGCTCGTGGCCGGGCACGGCGCGTATCTCACGGACGACGAAACACAGCGTGCCGTCGCCCCACGGCTCCGTGCGGCGCGCGAGCGGGCACCCGATGCGTGGGTCGGCACCGAGGGAATCGAACGCATCGCGCTCGCCGCCGGAGGGACGCAGTACGAACTGCTCTCGCGGTCGACGCGCCGCGACGTCCGCGCGCTCCGGGCGACAGGCTTCGACGGCGAAGTCGCCCTCTACGCGCCAACGGTGTTGACCGACGACGAGGACACGATGCTCGACGCGGTGGGCGCGTACGCGGCCCGCCGTCGCCCCGTCGCCCGCGCGCTCCCCGAGGGCGCTTCGACCGATGCGACCGCTTCGGGCCGGGCGCGCGACGTCCTCTCCGCGGCGGTCCGTGACTACGCGCTCGTCGGCACGCCCGAGGTGGTGTCCGAGCGGATTCGCGAACTGAAGGGGGCCGGCGTCGACCTCGTCGTCGGGTACCCCGCCCGGGGCGTCGACGAGTTCTGCGGCTGAGGCACGCTCTGTGACTGGTTCGCCGAACGGGAGTTCGCGTCACTGTCCTGCTCCCGGCGTCTCATCGCGCACGCTGCGCCGAGGCCGTCGGAGGGGTGGCTCAGGACTCGTCGGACACGTCGTCCGCTTCGTCTCGGACCTCGACGTCCGTCGCGCGGTCGTCCTTGGGGATGCGGATGCGGAGGGTGCCGTTGTCGGCGAGCGTCGCGGAGGCGCCGTCAGCGTCGACGGCCGCGTCGTCGGGGAGCGTCACCTCGCCGTCGAGCGAGAGGCCGCGGCCGGGGAAGCGCATCTCGAAGCCGTCGTAGAACTCTCGGAAGCGGTCGATGCGAATCTGTACCTGTCCATCGAGGAAACGGACCTGCACGTCGGAGCGCTGGACGCCCGGGCTGTCGAAGACGACCAGATACGCGTCCTCGCTCTCGAGGAGGTCGTGCGGGAGGGGTTTTCGTTCCTGCACCCGGCTCATCCCGCGACCGACCCGCTCTAGGACCGTGTTGGCCACCGACTCTCCGATCTCGCGAATGCCTGTCATCGTTCGTGTTCGAGGCTAGTGGCCCGCGGGAGAAAAGCGTTGTTCGACGTCGGCGTTGGTGGTGCTGCCGCCGCTTCCCTCAGAGTTCGATGCGTTCGAGCGTGTCGGTCTCCCCACAGTACGGACACTGCAGGTCCGTCACAGAGAGGTCTTCGGGGACGTCGTAGGTGTAGTGGTTCTCGAACATGTCCAACTCACAGTCCGGGTTGAGACATCTGATCTCCTCTGTTTTCGGCATGGCCCACGCTTGCGGCGAGAGGGGGATACGCTTTTCGGACCCCCCGCCGCCGACCCGACCACGCGGCACTGACGCCGGCGTTTCCGCCGGCCAGAGCCAGCACCGTTAAGTAGATGTGACGTATCAACCCTGAGAAATGTGTGGAGAGTTCACACCGCCGTCTGTCGTCTACGGCGTCGTCTACGGCAGGAATCGCCGCGGGGTCGCGGACCAGGGCGTGAGTGAGACGTGGGTCTGTCGGGCCGTCGTCACCGACGACACGCTCACCGTCGACCGGTGTGCCCCCGTCGAGGACTGGTTCGACGACCCGGAGTCCCCCGACACGACAGCGTCGTCCTCCTCGGACGCGCCCGACGGCAGACTGCCGCTCACGACGTTCCTCGCGGACCTCCCACCAACGGCCGCCGCCGGCATCGATTTTCCCTTCGGACTCCCCGAGCGCGTCGTCGCCGAGGACACCTGGACGGAGTTTCTCCGCACGCTCCCCACGTGGTGTACCAGTCCGGCCGACCTCCGCTGGCGGTGTGAACGCCGGGTTCGACTGGTCGACGGGTCGTCCGACATCCGCGTCCGGGCGACGGACGCGCCGCTGAGTGCGCTGTCACCGTTCGACGACCGTATCGTGGCGTCGACGTTCTTCGGCCTCCGCGATGTGCTTCGCCCGCTCGTCCTGACTGACCGGGTTCGCGTGCCGCCGATGACCGCTCCGCAGTCGGACCGGCCGTTCGTCATCGAGGTGTACCCCGCGGGCACGCTCGTCGACCTCGAACTGTTCTCCGACGACTCGGACGAGGCGTCGGACCCGGTGCGTCGCGAGGCGACGGTCGACGGCCTCGCGGAGGCGGCCGACTGCGTCCTCGACGTCGACCGTACGGCGCACGAACGAATCGTCGGCGACGACGCGGCGCTCGAGAGTCTCGTCGCGGCCTACGCCGTCTACCGGAACACCCGCACGGCCGCGTCGCTGCGCGTCTCCGACCCTCGGCGACACATCGAGGGGCAGGTCTTCGTCTGAGTGCCGAAGGCCTCACCGTCGTCCGGAGCGCGGGCGACGCGTCGACCCGCCCACCGAGACCGAGGGCGGACCGTGCGGTTTACCCACGCCGGGAGCGAACGCCGGGCCATGACAGAGGCACCAGCATCGACGCCGGCCGGAGGGACACACGACCCGGCGTCGCTTCACGTCGTCATCGTCGACGGCTACGTCGACGAGCCTGCGCACTTCGGGGTGCCGCCGTACGTCTCCACGTATCCGCGCTACACCGCCGGTGCGCTCGTCGACGCCGGCGTGCCGCCCCAGCAGATCACCTACCACACGATCGACGAACTCCGCGACGAGCGACGGAAGTGGCGGGCCGTCGCCGACGCCGACCTGATGGTGTACGTCGGGGGGATGACGGTCCCCGGGAAGTACGTCGGCGGGACGCCCGCCGAACCCGACGAGGTGAAGGAACTGGCGTGGACCGCCGACGGGACGACGCTGATGGGCGGTCCCGTGAAGTTCGGTGTCGGCGAGAAGAACGAGGGCGCCTCCGACATGGAGCGCAAGGACCTCGACTACGACTTCGTCGCGAAGGGTGACGTCGAGGCCGCCGCGTACGACCTCGTCTCCTCGGGACTCGAGGGGTTCGGCGACCGCATGCGTGGCTACGACGAAGTGGAACGCTGGGCCTCGAAAGGGGCGTTCGTCGTCGAACAGCACCCCAACCACCCCGACTACCTCATCGCCGAACTGGAGACGTCTCGCGGCTGTGCGTACCGGTGTTCGTTCTGCACCGAACCGCTCTACGGCGACCCGAACTTTCGAACGCCGGCGTCCGTCGTCAGAGAGGTCGACCGCCTCTCCGACGCCGGCGTTCGGCACTTCCGTCTCGGCCGCCAGGCGGACATCCTCGCCTTCGGCGGTGACGGCGAGGCGCCCAACCCCGACGCGCTCCGCGAGTTGTACGCCGGTATCCGTGAGGTGGTGCCCGACCTCGGCACCTTGCACCTGGACAACATGAACCCGGTGACCATCGTCGACTACCCCGAGCAGTCGCGCGAGGCCATCCGAGTCATCGCCGAGCACAACACGCCGGGCGACACGGCGGCGTTCGGCCTCGAATCCGCCGACCCCGTCGTTCAGGAGGAGAACAACCTCCTCGTCTCGGCGGAGGAGTGTCTCGAAGCCGTCCGCGTCGTCAACGAGGAGGGCGGGTGGCGTCCCGGCGACGAGGAGCAGCGCGGCCCGAGTCTCGAGGGTGACCGCCTCCCGAAACTGCTCCCCGGCATCAACCTCGTCCACGGCCTCATGGGCGAGCGGCCCGAGACGTACGAGCACAACAAGCGCTTCCTGAAACGAGTGTACGACGAGGGGCTGATGCTCCGCCGCATCAACATCCGGCAGGTGATGGCGTTCGCGGGCACGGAGATGTCCGAAACCGGTGCGGACATCGCGAAGGAGCACAAACAGCAGTTCAAACCCTACAAACGGGAGATTCGCGAGGAGGTCGACCGACCGATGCTGCGGCGGGTCCTCCCCCCGGGGACGGTCCTCGAGGGCGTCCACCTCGAGTACCACCAGGACGGGAAGACGTTCGGCCGCCAACTGGGGACGTACTCCCTGCTCGTGGCGATTCCCGGCGAACGCCCCCTGGGTGAGACGCTCGACGTCGCCATCGTCGACTACGGTTATCGGTCGGTCACCGGGGTGCCGTACCCGCTCGACCTGAACGCGGCGTCGCTCGACGAACTCACGTCGATTCCGGGAATCGGCTCGCGTACCGCCGGCGACATCGTCGTCGGACGACCCTACGCCGCCGTCGAAGAGGCCCCCGCGAGCGCCGACGTCGACCTCTCGCGGTTCGTGACTGTCTCGGCCGCCCGGGGCGACTGACACCGCCGCGCGGTCCCCCAGCACCCACGCTGTGCCCGCGGAACCGCCGCGACGCGTTCAGAAGTCCTCTTCGATGATCTCGCCGACGGCGAAGTTCGATTTGACCTCCGTCACCTCGACCTTCACCCGTTCGCCGACCTCCGCGCCGGGGACGATGATGACGTAGCCGCGCTCGACGCGGGCGATGCCGTCCCCCTGCTTGCCGATGTCCTCGATTTCGACGTAGCGGAGTTCGCCGACCTCGACCGGCGGCTGTGGCTCCGACGTGTCGGTCTGCTTTCGCTCCGAGCGGGACTCCGTTGCCTCCCGACGAGAGATGAGGGCGACGCGATAGATCTCGCCCGGGTCGACGCTTCCCGTCTCGACCTCCCGACGGGGGATTTCGACGACGTACCTGTCGTCTTCGGACCGAACCTCGGCGTTGAACAAACACATGAGCTTATCTGAGATTTCCATAGTGAGAGCTCCACCACTACGCACACCGGCTGTCATCAAAGATGTACCGACCATCGCGGGCGCTTCGGCGGGGGCAGACACGGGCGCTCGGTCGGTTCGTCTGTCGGCCCGTGGCGACTAGTCGACGTCCAGTGGCCGTCCGTCGGGCCGCTTCTGGCCCTCGGAGTCGTGGACGACCACGCCCTCCACGTTCGTCGGCTCGTAGGTGTCGCGCACGCCGATTGCTTCCTCCAGTTCGCGCACCGCCCGCTGTTTCAACGCCGCCGCCAACTCCTCCGCGTCCGCCCGTGAGATGTCGCGGCCCAGTCCCTCACACTCGTGGGCGCGGACCATCCCCTCTTCGTCGACCGCCTCGCCCATCGGCTGGCTCGTCCCGCCGAGCGCGACGCTGAAGGGGTACGTCCGACAGACGAGCGGTCGGGCGTCGTGGACCGCACACGCCCCCTGCCCGTCCACCTCGCGGTAGAAGGTGCAGTCACCGCAGCCGGTCGTCTGCAGCGCCCATTCGAAGGTCTCGCCTTCGAGTCCGTCCGCGCCCTCGCTGAGTCCGTACGGCATCGGCCGGGCGACGTCGCGCCAGTCGTACGCTGTCCGCTCCCCGGCCGTCCCCATCAGGCGTCGAACCTCGTCGGGGAACACCGTCGCCGTGTGCGGCTCCCGTTCGCCCGCTCGTTCCCCCTCGCTTTCGTCTCCGCCACCCTCGCTGCCGCACGTCTCGTACCCCTTACAGCACGCGCCACAGCGCGTACACTCGAAGCCGATGGACTCGACGGCGTCGGCGAGTGCGGCGACGTCGAGGGCGCGGGCACGGGCGAGTTCCTCCTCCAGCGACGGCGGGGACGACTCCGTGGACACATCCGTTCTCGTGGCGGTGTGGACTAAACCCCGTCGCTCGCGCCGTCCTCGTCGCTGCCGATGGGTCGGGTCGCCGAGGGGTTCCACTGGACCACCCCTTCGACGGCGAGCTTCTCGAGGTGTGCGCGGACCGTCGCGACGGCGAGGTCCCGCACCGCCGACACGTCCTTGTCGTAGGCCGCATCGACCACGTCGTCGAGGTCACGAACTCCCTCGTCGACGACCGCACGCCGCACGCGTTCCTCCCGGTCGAGGCGGTGGTCGACGAGTCGGTCGAGCGTCGCGCGCGGGTCGTCTGCGGGCGGACCGTGTCCCGGAAAGAGCCGGGCGGGCCTCCGCGCCCGCAGGCGACGGAGGCTCGTCAGGTACGCTCGCATGTCTCCCTCCGGTGCCCCGACGACGACACTCCCCTCGGCGACGGCGAGGTCGCCACAGACGACGCGTCCCTCGACCTCGAACGCGACGTGGTCGGGCGCGTGTCCGGGCGTGTCGAGGACCGTCACCCGCCCGCCGTCGGTGTCGAGCACGGTCCCTTCGCGCATCGTCCGGTCGGGGGTGACGCCCGTGGCGGCCTCGAACTCCCGCTCCCGGCCGCGGCGCGCCCACACCGTCGCGCCCGTCTCCGCCGCGTAGTGGGCGACGCCGCCGACGTGGTCCGGGTGGGTGTGGGTCACCGCGAGGTGGTCGACGTCGTGCTGTTCGACGAGCGCATCGAGGGCAGGATGTCGCGTCGGCGGGTCGACGAGCAGTGCGCCGTCGGACCCGAGGAGGTAGGCGTTGGTGGCACCCGTCGGAACGGCACGGGTGACTGGGACGGCGATTCGCTGCACGGGAAGAGGGTGGTGCTTGGTCAGTCGTGCGTGCGGTTCGTCGGCGTCCCCGGCTCAGGTGTTGAGGTAGTACACCTGCTTCCGAGCGTCCTTGAAGCTGTACCGCGAGGAGACGAGTTCGGACTCCTCGAGACGGTTGAGTGCGTACCGGACGGTCCGGTCGGGCAGGAGCGACTCCTCGGCGAGCTGTCCCTGTGAGAGCGGTGCGTCCATCTGCAGGACCTTGGCGACGAGCTTCGCGCTCGGCGGAAGCTCGCGGAGCCGCTCGCGGAACTCGGTCTCGGATAACAGCTCTTCGGCTTCCCGCTCTGCGGTACTGGTGCTCATACCGATGGGTGGCCGTGGCGTATGGTAAAGGTTAGCTACATGTGTGACAAAACAATCCGTACACCTTAAACACATAATATGTCTCACCGGGGCCAGCGCCGGTCGACCCGATTCTCGGCCACAGGAGCCGGTGACACGAGCCGGAAACGCACGGCGGCACCCCGAGCGGTGGGTCGGCGCGTGTCAGTCCGTTCCAGTACGTTCATAGTGGAGGCGCGCACAGAGCCGGTACGAGTGAAAGGAAAAGAGTGGTACAAGGCGGACGACGTCGCCGAAGAGTACGACTCGAAACGCTTCTCCCGCGGCGGTCGGCTCATCGACCGCCGGGAGAAGGGCGCCGTCCTCACGGCGCTCTCGCCAGTCGAGGGGAAGCGTGTCCTCGAGATCGCCTGCGGCACCGGCCGGTTCACCGTCATGCTCGCCGAGCGCGGCGCGGACGTCGTCGGGCTGGACATCTCGCGGGCGATGCTCGCGCAGGGCCGCGAGAAGGCCCGCGAGGCGGGCGTCGCCGAGCGTATCTCGTTCCTGCTCGGCGACGCCGCCCGGTTGCCCTTCCCCGACAACCACTTCGACGCCGTCTTCGCGATGCGATTCTTCCACCTCGCGGACACACCCGCGCGGTTCCTCGCGGAGATGGCCCGTGTCTCCAAGGGGCAGGTCTTCTTCGACACGTTCAACGACTTCTCGACCCGGGTCGTCTACAACTGGCTCCTTCCGATGGGTTCGCACCTGTACTCCCGCGACGACGTCGAACAGCTCGTCGCCGATGCCGGTCTCTCGCTCGCGTCGGAGTCGCACGACTTCGTCGTCCCGTACGGGTTGTACCGGAAGATACCCAACACCATCGCCTCCGACATCCGTTCCGTCGACACCGCCGTCGGTGACACGAGCGTCGGCGAGCGACTCGCCTCGGTGTCGTACTGGAACGCGTCGGTTCCCGGCGCGGACGGCGACGCGGCACGCCGGGCCAGCGAGGCCGAGTGAGGACGAGAGCGACCGGATTTAAGTGTTCGCTCGCCGACCTCCGGGTATGGACCTCTCGGTAGTCGTCCCGACGCTCAACGGGCGCGACAGGCTGGCCACCAGTCTCGACTCGCTGGCCACCCACGCTCCCGACGCCGAGGTCGTCGTGGTCAACGGCCCCTCGGCGGACGGGACGACCGGGATGGTGCGCGACCGCGACGACGTTGACGTCCTCGTCGAACTCTCCGCGCGAACGCTGAACGTCGCGCGGAACGCCGGCATCCAGGCCGCCACCGGCGACGCCGTCGCCTTTCTCGGCTACGACTTCGCCGTCGGGCCCGAGTGGGCCGAGGGCGTCCGGACACGACTGGTCGAAGACGCCGTCGTGACCGGTCCGACCCGACGCCGTGTCTACGGCGGGCAGACCGCCGACGCGCCCGAACGCCGGCGCGTCTGTAAACGCGACATCACGTACTTCGACGGCGGGAACGTCGCCTTCCGAACCGGGGTCCTCGACGACCTCGACGGCTTCGACGAGTACCTCCAGACCGGCGGCGCTCGCGACGCGGCCCACCGCCTCGCCGGCCTCGGCTACAGCGTCGTCTGGGAGCCGACGATGCAGGTGTCGCTCGAACACGAGACGGACGGCGGCGTCGAGACCCGCGACTGGGAGTGGAAGTACCGCGCCCTCGCGTACCGCCTCGTCAAGAACTACGGCCTCCGACCGGAGGTCGCCCGCCGGACCCTCCGTCACGCCGGGTCGGACGCCGTGTCGACGGCGAAAGAAGTCCTCAGGGGTGAGTCGGTGCCGACGTCGTGGTTTGGGACGAGTCGGGCGGTGACCGTCGGCATCGCGACGGGGTTCAGTGACGGGTTAGTCGCCCGCGCTCGAGACCGGACGCCGACGCGTAACCCTCGCGGCGTCTCGACCCGGACCGACCGCGCCGTCGCTCAGTACGACTGGCGCTCTTCGTCCTCCTCGGCGTAACTCCGCGTCACGCAGACGACGCGAGCGCCGGGAAGACCCGCATCGCGTTCTTCTCGAACGCCCGGCGCATGAGGTCCTCACTCACGTCGAGCGTGAGCAGTTCCATCACGCTCACGTTCGGATGCGTCGCGGGCGCGCCCGACCCGAAGAGCACGCGGTCGGGGTGTTCGAGCAGCCCCCGCTCGAGCACGTCGCGATAGCGGACGAAGCTCGTCTCGACGTAGAGGTCGTCGTGGCGGTCGAGGAGGTCGACCGCCGCGTGCATCCGCTCGCGGTCGAACGGGAAGCCGCCGAAGCGTTCGAGCACCACCGGGAACGAGTACCGAAGCAGCGTCTCCTCCACCGCTGGGAGGGAGAAGTCAGCCCCGACCCGGACCAGCGCGGGGTGCCCGACGCTGTCGAGCCGTTCGAGCGTCTCCTCGTCGGGGAGGCCGTCGCGTGCGGGGTCGAGCGTGAACCCGTGGAACCGGTCGCCGTATCCGTACTGCTCGACGTCGTCCGGGGTGGTGTGGTGGTCCGCGCGCGAAGCAGTGAGGTTCCGGAGGCGAGCGGCCGGGCGGTCGCTGGGGTCGCGAGGCCCGTTGAGACGTGCGAGTGGGACGAACGGCCGGTCGACGCTCAGCCGCGCCACGGCGTTGTTCACGCGGAGATACCCCTCTCGGTCCGGCCGTGGCCCCGGTGCGACGACGGCGCGGACGACCCCCGCCTGGTGGAGTTCACGCTCGAGGCGTTCGGGGCCGACGTCGCGACCGAATCGCGCGCTCTCGTCCCCGTTGGGGTCGAGCCGTGCACGGACGTCGACCACGCGGAAGCCGTGTTCCAGTTCCAACATCCTCTCGCCCGTCCAGTCGCCGGCGCGGCACATAAGCCAGCGGGGTCGGACGGGAGCGACGACCCCCGTCCGCGGCTCTCGTGTGTGCTCCATGCACACGTGGCTCTTGCTACGCTGTCCTGCGGTTTTGGGACACATCCCGACAAAACGCTTATATAGAACTGCAAACCATCATACTGGTGATTACTATGTCATCCCGCATGCAGCAAGGTCAGCCGTTGTTTATTCTCGCCGAAGGCAGCCAGCGAACGCGCGGCCAGAGCGCGCAGGACTCGAACATCCGCGCCGGTCGGGCAGTCGCCTCCGCCGTACGCACCACACTCGGCCCCCGTGGGATGGACAAGATGCTCGTCGACTCCTCGGGCGAGGTCGTCATCACCAACGACGGGGCGACCATCCTCAACGAGATGGACATCGAACACCCCGCCGCACAGATGATCGTCGAGGTCGCCGAGACCCAGGAGGACGAAGTCGGTGACGGCACCACGACCGCCGCCGTGCTCACGGGCGAACTCCTCGCGAAGGCAGAGAACCTCCTCGACGACGACATCCACCCGACGGTCATCGTCGAAGGGTACACCGAAGCCGCCCGCCTCGCACAGGACGCCATCGACGCGCAGGTGCTCGACGTCGACCTCGACGACGACCTCCTCGTGAAGGTCGCCGAGTCCTCCATGACCGGCAAGGGCACCGGCGACGTCACCGCCGACGTCCTCGCCGGGCACGTCGTCCGCGCGGTCCGGATGGTCCACGACGACGCCGAGCGGTTCGACCGCGACGACATCAACGTCCACACCCGTACGGGTGCCTCCTCGTCGGCGACCGAACTCGTCGAGGGCGTCATCATCGACAAAGAGCCGGTCAACGACGAGATGCCCCGCTCCGTCGAGGACGCCACCGTCGCCGTCGTCGACGTGAAACTCGACGTCCGCAAGGCCGAGGCCGACACCGAGTACAACATCTCCTCCGTGGAGCAGCTCACGGCGGCGCTCGACGCCGAGGAGTCCGAACTCCGCTCGTACGCCACCTCGCTGAAGGAGGCGGGTGTGGACGTCGTGTTCTGCACGAAGTCCATCTCCGACCGCGTCGCGAGCTACCTCGCCAAGGAGGGCATCCTCGCGTTCAAGAGCGTCAAGAAGTCCGACGCCCGCCGCATCGCTCACGCGACGGGCGCGAAGCGCCTCGGCTCGGTGACCGACATCGACGCCGACGACTTCGGCCACGCCGAGCGCGTCGCCATCGAGAAGTACGGCGACGACGAACTCACGTTCGTCGAGGGCGGTGCGGCCTCGCGCTCCGTCACTCTCTTGCTCCGGGGCGGCACCGAACACGTCGTCGACGAACTGGAGCGTGCCATCAACGACGCCATCGACGTGACGGTCGCCGCCATCGACAAGGGCGGCGTCGTCCCCGGTGCGGGCTGCACCGAGGTCGCCATCGCCGACCACCTCCGCTCGGAGGCGGCGGGCATCGAGGGGCGCAAGCAACTCGCTGTCGAGGCCTTCGCGGACGCCGTCGAGGCGCTCCCCCGCACGCTCGCGGAGAACGTCGGGATGGACCCCATCGACGCGCTGGTCGACCTGCGCTCGGCGTACGAGAGCGAGGGCCGCGCGGGCGTCATCGCCACCGGTCGCTTCGGTGAGATCGGTGACCCCGTCGAACACGGCGTCCTCGACCCCGCCGCGGTGAAGCGCGAGGCCGTCGAGAGCGCCACCGAGGCCGCGACGATGATCCTCCGCATCGACGACGTCATCGCTGCCGAGTAACTCTCGGTTCGCGCCGCTCACTTCGGTCGGTTCTCTTGTTCGGCTCTGGGATTGTTGTAACCCTCTGAGAATGACGGGCGTGGCGTGCTGAATAGAGAGGGTGTGTTCAGCAACCCTCGGTTAACCAGCAGGATGGTAGCAAATTTCGCTCAGTAGTATGTTCTGCTAAACGGTATGGCCACGTCGGTGAAGATGGACGACGATACCAAGTCCCGTTTCGAACGGTTACAGGCCGAAATTCGGCTAAAGACCGGGAGGCGAGTGACACAACGAGACATCTTGGCACGGCTCGTCGAGCAGGCCATCGAGTCCAAGCCGGACCTCATCGACTCGTTTCGCGAGAAACGTGTCCCTCTTGCGGAATCCGAGCGCGAGAAGTTCCACGAGGGGATGGTCTCGTCCGGAGTCACGACGACCGAAGAAGACATCGACGACGTGCTGAGCTTCGACACGGATTTCGATGGACTCGTTGACCGCATCGAACCAGGATTCTAAGGGGTGTCCTACTCGGAGTGCCCAATTCAAATCATACAGAAGGTGTCAGAAGGTACGTGCTGAAGTTAGAGGGTGTATGCAGCAGTTGAATCACCGTCTCGGCCCCTCTGAGTCGAAACCGGGTGGCTACGGCTACACCGCTCCCCAGAGAGCCAGTATTCCGAACCCGACGATGATGAGACCAGCCAGTTGACTCACCCGCCGCATCACAGTCTGGGTGAATCGTGTCCGGAACAGACTCACACCGACGCTCAGCGTTAGCCACCAGAGAGCCGAACCAAGGAAGACACCACCGACCAGTGCGGCGGCGTCGGCGTACGCACCTGAAGTCCCGATTCCGAGCCCAGCGAAGATGCCAACGAAGGCGAGAATCGTCACTGGGTTGGTGATCGTCAGCAGAAACGTCGAGCCGTAGTCTCTGGTGAGTTCACTCGTGTTGGTGGCTGCGGTCGAGTCGTTTGTCGGCTCGGTACGGAAGGACTGGACGCCAAGGTACAACAGCAGTGCCCCACCGATTATCCGAATCGTCGTCTGGTGCTCCAACAGGAGCGACGAGACGAGTGTGATACCGAAGCCCGCGATAGCACCATACACGGCGTCCGCAGACGCGGCTCCGAGGCCACTCACGAACCCCGAGAATCTCCCTTTAGAAACCGTTCGCTGGATACACAGGACGCCAATCGGGCCAACCGGTGCGGCGATGGAGAACCCGAGGACGATGCCCTGTAGCAGAATGTTGATTGTCGCTGTCGTTAATACGCATCACCTCACAGTCGCCTGAACACCGGGGCTGGATAAGTACGTTCTGAATGTCTGCTCTCCCGACAATCGAATCGTTGAGGACTCTCGTCTGACTGCTGGATACGCACTCTGTATTCAGCACGGCCCTGAAACCCATCAGACATCGAGTACTTCAACAGAACCTCGGTTCTCACGTTCCGTTCTCACACCGTCGGGAGTTGCCAGTCGTACGTGAGCGCCAGCCCTCTGAGTGCGAGCACGCTCACGGTGCACACGAGGGTCGACAGACCGGCGGAGGCACCGACCTCTGAGAGTATCCAGAACGACACACCACCGACGAGTGCCGGCGTCGCGTAGAAGTCCTCTCTGAGCACTACTGGTACTCGCCCGAGGAGGATGTCCGCGATGCTTCCGCCGCCGACAGCCGTGACTGTCGCGAGCGCGACGACGCCGAACGGTGAGAGGCCCACGCCGGTCCCGACGAGTGCACCCGTCGACGCGAACGCTGCCAGGCCGAGCGCGTCCGAGAGCAAAAAGAGTGGATTATCTCGCAGTCGAGGGCCGTCGCCGGCGACGACGATGACAGCGATGGCGACGCCGACGAGTGCGACGGTGACGTCGCCGACGCTGGCAAGCGAGGTCGGTGTCCGCCCGACGAGTACGTCCCGTGTCGTCCCCCCACCGAGCGCGGTGACGACGCCGAGGACGACGACGCCGAAGAGGTCGAGGTCCGCGTCCGCGGCCTTCAGTGCACCCGCGATCGCGAACGCGAGGAGGCCGACGACGTTGGCGACGGCGAAGGGGTCCCCGAGTCTCATTCGATTCGTTCGATTCTGACCGTATCCCCGGTAGAGAGGCCGAACGCCTCGTCTCCGCGTCCACGGTTCACGTCACACTCGACGTTGCCATGACTCCCGACGGTGACGAGTCGCTCTCCTTCTGCGACCGCCGCGAACGAGTCGCCGACGGGCACGCGCTCGCCGTTCACTCGAACCCGCGCTGCGCCATCGATGAACGGCCCTGGGACGCTCGTGATGGCGTTGCCGAAGTCGTCGACGACGAGGACTTCGCCGTGAGCGACCGCTTCCTCGCCCGCTCCCTCGACGGTCGCCTCGGGAAGCGTCAGGTCGACGTACTCGTCGGCGGGCGAGACGGCGTCGAGGTCCTCGACGTTCGCGACGCCAGCCTCGTGGACGGCCGCGGCGGCGGGGGCGAAGACGTCGCGGCCGTGGAAGGTGTTCGAGGCCGGGTCGTCGTGGGCGTACGCGAACACCTCGACCGACGAATCGCCGACGAGCGCCCGTGCCGCCGGGAGGGCGACGCCGTTGTCCGGGGCGACGAGCGCGTGGTCGCCGGCGCGGACGACGAGGGCGGCGCGGCCGGTGCCGACGCCGGGGTCGACGACGAGGAGGTGGACCGCGGGGGGGAACTCCGGGAGGACGAACTGGGTCCAGAAGGCAGCGGCGCGGACGTCCTGGCGGGGGAGGTCGTGGGCGACGTCGACCAGCCGTATCTGGGGGTCGGCAGAGAGGAGCACGCCGCGCATCGCTGCGGGGTACGGCGAGCCGAAGTCCGAACTGAGCGTGATCATCTCACTCGGGGTCGCTCGTCGCGTCTCGCGGACCGTTGGAGTCGGTTTCGGAGACGCGCTGGATGCGTTCGATCCCGTCGATTTCCTCGATGACCTCGACGACGGATGCGGGGACGAGCGAACGCCAGTCGCCGTTCGAGAGCATGCGCTCTCTGAGTTCGGTCCCCTCGAGGACGTCGCGGTTGAACATCGGCGACTGGCGAACCTCGACGCCCGCTTCCCGAAACAGTTGGATGACGAGTGGGTTGTTCGAGTACGCCACGTCGAACGTCGGGGACATCGACTGGACGTGGCTCACCCACACCGAGTTCCGGTCGAGGTCCTCGATGGGGACCGCGTAGCTGACGATGTCGAAGTCGCTCACCGACTTCGAGACCATCATGACCCGCTCGCCGGCGGTGAACGGGTTCCGCGGCGAGTGGGAGTCGCCCGCGGAGCCGATGCCGAGGACGAGTTCGTCGACCTCTCCCGCGATCTCCTCGACCATCCTGTGGTGGCCGTTGTGATACGGCTGAAACCGTCCGATGTAGAACCCCCGCATGACCAGTTGATTCACCTGCACCTTTTATAAAGCCCACGAGTCGGCGCAGACGCCGGATTCAGCTTGTAGCACCGGCGTACGCGAGGGTTTGGGTCGTGCGTTCCAGCCGCTGTGGGGGAGAAAGTATATCAGTCGCGCGACCCTGTTTCAGTATAGTAACGCTTCTATGAGCAACGACATGGAATCTGACGAAACTCCCCCGGAACGAGGGAGTGAAGACCACCCCGACTCGCCCTCGTCCGAGGGGACTCCACGCGAGTCTCCCGACCGGGAGGAGCCGACGGACCACGACGGTGCGGACGCTCCGCGGCGCGAGCACGGGAACGGGTCCAACGGGAGAGAGACACAGACCATCGACGACCTCGACGACCTCGGGAGCGCCGTCGACGTCGAGGTCGACGGTGAAGCCACCATCGAGGAGAACCCGTCGGAAGACGACCTTCTCGGTGGCCTCCGCATCGACTCGACGCAGGAGATCGAGGTACCGGACCGACTCGTCGACCAGGTCATCGGACAGGAGCACGCCCGCGACGTCATCCTGAAGGCCGCGAAGCAGCGCCGTCACGTGATGATGATCGGCTCGCCTGGGACCGGGAAGTCTATGCTGGCGAAGGCGATGTCCGAACTCCTCCCGAAGGAGGAGCTACAGGACGTCCTCGTCTACCACAACCCCGACGACGGCAACAAGCCGAAGGTCCGCACCGTCCCCTCGGGGAAGGGCGACCAAATCGTCGAGGCGCACAAGGAAGAAGCGCGCAAGCGGAACCAGATGCGCTCCTTCCTGATGTGGATCATCATCGCCATCGTCCTCGGCTACTCGCTCATCATCGCCGGGCAGATCCTGCTCGGTATCCTGGCGGCGGGTATCATCTACCTCGCGTTCCGCTACGGTTCGCGCAGCGGCGACGCGATGATTCCGAACCTCATCGTCAACAACGCCGACCAGACCACCGCGCCGTTCGAGGACGCCACGGGTGCCCACGCTGGTGCGCTGCTCGGCGACGTCCGCCACGACCCGTTCCAGTCCGGTGGGATGGAGACGCCGAGTCACGACCGTGTCGAACCCGGTGCCATCCACAAGGCGAACAAGGGTGTGCTGTTCGTCGACGAGATAAACACCCTCGACATCCGCTCCCAGCAGCACCTCATGACGGCCATCCAGGAGGGCGAGTTCGGTATCACGGGCCAGTCCGAGCGGTCCTCGGGCGCGATGGTCCAGACCGAGCCCGTCCCGACGGACTTCGTCATGGTCGCCGCCGGGAACCTCGACGCGATGGAGAACATGCACCCCGCCCTGCGCTCGCGTATCAAGGGCTACGGGTACGAGGTGTACATGGACGACACCATCGAGGACTCCCCCGAGATGCGGCGCAAGTACGCGCGGTTCGTCGCCCAGGAGGTCGCCAAAGACGGCCGTCTGCCCCACTTTACGGCCAACGCCGTCGAGGAGGTCATCCTCGAGGCTCGCCGCCGTGCGGGTCGGAAGGGTCACCTCACCCTCGAGTTCCGGAACCTCGGGGGATTGGTCCGCGTCGCGGGCGACATCGCCCGCTCCGAGGACGCCGAGAACACGACGCGCGATCACGTCCTCCAGGCGAAGGGTCGCGCCCGCTCCATCGAGCAGCAGATCGCCGACGAGTACATCCAGCGGCGTAAGGACTACGAGCTCTCGGTCAACGAGGGCTTCGTCACCGGCCGCGTCAACGGCCTCGCCGTCATGGGACAGGACTCCGGAATCATGCTGCCCGTCATGGCCGAGGTCACTCCCTCGCAGGGTCCTGGCCAGGTCATCGCCACTGGGCAGCTGAAGGAGATGGCCGAAGAGTCGGTCCAGAACGTCTCCGCCATCATCAAGAAGTTCTCCGACCAGGACCTCTCCGAGATGGACGTCCACGTCCAGTTCGTCCAGACCGGACAGCAGGGTGTCGACGGCGACTCCGCCTCCATCACCGTGGCGACGGCGGTCATCTCGGCGCTGGAAGACATCCCCGTCGACCAGGGCCTCGCGATGACTGGGTCGCTCTCGGTCCGCGGCGACGTCCTCCCCGTGGGAGGCGTCACCCACAAGATCGAGGCCGCCGCGAAGGCTGGCTGTAAGCGGGTCATCATCCCCGCCGCGAACGAGCAGGACGTGATGATCGAAGACGAGTACAAGGACATGATCGAGATCATCCCCGTCTCGCACATCAGCGAGGTCCTCGACGTCGCCCTCGAGGGCGAACCCGAGAAGGACTCGCTCGTCGACCGGCTGAAGACCATCACGGGGTCGGCACTCCCGAAGAAGGGCGTCCGCGGCCCCTCGAGCCCTAGCCCGCAGTAGATGCCCGACTGGGCGACGTTCGCCGGCTTCGCGGGCGTCGTCCTCGTCTTACTTCTCCTCCTCGCGCACGCGTCGAAATCCGCCGTGAGCGGTGGCACCCCGATTCGAGGGGGCGTCGACCGGCCACAGCCCGGCTCGGTCGACCCCGCCGTCGCCGAGGTTCACGCGTCGCTCACGAACCGCGTACGCGCTACCGGACGTGGGACCGACCCGACACACGCGACGCAACCGCAGCTCTCGACGCTGGCGCTGCTCGCGAACGTCGCCGTCTCCCAGGGGGCGTTCGGGCTCTTGCTCCTCGCCGGAGGGTGGTTCACCGAGATTCCGCCCTCCGCGTTCGGCGTCACCGCACCCGTCCTCTCGGCGTCGACGCTGGGTGTCGGCGTGGTGCTCGGCGGGGTGCTCTACGCCGCCAACGAGGTCGGCGCTTCGGTCGGTGAGCGGCTCGGCATCGGCGCGGACGAGGGGCTTCGCGAGGCGCTCGCGCCGGACTCGCCAGCCGGGTGGGCCGTCCTCCTATTCCTCGTGCTCCCCATCATCGCCGGGTTCGAGGAACTCCTCTTTCGAGGGGTGCTCATCGGCGTGTTCGCTGCCGGCTTCGGCGTGTCGCCGTGGCTCCTCGCTGTCGGCTCGTCGCTCGCGTTCGCCCTCGGACACGGGGCGCAGGGTCCCGCCGGCGTCGTCGTCACCGGCGTTCTCGGATTCGTGCTCGCGGCGGCGTTCGTGCTCACGGGGAGCCTCTTCGTCGTCGTGGTCGCGCACTATCTGGTGAACGCGCTGGAGTTCGTCGTCCACGAAGGGATGGACGTCGACTGGGGCTGACGGACGGCACACACTCCTCCGAGGCGAGGTGCCGTCGCGTCGCGGACCGCCCCGGAGCCGCGCTCACATAGCGCGGGGTGGCCACGGTCTGCGATAAGAAGTCTCGCCTCGCCTACGACGACTCGACGGCACGGAGCAGGCGAGCGACGGTCGGTGGCGTCGCGCCCGGCCCTTCGACCCGGTGGTCCGGGACGAACAACGGGACCGGATTCTCACGCAGCGCCGTCTCGACCGTTCTCCGGTCGTCGTCGTCCTCGGGGTCGAGACCGGCGAGACGAGCGAGGCGTTCGACCGAGACCGTCTCGCCGTACGGGACGTTCCGCGTCGCTTCGAGTACCGACCGCTGAGCCGTCGGGATGGTAAGCGCCACCTGCACGTCGTCGAAGTGGTCCTCCTCGCCATCGAGGTACGCCGCCACCCGGTCGAGAAGCGCGTGGTCGGTCGCGGCGTCGTCGGGCACCGCGTCGGGGAAGGAGACGCCGACGACGCGGCCGCTCGCGACGCCGATCTCGACCACGAAGTCGTCGAACGAGCGGGCAAAGATGCCCGCGTCCGTCGCCGAATCGAGAGTCATACCCCAGGGTCGACGCCGGAGCGTCTTCAACCCCGTCCTCGTCCGCCTTGTTCGCCTCGCTCCCCTCGCACCTGCCGCATCCCGCAAGCCTTATGAACAAATCAGTCCATCAGTGTACACTGATGAACGATACTGGCGAGGAGATGGCTCCCGCGGTGCGCTCCATTCTGGACGCCGCCCGGGAGCGTTCTGGGGGTGACACCCGCGTCTCTGTGGACGCGCGGTCGTTCCCCGACGCAGTTGCGGCTGCCGAGGCCGACGGGCGGGCCCCGGTCGTCGCGGAGGTGAAGCCGACGAGTCCGACCACGGACGGGGTCGTCGATAGCGATCCGGTGGAGCTGGCACGGGAGATGGTCGCCGGTGGTGCGACCGCACTGTCGGTGCTGACCGAACCGGCGCACTTCGGCGGTTCGGCCGACTCGTTGCGCCGAATTCGCGATGCCGTCGACGTGCCCGTGCTTCGCAAAGACTTCATCCTGCACGAGGCGCAACTGGACGTCGTCGAGGCAGACCTCGTGTTGCTCATCGCCCGGTTCTTGACGGACGACCTCTCGTCGATGGTGGACGCGGCGCGCGAGCGAGGGTTCCAGCCGCTCGTGGAGGTCCACTCCGGCGCGGAGCTTCGGCACGCGCTCGACGCGGGCGCAGCGGTCGTCGGCGTGAACAACCGCGACCTCACGCGGCTCGAGGTCGACCTGGCGACGTTCGAACGGGTCGCGCCCGACGTCCCCGACGACGTGACGCTCCTCGCGGAGAGCGGCGTCACGACGCCTGCCGACGCTCGGCGGATGCGCCGGGCCGGTGCGGACGCGCTCCTCATCGGCAGCGCCATCATGGACGGCGATGTACGTGCCAACACGGAACGGTTCGTCCGCAGCGAACGAGCGACAGAGACCGACGAGACGGACACGGAGACCACACAATGAGTACGGACACGAACGGGAAGTTCGGCGACTACGGTGGACAGTACGTGCCGGAGGCGTTGATGCCGGCGATCGAAGAGCTCACGGATGCGTACGAGCGGTACGTCCTCGAGAACGAGGACGGCTTCATGGACGAGTTCCGTTCTCGGCTGCGTGACTTCGGCGGGCGACCGACGCCGCTGCAGCGCGCGGACCGCCTCTCCGACCGCTACGACACGGAGGTGTACCTCAAGCGTGAGGACCTCCTCCACGGCGGCGCGCACAAGCTCAACAACGCCCTCGGACAGGTGCTCTTGGCGAAGTACATGGGCAAAGAGCGAATCATCGCCGAGACGGGTGCCGGCCAGCACGGGACGGCGACGGCGATGGCCGCCGCCCATCTCGACATGCCCTGTGAGATATACATGGGCACGCGCGACATCAACCGACAGCGACCCAACGTCTTCCGGATGCGGATCAACGGTGCCGAACTCAACCCGGTCACCGTGGGCCGCGGCACCCTGAAGGAGGCCATCTCCGAGACGATGCGCGACTGGGCCACCACCGTGGAGACGACTCACTACGTCATCGGCTCCGTGGTCGGGCCGCACCCGTTCCCCTCGATGGTCCGCGACTTCCAGGCGGTCATCAGCGAGGAGGCGCGGCGACAGGTCCGAGACCAGGCCGGGCGACTGCCCGACTCCGTCCTCGCCTGTGCGGGTGGCGGTTCGAACACGATGGGCACGTTCGCACACTTCGTCGACGACTCCGAGGTCGAACTGTTCGCCATCGAGGCCGGCGGGTCGTCGCTCGCCGTCGACGAAGCGGCAGGCGTCGCGCCCAACTCGGCGTCGCTGTCGACGGGGAACGAGGGAATCCTCCACGGTGCCCGGACGAAGCTCCTGCAGGACTCCAGCGGGCAGATCATGGAGTCGCACTCGGTCTCGTCGGGACTCGACTACGCCGGCGTGGGCCCGGAACTCGCCCACCTCGTCGACACCGACCGCGTCACGCCCGTGAACGTCGACGACGACACCGCGCTCGAGGGGTTTCACCGACTGTCGCAGATGGAAGGCATCATCCCGGCGCTGGAGACCGCCCACGCCTT
Source organism: Salinigranum halophilum (assembly GCF_007004735.1). Lineage (NCBI taxonomy): Archaea > Methanobacteriati > Methanobacteriota > Halobacteria > Halobacteriales > Haloferacaceae > Salinigranum > Salinigranum halophilum. Next base: position 76,111 of record NZ_ML660182.1, read on the forward strand.
CGGCTTCCTCGAAGCGCACACCGACCAGGTCGGCGACCTCACCGTGGTGAACGTCTCGGGGAGGGGGGACAAGGACCTGGAGACGGTCATCGAGGAGACCGCGGACCGAGACATCGCGAACGCGCCCGACATGGACATGTTCGCTGGAGGGCTGTGATGTCGGGTATCGCCGAGGCGTTCGCCGACGGCCCCGCGTTCGTCCCGTATCTCGCGGCGGGCGACCCCGACTACGAGCAGTCTCTCGAGTACGTCGAGGCGCTCGCACGCGGCGGCGCGGACATCATCGAACTCGGTCTCCCCTTCTCGGAACCGATCGCCGAGGGGCCGACCATCCAGCAGGCCATCGTCCGCTCGCTCGAAGGAGGGATGACGCCCACGCGCTTTTTCGAGTTCGTCCAGGACCTCGACGTGGACGTCCCCCTCGTCTGTATGACCTACTACAACCTCATCTACCAGTACGGGAGGAGCGAGGCGCGTCGCGCCTCGGAGACGGCGAGCGGCGACGCCGCGAGCGAGGCCGGCACACCCGGCCCCGAGGCGTTCGTCGCGCGTGCGGCCGAGGTCGGTATCGAGGGCTTCGTGGTGCCCGACCTCCCGGCCGAGGAGGCCGACGACCTCCGGGAGGCCTGTGACGAGTACGGACTCGACCTCGTCTTCATCGTCGCGCCGACGACGAAGGGCGACAGGCTGCGCCGCATCATGGAGCAGGTGTCGGGCTACGTCTACGTCCAGGCGCGCCTCGGGGTGACGGGCGCGCGCGACGACGTCTCCTCGCAGACGGACGAGTCGCTCGCGCGGCTCACGGAGTGGGACGTCCCGAAGGCCGTCGGCTTCGGCATCAAGACCGGCGAACACGCAGAACGCGTCGTTCGGGCCGGTGCCGACGGCGTCATCGTCGGCTCGGCGCTCGTCGACATCGTCGCCGAGGGGGCCGAACACGATGCGCCGACTGCGGACACGGCGAGCCGCCTCGAAGCGAAGGCTCGAGAGTTGAAACAGGGCGCCCTCAGCGGCAGCGAGACGGCGCAATCGACACCGCAAACGGAACGCACATAACCACCGATTGATACAGATTCTCACACTACAACCATGGACGCCGGAATCTCAGCACGACTCGACCGCATCTCGACACGCGGCAAGTACCTCATCGTCCCGATGGACCACGGCATCACGCTGGGGGCCATCAAGGGGCTGAAAGACATCGAATCGACCATCGACGGCATCACGCGCGGTGGCGCCGACGCCGTCCTGACGCAGAAAGGCATCGCCCCGCGCGTCCACGCGAACAAGAACGGCGCGGGCTACATCGTACACCTCAACGCCTCGACCAGCGTCGGCCCGGACTCGAACGACAAACGCCACACCGGGACGGTGAAAGAGGCGATTCGGGCGGGCGCAGACGCCGTCTCTTTCCACATCAACGTCGGCTCGAACTACGAACCCGACCAGATCTCCGAACTCGCGCGTGTCACCGAACAGGCGAGTGACTACGGCATCCCGGTCCTCGCGATGGCGTACGCCCGCGGGGCCAACCTCGAAGGTGAGGACCCCGAGCACGACGCGGAGTACCTCGGCCACGCCGTCCGCCTCGCGGAGGAACTCGGTGCGGACGTGGTCAAGACGGCCTACAGCGGCGACGCCGACTCCTTCCAGCACGTCGTCGAGTCCACCCGTCTCCCGGTCGTCATCGCTGGCGGGGCGAAGGGGACCGACAGACAGACGGTCCAGAACGTCCGCGGGGCGATGGACGGCGGTGCCGCCGGCGTCTCGATGGGTCGCTCTATCTTCCAGCACGACGACCCCGAGGCGATTACGCGCGCCGTCTCGGCCATCATCCACGACGACGCCTCCGCCGACGAGGCGCTCGACGTCGCGGGCCTCTCCGAAGAGGCCGGCGCTCAGGCCTGACGGCGGCGTCGCTCACCGGGCCGCGACCCGCGCTGTTTTCACCGTCCCCATCGAACCGCGGCTGTGAACGTTACATACGACTACGCTGACACGACGGTCGTCGTCACCGGTGCGTCCTCGGGTATCGGTCGCGCCGTCGCCCAGCGGTTCGGTTCGGCAGGTGCGACAGTCATCAACGCGGACGTCAGACCCGACCCGAAAGACACCGACGAGACGCGCCCGACGCACGAACTCGTCGCCGAGGCTGGCGGCGTCGGTCGATACGTCGAGACCGACGTCTCGAACGTCGACGACATCGAGACCGTCGTCGAAACCGCCCGCGAGTTCGGCGGCGTCGACGTCATGGTGAACAACGCGGGTATCTTCCGCCCGGGGAACATCCTCGACCTCGACCCCGCGGACTTCGACCGGCTCCACGCGGTGAACGCGAAGGGCGTCTTCTACGGCACGCAGGTCGCGGCGAAGGACATGATCGACCGCGGGGCCGGCGGCAGCATCATCAACACGGCCTCTATCAGCGCCGAACTCGCGCAGTTCGACCACGTCCAGTACGACTCGACCAAGGGCGGCGTGAAGATGATTACCCGCGGCGCGGCGCTCGAACTCGCCGACCACGGCATCCGCGTCAACGCTGTCGCGCCCGGCCACGTCGCCACCGAGATCAGCGAGGGCTGGTCGGAGAGTGCCCCACAGGAGGTCCGCGCGGGCGAGGTCATCAAGCACGTCCCGCTCGGCCGCGCGGCCGACCCCAAGGACGTCGCGGGCGCGTACCTCTTCCTCGCGAGCGACGACGCCGGCTACGTCACCGGCGAGACCGTGTGGGTCGACGGCGGCCTCCAGGTGTTCTGAGGGCACCGCCGCGCTGGATGTCGGATTCGCCACGTTCAAGCCCGCCCATCGAGTGGATTCGCCCATGACACGAAGCGTCTGGCTCAAGGCCGACGACAGCGTCGGCGACTGGGAGGCGAGGAAACGACGCATCACCGCCGGCCTGGAGTCCGGTGTCGACTGGGTACTCGTCGACGAGGGCGACGTCGACCGCGTGCGCGACCTCGGGAGCGTGAAGATTGCCGCGTTCAGGACGGACGCGGACGTCCACGTGATGGACGCCGAAGGCGGTGACGACCCCGACGCGGAGGCCGACGCGTACTTCGTCGGCAAGGAGTCGGAGGGCGACGGCACCGTCGACCTCCCCAGCGACTTCTCGGGGTCGGCGGACCTCTCGTCGCTGCGCCGCAGTGACGACCACGCACAGGGCGCGTACGTCCGCATCCTCTCGAAGGAGTACGAGACCTTCGCCGAGGAGGCCGCCCGCGAGGCCGACCACACCATCGTCGTCGGCGAGGACTGGACCATCATCCCGCTGGAGAACCTCATCGCCCGCATCGGCGAGGAGACCGAACTCATCGCGGGCGTCACCACCGCAGCGGAGGCCAAGACGGCGTTCGAGACGCTCGAACAGGGGGCGGACTCGGTGCTCCTCGACAGCGACGACCCAGACGAGATCCGCCGGACGTGTGAGGTTCGCGATGCCGCCGAGCGCGAACACCTCGACCTGCAGTGGGCCGAGGTGACGACCATCGAACCGACCGGCATGGCCGACCGCGTCTGCGTCGACACCGGGTCACTCATGGAACACGACGAGGGGATGCTCGTCGGCTCGATGAGCCGCGGCCTGTTCTTCGTCCACGCCGAGACCGCGGAGTCACCCTACGTGGCCTCACGGCCCTTCCGGGTGAACGCCGGGGCCGTTCACGCGTACGTCCGCGCACCCGACGGCGGAACGCGCTACCTCGCCGAGTTACAGAGCGGCGACGAGGTGCAGGTCGTCGACAGCGGCGGCAACACGCGCGAGGCCATCGTCGGGCGCTGCAAGATCGAGAAACGCCCCATGTTCCGGGTCCAGGCCCGACTCGAGACCGACGACGGAGAGGACCGCATCGAGACGCTCTTACAGAACGCCGAGACCATCAAGGTCCACACTCGCGAGGGACGCAAGGCCGTGACCGACCTCGAGGCGGGTGACGAGGTACTGGTGTACTACGAGGACACCGCTCGGCACTTCGGCGAGGCCGTCGAAGAGTCCATCATCGAGAAGTAACGCCGCCGCGACCGCTACTGCCGCGAGCCGTGGTCGTGGCTCGCCGGGCGCGGTTCCGTGGTCTCCGTCTCTTCCGGTGCCGTCTCGAACCGGCCGGTACACCACTGACAGAAGTCGAGTTCGGGGTCGACCGCCTGCCCGCAGTACGGGCACGACGGCCCGGCGTCCTCGCCGGCCTCGCCACCCATCAGCCCGAGTCGATACGCGTCGACGGTGCTCAACACGAGCAGGACGAGTAGCGGCCCGGTGACCGTCGACGGCAGGGTCGAAGCCGTCGACATGAGGTTCGAGAGCGTCGTCGGCATCGACGACCCGGACCCGACGACAGCCGCGGGGTCGGCGAACACCGAGAGCAACACCAGTTCTGCGCCGAGGACGAAGGTGAACCACGCGACTGCGCGTCGCCACTCGCGCAGGTACGCGTGGCCGACCCCGGCGATTCCGATGGTCGCGCCGAGGACACCGACGAGAGCCGCGACCAGCGCGCGGCGACGTGTGTTCGACATTGCGCTCTCTCAGAGAGAGGACGCTCCGCCCGCTTAAGTGTCCGGATACGGCGTCAGCCACCCGTCGGCTCGCCGTCAGCCCGACGACTGCCGTCGATTAGCGCCCGACCAGCCCGTCGACGAGCGCCCGGAGCGTGGCGAGGTCGTACTGTCCGGGCGCTGTCGCCTGCGCGGGGGTGAGGGGCGCGTAGCCGATTTTCGAACCGTACACCGGGGCGACCGCACGGGTGTGACTCCCGGCCGCCCCCATCGCCATCGTCGCGACGGGGTCGCCCCACGCCGTCGCGGCGTGAGTCGCCTCGAGGAGTCGGAGCGCGTCGGCCCCCGTCTCGGCGGTGACGGCGACCTTCCCGACGTCGCCCAGCGAGGCCGCCTCGTGGAGGAGTCGTCGCAGCGCCGACGACGCCGGGGTGCCCTCGAAGTCGTGGACCGAGGCCACGACGGCCGCGCCGCGCTCGCGAACGGCGTCGGCCGTCTCCACGCCCTGTTCGGTCCTGAGCGTCTCGAGTTCGAGGTCGACAGCGCCGACGGCGTCGTGGTCAGCCGCCGCGACGAGGCCGTCGAGCCGGGAGGCTTCCGCGCCCGCGAACGCGCCGCCCTCCCACTCGGGACGGTACGTGACGAGAAGTGGAAGCCCGTCGCTCGGATAGTCGTCGAGCGCCGCGAGGGGGTCGTCGGCGAGGTCCAGCCGGAACTCGACGGCGTCGGCGTGTTCGCGCGCCGTCTCGGTCTCCGCGTCTGCGAGGTCCCCCGTCGATGCACAGAGGACGAACGCGTCGAAGTCGAGCATACCAGCACCACCGAGTCGAAGGACAAAACGCCTCCGGACGCTGCTATCGCGGCTCGTACGACACCGAATACTGGCGCGGCCCCTCTCCATCGGCGGCTTCGGCGTCGGTCACGTCGTAGAAGCGGACGTGTCGCTCCTGTTTGGTCACGACCGGGAAGTCGTAGTGGACGGCGTCGTACTCGAGCGGTTCGTCGCGCTCGCGGACGAACGTGCGGTGTCTGTCGAGGCGCGCGTCGAGGCGCTGTCTGGCGCGCTCGGGGAGCCCGTCCAGGCGGTCGTCGAAGGCGCTCAGGAGGTCAGGTTCGAGTTCCGTCCCGACGGAGTCTCGGCCGGCGAGCATGGCCGCAAGCGTCGTCGTCCCCGTCCCGGCGAACGGGTCGTACACGCGGTCCCCGTAGGTCGAGTACATCCGGACGAGCCTGAGCGGGAGAGCGAGCGGGAACGACCCGCTCCGGTCGCGGCCGTCGCCCTCACGGGCCTGCGACGCGCCGTGGAGCTCCCAGAGGTCGGAGAACCAGCGGTTGCGCTCCTCCCAGAAGAACGCGCTCTCGTACCGCGACTCGTCGTGGGGCGGGAACTGTCTCCGCGGGCCCTTCCGGAAGACGAGCACGTGCTCGTGTTCGAGCGTGACGTAGGCGTTCGTCGGCAGCATCCCCGAGCCCATGAACTTCGTTAGCCGATTCGTCGGCTTCCGCCAGAGGACCGTCGGCAGGGGTGAGAAGCCCCGCTCGCGGAACGCCTGCGTCACCCGCGCGTGGTTGGGGAAACACTGGAACTCGCCGTCCAGCGAGCGGGTGGCGTCGCCGACGTTGACGCAGGCGATGCCGCTCGGCCGAAGCACGCGGTCGACCTCGCCCCACACCGCGTCGAGGAGTTCGTGCATCGCGTCGAACGCGTCGTCCCCGCGCCCCTCGCCGAGTGCTCGGCCCACCGCGGGCGAGAGGGCGGCGAACTGCTCGTCCCACATCTCGATCATCGGGTACGGCGGCGAGGTGACGACGAGGTCGACGCTCTCGTCGGCCACGTCCGACTCCCGACTGTCCCCGACGTGGAGGACGTGCTCGGTCCGCATCGGCCGATGGACGACGGCAGGGCTAGTAGGCTTTGGGGTCGCGTCGATGGTCGGGTGCGTGCAGGCGCGGCCGTCGCGGTGAGGACGCGCGACCGCAGCGAAACGAGACGAGGTGATGGTTCCGGGGCTCCCGCGGCCCGAATCCAGCGACTCAGGCCAGGCCGATCTGCTCTTCGGCTTCCAGCAGTTCGTGGTAGCGGTTCCGGATGGTCACTTCCGAGATGTCGGCGACCTCGCTCACGGCGGCCTGCGTCGTCTTCTCGTTGGTGAGGAGGGAGGCGGCGTACACCGCGGCGGCGGCGAGGCCGACGGGAGACTTCCCCGAGTGGACGCCCTGTTCCTTCGCGTTCTGCAGGAGCTGTCGGGCGCGCATCTTCGACTCGTCGGAGAGGCCGAGTTCGCTCGCAAAGCGCGGGACGTACTGCTCGGGGTCGGCGGGCTTCACCTCGAGCGAGAGTTCGCGAGAGACGTAGCGGTAGGTGCGGGCGACCTCGCTCTTCTCGACGCGAGAGACCTCGGCGATCTCGTCGAGCGAGCGTGGGACGCCGGCCATCCGCGCGGCGGCGTAGGTGCAGGAGGTGGAGACGCCCTCGATGCTTCTTCCAGGTAGGAGGTCCTCCGAGAGCGCGCGGCGGTAGATGACCGACGCGGTCTCGCGGACGTTGTCCGGGAGACCAAGGGCAGAAGCCATCCGGTCGATCTCGCCGAGCGCCTGCTTGAGGTTGCGCTCCTTGGAGTCGCGGGTGCGGAACCGCTCGTTCCACTTGCGGAGCCGCTGCATCTTCTGGCGCTGGCGCGCGCCCAGCGAGTTGCCGTAGGCGTCCTTGTCGCGCCAGTCGATGTTGGTCGACAGCCCCTTGTCGTGCATCGTGTTCGTCGTCGGGGCCCCGACGCGCGACTTCTGGTCCTTCTCGCGGGCGTCGAACGCGCGCCACTCCGGGCCGCGGTCGACGGAGTCGGTGGTGATGACGAGCCCGCAGTCTTCACACACGGTCTCGCCGTGCTCGTCGTCGGTGACGACGTTCCCCGAACACTCGGGGCAGGTCAGTTCGTCACCGGTCGTCTCGCTCTCGGTCGTCCGCTCGTCACTTCGTTCGCGCGGTGCGTCTCGTAGTCGTGTGCGTCCGTATGATTTCTCGCTCATGGATACGACGGCAGGTGCTCCCGGCATCCGTGGCGTCCGCGAAAAGGCCGGTGCAGTCTGTTGCGTTGACGACGGAGTGGTAGTATATATACTTGACGCATTCTGGTGGTATATGTCCGTGAATCGCCTCGATTCGGCGAATCACGACACGTGTTACCGTATATTTATATACGATTGTTTGACACCCCGGCGGGCGGTCGTGTCCCTCTCGCCACGTCGGGACGGGAACGGGCCGGTTTTAGCCTTCGCCGCCACACCCTCTGCCATGCGCATCGCGGTCGGCAGCGGGAACCCGGTGAAGCGTGACGCGACGGCGCGGGTGTTCGACGCGGCGGCGGTCGAGGCCGTCGTCGTCGACTCCGGCGTGAGCGAACAGCCGTTCGGCCGCGCCGAGACACGGCACGGGGCGGTCACCCGGGCGCGACGGGCGTTCGCCGAGGCGGCGGCCGCCGACCTCGCTGTGGGTATCGAGGGCGGGGTGGCAGCCGTCGACTCTGCCGACTGCGGACCGCTTGCCCCCGTCGGTGACGACCTCTCGCTCGTCATGTGGGCGGCGGTTACGGACGGTGACAGGCTCTCCTGTGGCGGCGGGCCCACGCTCCCGCTCCCCGACCGTATCGCCGCCCGACTGCGCGCGGGCGAGGAACTCGGGCCGGTGATGGACGACGTCCTCGGCACGGACGACGTGGCGAAGAAACAGGGGGCGGCCGGGGCGTTCACTGCGGGGACGCTGACGCGGACCGACGCGCTCGAATCGGCGGTGGCCGCGGCCGCCGGGCCGTTCCTGAGCGACCACTACTGAACTCGCGCTCAGTCGTCCTGTACGACGTCCACCTCGACGTCGCCACCGTCGGGACCCTGGTCGACGGCGGTGGTCAACGAGACGTTGAGCGCGAGCATCGACGCCACGCCGCCGATGACCGTGACGATGTTCTTCACCGCGTGGTCGAGGACGGCCGCCCCGAGCGCGAGCGGGTAGCCGACACCGGTGAGTCCCACTACGAGCAGCGTGAACGCGCCCTCGTACAGGCCGACGCCGCCAGGCGAGAGCGGCAGGACCTTCGCGAGGTTGCCGACGCTGACGGCGAAGAAGCCGACGGAGACGAGTGTCACGAGCCCCATCCCCGGTTCGAACGCCCGGAGGACGAACACGGCGGTCACGACGTCGAGCGTCCAGATGAGGACGCTGGTGAGGCCGATTCGGCTGAAGCCAGCCCGCGTCCCGGCGACGCGCTGGACGTCACCGACGAACTGTTCGAGCACCTCGATGACGCGCTCGGCGTACGAGTCGGTCGAGAAGCGATAGACCGCGCCCCGGACGAACCGCGTCCCCGACCGCGCCGAGGCGATGATCGCGGCGACGGCGACGACGGCGCCGATGCCGACGGCCGTGGCGACGGCGACGGCCACCCGTCCGGCACCCTCCGCGCCCGTCACGGCCCGGGCGAGTTCCGCCGTCTGGCCCGTCACGGTGTATCCGATGAGCACGATGCCCGCGAGGAGCGTGATGGTCAGGAGGTCGAACACCCGCTCGACGGCGAGCGAAGCGAAGCCCGACGGGTAGGGAATGCCCCGACGCATCTTGACGACGTACGCCCGGACGGCGTCGCCGGCCCGGGCGGGGAAGACGAGGTTCCCCGTCTGTGAGATGAACACCGCACCGGTGAGGAAGCCGACACTGGTCCGATACCCCTGTTCGGCGAGGATGTCGCGGTATCGGAGACCGCGCAGTGGCCACGAGAGGACGTAGATGAGTGCGCCACCGATGACCAACGCGGGGTCGGCCTGCCGCATCTCGGTCACGACGGCGCCGAAGTCGATGTACTGCGTCATCAACACGAGCGCGAGCAGCGTGAGCACCCCCCCAGCGGTGAGCGTCACGCGCCGAGTGACGCGCGGCTGGACCGAGAGTTGCCACCAGGTGCGGAGGACCTGCGAGCCCATCCCGAACACGTCGCGGACCAGGTCGACCTTCGTGTCACCCTTCGGCGTCCAGTCGACGGGGAACTCGGCCACGCGGAACCCCTCCCGCTGGGCGCGGACGAGCATCTCCGTGTCCCAGAACCAGTGGGCGTCTTCGACCTGTGTGGAGAGGTGGTCGAACGCGTCCCGCGAGAAGGCCTTGAATCCGCACTGGTGGTCGCGAAGCTCGGAGTGCAACAAGAGGCGGACGAGCGAGTTGTACCCCCGAGAGGGGACGCCGCGTTTCGCGGGTCTGTCCGCGACCCGACCGGGGAGCCACCGTGACCCGGTGGCGACGTCGTACTCGCCCGACCGGATTCGCTCGACCAGCTCCTCGAGGTGTTTCAGGTCTGTCGCCAGGTCGGTGTCGAAGTAGACGAGCACGTCCCCGTGAGCCGCCTCGAAGGCGCGCTCGAGCGCGCCACCCCGCCCGAGGCGCTCGTCGCTGTGGACGTGCCGAATCCGCGAGTCCTCGGCGGCGAGTCGGGTCGCGATGTCGGGGGTGTCGTCGTCACAGCCGTCCTCGGCGACGATGACCTCGTACCCCCCCGTGAGAAAGCCGTCCAGTGCCGTCAGTGTCCGCTGGACCGTCTCCTCGATGCTGTCCTCCTCGTTGTACGCCGGGAGGACGACGCTCACCTCGACCGACGCCGCAGGCCCCATTTGGCCTCAGTCGCCGCCGCGCGGACAAGAACTTTCTGACTCGGGAACGCCCGCGTCGGCCGGCGACTCGTCGCCCGACTGGTCTCTCGTGCGGTGTGGACTGTCTACGCCGCCTGACCCTCGACCTGTCGTGGCAGTTAGGCGACTGTACCCACACCCCCGTATCTGGGTGGGCTCTCCGGCTCCCGGTCGCCGAAAAACGCACGACTGCGCGGTGTTAACCGCGTGTACCAAACCCCCTATGAGTGCTGGTATCGATGCATGAGCCATGAGCACGACACAGGCCACGACCGACCTCTCGACGAAGCAGCGCCGCATCCTCCAGTACCTCCGCACGAACGCCGGCGAGCAGACCTACTTCAAATCCCGGCTCATCGCGAAGGACCTCGGCCTCTCGGCGAAGGAGGTCGGCGCGAACATGCGGGCCATCCTCGACGGCGACTTCGACGTGACAGTCGAGAAGTGGGGCTACTCGTCGGGGACGACGTGGAAAGTGACCCGGTAGTCGATCGCCCGCTCGAACCGACCCGCGGCTCCCCCCAGCCGGCGGTCCGCAGTCGGTCGCCTCGTGTCTCTCCTGTGCGGTCGTGCTCCGTCTGTGAGGGCCAGCTTTCGTCTCCGTCCCGCGCCAGGAAGACCCCGCTCAGCTCTGCGGCTCGAACCGGATGAAATCAGCGGCCTCGGAGGCGAACGCGACGGCGTCCTCGCCGAAGGAGTCCGCGAACCGGACCAGCAGCGTCAGCACCGTCTCGGGGTTCCGAACCGCGTAGCCGTCGGCCCGCGAGAGCAGTCCCACGGCGTCGAGTTCCTTCGCGGTCGTGCTGACCGTCGCTCGGGAGACGTCGAGCGCCCGTGCGATGTCGCTCCCCGTCGCCGTCGGGTCCCTGATGAGCGCGAGCAAGACGCCGCGGGCGGTCTCACGGCGGAGGTAGCCGAGTGCGACCTGTTCGAAGTCGGAGAACTGCCCAGCCGTGAAGTAGCGACGGTAGTCGCCGTCCTTCCGGGTCTCGACGGCCCCGGCCTCCACCAGGCGGCGGAGGTGGTGCTGGGTCTCGCCGGTGCCGAGTTTGAGGTCGTCGCGTATCTTCGAGAAGTGTGCACCGGGCGTCGTCGCGAGGTAGCCGCGGATGGCCGCGCGCGTCTCGCTGTTTCCGGTGTCGGTATCGTTCCGGCTGCCGAGGCCGACAAGCGGCGTCGCCGTCCCGAGTGCGGCGAACCGACGGAGCGTCGTCCGTTTCTCCTCGTCGACGCTCGGCTGCTCGGACATGTTACAGGTCTGAGTAGGCGAGTTACCGATGAAAAGGCTTCGGGCTCGGGTCTCAACGATGAGATTCCCGTCCCCACGTTGTCATGACTCTCCGGAGCGAGAGACAGTCAGGCCCGACTCAGGACTCGAGGTTCGCGTCGAACTCCATCTCCTCGTCGTCTTCTTCGTCGGGCGCGCCGCCGTCGGTGTCGACTTCGGTGACGACCTCCTCTTCGCTCATCGCCGACCCCTCGTCGGCCTCGGCGACGACCTCGTCGGCGCTCTTGATGTCGGCGTCGACGTTGCCGGCCTTGATCGCCTCTGCTTCCTTCTCCATCTGCTCGACGTCCATCTCGGCGGCCTCGTCGATCTGACCGAGTATCTCGTCGATGTCGTCGAGGCCGAGCATCTGTCGCGTCTCGGCGTCGAAGTCGAGGCTGTTGAGTCCCGCCGACTGCTGGACGTCGCTGTCGGTCAGCTGCTTGCCGTACCGACCGAGGAGCGAGGTGAGTTCCTGCGGCAGGACGAACGTCGTCGACTCGCCCTGACCGATGCGCTCTAGGGTCTCCATCCCCTTGTCGATGATTGCACGCTCGCCCATCGACTCGGCGGACTTGGCGCGGAGCACGGTCGAGATGGCGTCACCCTGCGCTTCGAGGATCTGCGACTGCTTCTTCCCCTGGGCGCGGATGATGTTCGACTGCTTCTCACCCTCCGCCGTCTCGACGGCGGAGCGGCGTTCACCCTGCGCTTCGAGGATCATGGCGCGGCGGCGGCGCTCGGCGGAGGTCTGCTGCTCCATCGCCTGCTGGACGTCGGGGCTCGGGTTGACCTCTCTCACTTCCACGGACTCGACCCGAACACCCCACTCGTCGGTGGGTTCGTCCAGTTCCTTGCGGATGCGAGCGTTGATCTCCTGGCGCTTGTTGAGCGTGTCGTCGAGTTCCATGTCCCCCAAGACGGCGCGCAGGGTCGTCTGGGCGAGGTTCGAGACGGCCTTCTTGTAGTCGTCGACCTCGAGGAAGGCCTTCTTCGCGTCCATCACCTTGATGTAGACGACGGCGTCGGCCGTGACGGGCGAGTTGTCGCGGGTGATGGCCTCCTGTCGAGGCACGTCGAGCGTCTGCGTCCGCATGTCGAACGCGTACGTCCGCGAGACGAACGGCGGGATGAAGTTGATACCCGGCTCGAGGAGTTTGCGGTACTCGCCGAACACCGTGAGCGCCTTCTTCTCGTAGGCGTCGACGATCTCGACCATCGACCACACCGTGGCGATGGCGAGGACGAGGACGAGGAAGCCGATGGCGGCGACTCCGAGTCCCAGTCCCAGTTGGAGGGGGACCACTGTGAATGATTCGAGGGCCATACGAGCGCTTGGGGCGGTCCGGGCAAAAGGGTTCTCCCGACGGGGAGGTCGGACGTGCCGCGAGAGTCGTCACGCTTCTTACGGTCGCGTCCGTCCCCTCCACCGATGACCGACCAGCGAGACGAACCCGCCGAGAACATCAGCGGCGGGGCGGGCGGCGGTGGCGCGTTCACGACGTTCGACGCCGAGGGAACGTCGGGTACGCGCGCGGAGGCCGTCGTCGACGAACTCGGCGCGAGGTACTGGCAGAAGGCCTACGGCGGGCAGGACGGCTTCGAGTGTCTCGTGCGAACGATTCTGAGTCAGAACACCTCGGACAAGGCGAGCCAACCCGCACACGACAGCCTGATGACCCGGTACGGCCCCGCCGACGAACTCGCGGAGACGCTCGCGGAGGCTCCGCAGGACGAACTCGCCGAGACCATCGCCTCCGCGGGGCTGTACAACCAGAAGTCCGAGGTCATCGTCCGAACCGCTCGGTGGGTGCTCGACGAGTACGGGTCGACGCGGGAGTTCGACCGGTTCGTCCGCGAGGACGACCCGAGCGAGGTCCGCGACACGCTCCTCTCGGTGAAGGGGGTCGGCCCGAAGACCGCCGACTGCGTGCTGCTCTTCGCCGGCGGTCGCGGCGGCGTCTTCCCCGTCGACACCCACGTCCACCGGATCGCCCGGCGGATGGGGCTCGCGCCCGCCGACGCCGACCACGAGGCCGTGAGGGCGCATCTCGAACGCGACGTTCCCGCGGAGAAGTGCGGCTTCGGCCACACCGCGATGATCCAGTTCGGGCGCGACTACTGCTCGGCGCGCAAACCGGCGTGTCTCGACGGCCCCGAAGCCTGTCCGCTGTACGATTCGTGTGACAGGGTGGGAATCGACGAACTCGACGGCGAGGTACGCGACCCGGCGGACGTCGCCGACTGAGCTTTTACGGCCGCTCGCGTACCGTGGGGTGTGACACGCTCCGACTCACCGACCCCGACGGGAGTGAGGCCCGCGTCCGTCCGGCGTCCTGACCACCTCCCGGTGGCTCCGAATCCGACAGCCGATACGACCCCTTCGGCGGTCAGCGCGAACAGGCCGCTTCCTCGACCGGACCTTCGACCGGGGCGTCGCTGACGCGGTAGTCCGAGTCGGCCGTCGTCCCCTCGAACGCGGGGATGGTGAGCCGGTAGTCGAACACGAAGGCGAACGGGGCGAAGGGGTTCGACACGAACGCGGTGGCGTTCTCGACGCCCTCGAACAGCACGCCGGACTGTAGCGAGACGATCTGGTCCGTCCCGGTCGTCGCGACGGCCTCGATGCCGAACGCGCCGGCGGCGTACGGGGCGCTCCGGTTCGCGAGCGTCGTGTTCGTCGACGTCACGTTGGTCGGGTCGTCACCCGCGACGACCGCCGGCAGCAGTGACAGGTGCAGGACGAATCGAATCTGTGGGCCCTCGGTTCCGACGACGAACTCCCAGCCGTCGGGGGGGAAACAGCGGTCCGCGGTGGTCTTCGAACCGGGCGTCGCGGCGGCGGCCGGGCTGACCGCACTGCAGACGACCAGGACGGCGGCGAGGAGCGCCATCCGGCCCGAGAGCGGGGACGACCCGCGAGGAACCATAGCGGGGATGCGCGCCCGAAGGACAAAAACATCACGTATCTGGACAGTCTTCTGAGAAGTACTGTCGGGTTCAGGCGCTCGTCATCACCTCGACGATGGCGTCGGCGCTCGCGCGGTTCGTCGCGAGCGGGACGTCGTGGACGTCACAGATGCGCATGAGGGCGGAGACGTCGGGCTCGTGAGGTTGAGCGGTGAGGGGGTCGCGGAAGAAGACGATGCCGTGGCACGACCCTTCCGCGACCTCGGCCCCGATCTGGAGGTCCCCACCCAGGGGGCCGGACTTCTTCGGCTCGACCGCCAGCTCCGTCTCCTCGCGGAGCCGTTTTCCCGTCGTCCCCGTGGCGATGAGTTCACAGGTCGCGAGGAGTTCCTGGTGTTCCTGCGCGAATTCGATGAGGTCGGGCTTCTTCTCGTCGTGAGCGATCAGCGCGAGACGCATACGAGAGAGTGTGGAAGGCCGCGGCTTGAACCTAGCGACGGCGGTGAGACTCGGTCCCGGCGTGTCCGCGCTTACTTGAACCGGAACGTCTCGAGGTTCTTCGGGGCGAAGGTCCGCATGTTGTAGTTGTGATACAGCGCCGAGGAGAGGTCCTGCACGGAGCGTTCGTCGCCGTGGACGCAGAGCACCTTCTCGGGGCGGGGGTTCATCGTCTTGACGAAGTTCTCCAGCCCCTGCCTGTCGGCGTGGCCGGAGAACCCGTCGACGGTCTTGACGCCCATCTTGAGCGTGAGGGTCGACGACCGACCCATGTCGTTGCGGTCGTTCACCGGAATCTCGTCCCAGCCGTTCTGGATTCGCCGCCCGAGGGTCCCCTGCGCCTGGTAGCCGACGAAGACGAGGTTCGAGTCCGGGTCCGGTCCCAGATGGCGGAGCCACGACATGATGGGGCCCCCCGTGATCATCCCCGAGGTGGAGAGGATGATGGCGGGGCCGCCGTCTGTCACTTCCTGGCGTTCGTCTTCGCCGCCGTCGATGTGGTTGAACTCCTCGGCGAGGAAGGGGTTGGCGTCCTCGTGGAAGATCCGGTCGCGGAGGTCGTCGCGGAGGTACTCGGGATAGGTGGTGTGGATGGCCGTCGCCTCCCAGATCATCCCGTCGAGGTGGACGGGCATGCTCGGAATCTTGTCGTTGCGCATCGCCTCCTCGAGGACGAGCATGATCTCCTGCGAGCGGCCGACGGCGAAGGCGGGGATGACGACCTTCCCACCCTGCTCGTGCGTCTCGTTGATGATGTCGAGGAGCTTCCGCTCGGAGTCCTCCTGGTCGGTCTGGTAATCGTTTCTCCCGCCGTAGGTGGATTCGAGGACGAGCGTCTCGACGCGCGGGAAGTCGTTGACCGCGCCGTTGAACAGCCGGGTGTCCTTGTAGTGGATGTCGCCGGAGAAGGCGACGTTGTAGAGGCCGTCGCCGATGTGGAAGTGCGTCACCGCCGAGCCCAGAATGTGGCCCGCGTTGTGGAAGGTGAGCTTCACGTCCGGCGCGATGTCGGTCACGTCGCCGTACTCGAGTGGGATACAGTGCTTGATTGCCTCCCGAACCATCTCCGACTCGTAGGGCGGGGTTCGGCCCTCCTTGGAGGCGACGTCGAGGTAGTCGAGCGTGAGGAGGCCCATCAGGTCGCGCGTGGGCTCGGTACAGTAGATGGGGCCGTCGTAGCCGTACTTGAACAGGAGGGGGATGAGCGCGGAGTGGTCGAGGTGAGCGTGCGTGAGGACGACCGCATCGAGCGTGTTCGCGCCCGCGCCGAGCGCCTCAGGGACCTGCAGATACGGGACTTCGCCCTCGGCACCGGGCTTGTCGCCACAGTCGATGAGGACGCGCGTCTCGGGTGTCGAGAGGATAAAGGAGGCGCGACCAACCTCGCGGCAACAGCCGAGGGTGGTGATGCGGACCCACTCGTCGTTCGAGAGCTCCTTGCGGTGGATCTGTCGGCCGACGCGCTCGAGGATGGAACGGCGCTCCTCGCGTTCCTGCTTGAGGAAGTTGCGGACGTTCGACACCGTCGCGCTCTCGATTGGCGGCGTTCGAACCACCTCGGGGGTCCAGCCGACCTCCTGGGTGATCTTTCGAAGCGTCGAGCCGTGGCGACCGATGACCATCCCGGGCTTTTCGGCCTCGATGACGATCTCGCCGGTGTCCTCGTGGAAATCCAGTGAGGTGACGCCGGCCTCCTCGGGGATGACGTCGAGCACCTGCGCTTCGGCCTCTCTGGACGGCGTGAGCACGTCGGGGTCCGGCCGGACCGTGATGCGCTTTCGGAGCTTGGAGGCCAGTTTCCGGATGAGGTCACCGTTCTGCGCGAACTCCTTCGGGTGCCGCGTGTACACCACCAGTTCTGGCCCCTCGTACTTCACGTCCGAGACGGAGATGTCTGTCGGAAGTTCGGATTCGATCTCTGCTTGTAACTCATCGAGTTGCTTGTCTACGGAACTCATAGCTGAGAGCAGTCGCCCATCCTGTGGACGGCTGAAGTTCGGGCCCGACCGCCTCTTCCCGAGCCGCGGTCGTCCGTCTCGCCCGCGGTGGCAGGCGCTCTGTCCAGCGCGTGCCGACGAGGGGAGACCCGAGAGAGTGCATTATCGACTATGTCAGTAGTGCAGTGTCGTGACTGCGGTGCGGGAAGAGGCAGTGAAAACCCGCTTAATCGGGTCTATCACCGCCGAGTTATAAAAGCCTTCGCAAACCCGAAGTGCCCCCCTCACCTCGACCCACCATGCGACTCACCGCCGACCGGGTCGAACACGAGTACGAGTGGACACGAGAACGGGCCCCGCGAGTGGTGGTCGTCATCAACGAGACGCGCGCACGACTCGGCGAGGTGTTCGGCGTCACCGTCGACCCCGTCACGGAGACACAGTACCGCGCGGAGGTCGACACCGTGTTCGCCGACGGTGAGCGAGCGGTCAACGTCGCCGCCTACATCGGCATCCTCCGCGACCTAGACGTCGAGGACGACTACCCGGGGTTCGTGGTCGACGAGATTCTCGGCCGGGAGCTCGCGGCGACCATCGCCGGTGGACAGCCGCTCGCGCTGCTCGCGCAGGCGACGTTCCACTTCGCGGACGTCTTCACGCACACCGACGGTAGCGCCGGTGCCGACGACCTCGATGCGGCCCTCGCCGCGGGGTTTCAGACGCGGCTCCCCGGGTGGTCCTGGCGCGAGACGGACCCGTTCTCGGTGTCCGTCCCGGGCGAAGACGGCGAGTGACGCGGCGCGTCAACCGAGCAGTTGCGAGCGCGAGGACTGCTCGCGCTCGGCTTCGAGCCCTGCCAGCCGTTCGGAGATACACCGCGCCCGACGGTCACAGGGCGTGACGTTCACCAGCACGCCGTGTTGATACTCTGCGAGCAGGACGCGCGGGACGCGCTGGGTGACGTACTCGGGTCCCATCCGACCGCGACCGGCGCGGCGGCGCTCGCCGAATCCGGAGAGTTCAGAGCCGTGTTGCCACGCCCATCGTTTGAACGCCTGGAGCGCGACCCGCGCCTCCTGCTCGCGGTGGCTGTGCAGGCGTGACGAGAGGTCCTGATGGGCGTCCCACTCACGGACTTCGACCGCCTCGACGCACCCCTCGGACTCGAGTGCCCGCGCCCGTCTCACGAGCCGACTGGCCTCGTCCTCGCGAGCCCCCGGCTGTATCCAGAGTTCGAGTCGTCTCCCCGTCGTCTGTCCCGGGCGGGAGTACCGCTCGGGACTGTTTGTCGACGCTGACATCCCCGTTCGACATACGTCGATTGCTAACAAGTAACTATCCCCTGGATGACTGGAACGTACACGACCGTCCGACGGGGTCGGCGGCGTCGGGCGGTCCGGTCGGTGGTCGACGCCCGGATTGAACGGTTCGGGGTCTTTAAGACGGCGCTGACGCAACGCACCGCCAATGACTGACGACCAGGAACTCGGCATCACCGAGTCGAAATCACACCGAACCGGCGAGTGGTACGCCGAAGTGGTCCAGAAGGCGGGACTGGCGAACTACGCCCCCGAGGGGATGAGCGGCTTCATCATCACCCGTCCACGGGGCTATGCCCTCTGGGAGCGCCTCCAGCGTCACCTCGACGCGAAGTTCAAGGCGACGGGTGTCCAGAACGCCTACTTCCCGCTCTTCATCCCCGAGTCGTATCTCGAACGCGAGAAGGACATCGTCGAGGGGTTCGACCCCGAGGTGGCGTGGGTCACCCACGGCGGGCACGAGGAGTTAGAGGAACGACTCGCCGTCCGCCCCACGAGCGAGTCCATCATCGCACCGTACATGAGCCAGTGGGTCCGGAGCCACCGCGACCTTCCCCTGCGCGTGAACCAGTGGGCCTCCGTCGTGCGGTGGGAGGCGACGGAGACCAAGCCGTTCTTCCGGACGAAGGAGTTCCTCTGGCAGGAGGGCCACACCGCCCACGCCACACACGACGGGGCGTGGGAGGAGACCATCCTCCGCCTCGACCAGTACCAGTCCATCTACGAGGACGTCCTCGCCATCCCCGTCCTCCGCGGACAGAAGCCAGACCACGACAAGTTCCCCGGCGCACACACCACCACGACGGTGGAGGCGCTGATGCCCGACGGCAAGACCGTACAGGGGGCGACGAGCCACCACCTCGGGAGTTCGTTCGCCGAGGCGTTCGACATCCACTACACGGACGAGAACGAGGACGAACAGGTCGCCCACACCACCTCGTGGGGGCTCTCGTGGCGCGCGCTCGGCGCGCTCATCATGACGCACTCCGACGAGCAAGGACTCGTCCTTCCCCCCACGATCGCCCCCGAACAGGTCGTCGTCGTCCCCATCTGGCAGTCGGACACCAAAGAGCAGGTGCTCGACTACGCCGAGAGCGTCACCGCGGACCTCGAAGAGGCAGGGTTCAGGGTCGAACTCGACGACCGCGACGAGCGTAACCCCGGCTTCAAGTTCAACGAGTGGGAGCTGAAGGGCGTCCCGCTCCGCATCGAAATCGGCCCGAACGAGGTCGACGACGGTGCGCTCACGCTCGCACACCGTCCCGACGGCGAGAAACACGAGGTCCCGAGAGCACACGTCGCCGACACCGTCGAAGACCACCTCGACGAGGTGTTCGCCAAGCTGTACGCCGCCGCCGAGGAGACCCTCGACGGTGCCGTTCGCGAGGCCGACTCGCGAGCCGATGTCCTCGGAACGCTCGGGCGTCACGGCGGCTACGTGAAGGCCCCGTGGTGCGGCGACGAGGCGTGTGAGACCGAAATCAAAGACCAGATCGCCGCCGAGATTGTCATGGTGCCGCTGTACGGCGACGACGAATCCGGTGAGCCCATCCACGAGGGCGAAGCGTGTGCCATCTGTGACGAGGCTGCCGTCGAGACGGCGTACTTCGCGAAGTCGTACTGATTCGTCGCTCGACGCACACCCGCGCCGCCGCCGACACGCGCCGGTTCGTCGACGCTCCGTGGGTCCCTTCCCGGCTGGCCGAGCCGTGCGTACGGGCAGCCCGAGACCTACACGGTCGTTCGTCCCGTTCGGCGACCGTCGATGGTGTCCGCGCCGGATACGGGATTGATATTATTACCTTATATGTGATTAACACACCCTTATCCCTTCATGAGTAGCCTGATAAGTGCGAGGTCCAACAAGGGGGTATGACCAAGCCACACAGAGACACCCACGCCGCGTCGGCGGGGCTCGCAGACCCCACGGACGAACGGTCGAACTGCGGCGTCGGGGCTGTCATCGACCTCGACGGCGGGTCTTCGCACGACGTCGTCGCGGACGGTCTCGAACTCTTAGCGAACCTCGAACACCGAGGCACCACCGGTGCCGAGGAGGACACCGGCGACGGCGCGGGTATCCTCATCCAGCGCCCCGACGAGTTCTTTGCGGCAGTCGTCGACATCGACCTCCCCGAGACGTACGCGGTCGGTTCGGTCTTCATGCCACAGAACGGCGACGACCGTCGGGCGCTCGAAGCGGTCGTCGAGTCGACGCTCGAAGACCACGGCGTCGAGGTGCTCGACTGGCGCGACGTCCCGACCGAGAACGGCGACCTTGGCAAGACGGCACTCGAATCCGAACCCGACGTTCGACAGGTGTTCGTCGCACCCGCCGCGGACCAGTCGACGGCGGCGTTCGACCGCGCGCTGTACGTCGGCCGCCGCGCCGTCGAGAAGGCGGTCGAGACGTCCACCGTCGCCGGGGCCGAGCGTTTCTACGTCTGTTCGCTCGACCGAAAGACGCTGGTGTACAAGGGCCTCCTAAAGGGTGAGCAGGTCGCGGACTACTACCCGGACCTCGGTGACGAGCGCGTGAAGACGACGCTCGCACTCGTGCACGCGCGCTTCTCGACGAACACGCTCGGCGCGTGGCACCTCGCTCACCCGTACCGGAAGGTCATCCACAACGGCGAGATAAACACCATCCAGGGGAACATCAACTGGATGCGCGCGCGGGAGACCGACCTCGCCGACCCCGCCTTCGGGGGCGACCTGGAGACGTTGAAACCCGTCATCAACGACCCGGGCCAGTCCGACACCGCCTCCGTCGACAACGCCATCGAACTCCTCCTCAACACCGGACGAGAGCTCCCGCACGTCCTCCGGATGCTCATCCCCG
This sequence comes from Salinigranum halophilum, assembly GCF_007004735.1. Classification (NCBI taxonomy): domain Archaea; kingdom Methanobacteriati; phylum Methanobacteriota; class Halobacteria; order Halobacteriales; family Haloferacaceae; genus Salinigranum; species Salinigranum halophilum. The sequence goes on from NZ_ML660182.1 coordinate 97,048, forward strand.
AGGCGTTCGAGGGTGACGACGAGATGGCCCAGGAACGGAAAGACTGGTACGACTTCCACGCCTCGCTCATCGAGCCGTGGGACGGCCCCGCGCTCGTCGCGGCGACCGACGGCGACCGGGTCGCCGCGGTACTCGACCGGAACGGTCTCCGGCCGTGCCGCTACGACATCACCACCGACAACACGCTCGTCATGGCCTCCGAGGTGGGTGCGCTCGACACCGACCCGAGTGAGATTCGCGAACGCGGCCGGCTCCAACCGGGTCAACTGTTCATGGCCGACCCCGCGGAGGGGCGAGTCATCCCCGACGAGGAGGTGTTCGACCAGCTCACCGACGAGAAGTACGGCGAGTGGGTCAGTGAACACCAGGTCGAACTCGCCGACGTCGTCGACGACGGCGACATGCTCCCCCACGCCCGGGTCGACCATCTCCGCGCACAGCAGGCGGCGTTCGGCTACACGCACGACCAGCTCAGTCATCTCATCGAGCCGATGGCCCAGTCGGGGAAAGACCCCGTCGGGTCGATGGGCGACGACACCCCCCTGTCGGTCCTCTCGGACTTCAACCGCCCGCTGTTCACCTACTTCAAGCAGCTGTTCGCACAGGTGACGAACCCGCCGCTCGACTACATCCGCGAGGAGCTCGTCACCTCGCTCGAATCGAGGCTCGGATACCAGCGGAACCTCCTCGACGAGAGCCCCGAACACGCCCAGCAGCTCGTCCTCGACTCGCCCGTCCTCACGGACGCCCAGTTAGCGGGTATCAGGGGGCTCGACGGCGACGTCTCCTCGGCCGTCGTCGACATCACTTACGAGAAGGGCGTCGCGTTGACGGACGCCATCGAACGTATCCGCGACGACGCGAAGGCGGCCATCGACGCGGGCGCAACGGTCGTCGTGCTCTCCGACCGGACCATCGGCGAGGACCGGGTCGCGGCACCCAGTCTGCTGGTCACCGGCGCGGTCCACCACGCCCTCGTCCGAAACGGGCTTCGAAACCATGCCGGACTCGTCCTCGAGTCGGGTGACCCCCGCGAGGTCCACCACATCGCGACCCTCGTCGGCTACGGTGCCGACGCGGTCAACCCCTACCTCGCGTACCAGACCATCTGCGACATCGTCGCCGGTCCCGACGGTGCGGACGAGGCCGAGGCCATCGCGGCGTACAAGAAGGCGCTGGAGGACGGCCTCCTGAAGACGATGGCGAAGATGGGTATCTCGACCGTCGAGTCGTACCAGGGCGCGCAGATATTCGAGGCGGTCGGTCTCGACTCCGACTTCGTCGAGGAGTACTTCGAGGGGACCGAGATTCGCACGGAGGGTATCGGCCTCCCGCAGATCGAAGAGGACCTCCTCACGCGCCACGCGGTCGGCTTCGGTGCCGACCCCGAACTCGACCGATCCGGCGAGTACGAGAACCGTTCGAGCGGACTGCACCACCGCTGGAACCCCCAGACCGTCGGGACGCTCCAGCAAGCCGCCCGGTCGGGCAGCTACGAGAAGTACGGCGAGTTCGCCGAACTCGTGAACGACCAGACCCAGGAACTGCAGACGCTCCGTGGCCTCCTGGAGTTCGACTCCGACCGCGACCCCGTTCCCTTAGCGGAGGTCGAACCGGTCGAAGACATCGTCACGCGCTTCTCGACGGCGGCCATGTCGCTCGGGTCGCTCTCTCCCGAGGCCCACGAGAACAACTCCATCGCGATGAACCGTCTCGGGGGCAAGTCGAACTCCGGCGAGGGCGGCGAACCGCCCGAGCGGTTCAACACGGAGAAGGAGTGTACCGTCAAGCAGGTCGCCTCCGGCCGCTTCGGCGTCACCTCCGAGTATCTGACGAACGCCGAGGAGATCCAGATCAAGATGGCCCAGGGGTCGAAGCCCGGCGAGGGCGGGCACCTCCCCGGAAAGAAGGTCAACGAGATGATCGCACACGTCCGCTTTTCGACGCCGGGCGTCGGCCTCATCTCGCCGCCACCGCTGCACGACATCTACTCCATCGAGGACCTCAAGCAGCTTATCCACGACCTCAAGGTCGCCAACCCCGACGCCGACATCAACGTCAAACTCGTCTCCGAGGCGGGCATCGGCACCATCGCGGCCGGTGTCGCCAAAGCGAACGCCGACGTGGTCCACATCTCGGGCGACTCCGGTGGGACGGGTGCCTCCCCGAAGACCTCTATCAAGAACGCGGGTCTCCCGTGGGAACTCGGCCTCGCCGAGGCGAACCAGATGCTGCGGGCGACGAACCTCCGCTCGCGTATCAAGGTCTCGACCGACGGTGGCCTGATGACCGGCCGCGACGTCGCCGTCGCGGCGCTCCTCGGAGCCGAGGAGTACATCTTCGGGACGGCCGCACTCGTCACGGGTGGCTGTGTGATGGCCCGCCAGTGCCACGAGAACACCTGTCCGGTCGGGGTGGCGACCCAGAACGAAAAGCTGAGAGAACGGTTCCCCGGTAAGCCCCAGCACGTCATCAACTACATGACGTTCATGGCCCAGGAGCTTCGAGAGATCATGGCCGAACTCGGCTTCCGGACGGTCGACGAGATGGTCGGTCGCCCCTCGCTGCTCCGCCAGCGCGAGACCGACCACCCGAAGGCCAAGCATCTCGACCTCTCGGCAGTCATCGCCGAGCCCGCGCCGGGACCGCGGTACAAGACCGAAGCGCAGCGTCACGCCGACCTCGCGACACAACTCGACCACGACCTCATCGAACAGGCCCAACCCGCACTCAACGAGGGGCGCGGCGTCCGCATCCAGTCCGACATCTCGAACGTCGACCGGGCCGTCGGGGCGATGCTCTCGAACCGCATCTCGAAAGCGTACGGCGGCACCGGCCTGCCCGACGACACCATCAGCATCGACTTCGAGGGCGTCGCGGGCCAGTCGTTCGGCGCGTTCCTCGCCAGCGGCGTGACGATGCGGCTCGAAGGTGCCTGCAACGACTACGTCGGCAAGGGGCTCTCCGGCGGGAAGCTCATCGTCCGGACGCCCGAGACGGCCGCATACGTCGCCGACGAGAACGTCCTCATCGGCAACGTCGCGCTGTACGGGGCGACGCAGGGCGAGGCGTACATCAACGGGGTCGCAGGCGAGCGCTTCGCCGTTCGGAACTCCGGGGTCAAGGCGGTCGTCGAAGGCGTCGGCGACCACGGCTGTGAGTACATGACCGGCGGCGTCGTCGCGGTGCTCGGTGACACGGGCAAGAACTTCGCAGCGGGGATGTCTGGCGGGGTCGCGTACGTCTACGACCCCGACGACACGTTCGCCCGCACGGCCAACACCGGCATGGTCTCGCTCGAAGACACGCTCGACGAAGCGGACGAGGCGATGCTCCGCCGACTGGTCGAGAACCACGCCGAGTACACCGGCTCCGACCGCGCCGCGTGGATGCTCGACGAGTGGGCCGACGTGAGCCAGGCGTTCGTGAAGGTGATGCCCGACGCGTACGCCGAGGTCATCGCCGAGCGGGCGCGAGACGACGTTCGTACCGACCTCCCAGAAGAGGCGAGCGCCTCCGCAGTCGACACCGAATCGGGCAGCGTCGCGACGACGAGCGACGACTGACGCGTCCGACTCGTTCCGACTCGACTTCTCAACGCTCGTCTCGACCGAACGTTTATCTCCGATACCGAGACCATCAGGCCGTGTGCGCCAGAACGAGGCCACGGAACGTCTGCGGTCGTGTGGTGTGTCCGTTCCGTGCAGCGCCTGAACGCTGAGACGCGCCACCTGTCCGCACTCTTTGCCGGAGCGATGCTACTTCCCTCCGCTCGCCTCAGGAGTGACACGCTTTACTGCCCGCGTTCGCAGGGGGTGGTATGGACTCCGTACTCGTCATCGGTGGCACGCGCTTCATCGGCCGCCATCTCGTCGAGCACCTCCTCGACCACGACTATCACGTCACACTGTTCACCCGCGGGACCCACGAGAACCCCTTCGCCGCCCACGAGTACGTCGACCACGTCCAGGGCGACAGAGGGGTCAAAACCGACCTCCAGGCGGCGGCGATGACTGTCGACTACGACGCGGTGTTCGACCTCGTCGCGTACCATCCCGGAGACGTCGAGACGGCGGTCGACGTGTTCGCCGACGCCGAGGCGTACGTCTACGTCTCCAGCGGGGCGGCGTACGGCGACGAGGTGATTCCGAAACGCGAGGGCGAGACGGGGTTGAAGCCCTGTACGCCGGCGCAGGCGACCGACGAGTCTCCGGACTCGTACGGTGCGCGGAAGGCCGCGGGCGACCGCGTGGTGTTCGAGGCCGCCGAACAGGGCGTCCGCGCGATGTCGGTCCGCCCCTGTGTCGTCTACGGCCCGCACGACTACACGGAGCGAACGGATTACTGGCTCGCGCGCGTCCACGACCACGACCGCGTGCTCGTCCCCGGCGACGGGACGAACGTCTGGCACCGCGTCTACGCTCCCGACGTCGCCGAGGCGATGCGACTCGTCGCGGAAGAAGGAACCGCAGGCGAGGCGTACAACGTCGGGGACCGTCGCCTCACCACCCTGCGCGAGTACGTCGATCTCGCGGCGGACGCCATGGGGACCGACGTCGAAGTCGTGACCGCCGGCGAGCGGGAACTCGCTGCGGGGGGACTCGCGCCGACCGACTTCCCGCTCTATCGGTCGTATCCGCACGTCATGTCGACGGCGAAGCTCACGCGACTCGGCTGGGAGTCGACGCCGCTCTCGTCGGCGATGCTCGCGACAGCGGCCGACCACCGCGAGAGCGACCGTGACGGGAGCGACGTCGGCCCCAGTCGGGAGAACGAGGCCCGCGTCCTCGGCGTGCTCGATACGCTCTGAGGGCTCGTCGCCCGCGCTACTCGCCGAAGCCCTCGTGGTCCATGTTCGGGACCTCCTCCTCGAGCCACTCTTGGAACCACTTCACCCGGGTGAGCCGCTGGTGGACGAGGCTCTCGGCGGTGTCGGACTCGACCCGTCGGGACGCGTCCTTGCCGCGTTCGAGGACCCGCTGGACCATCTCGGCAGCGTCCATGTGGGTCCGCGCCTCGTAGCCCATCCGCAGGAGCATCAACGCGGTGCCGTTGGCACCGACCTTGTCGATGATGTCGGCCTCGATGAGACAGCGCGTCTCCAGTGAGACGTCCGAGAGCGGCCCCTGATAGGAGTGTTCGGAGACGACCTGACACACCTGTTCGATGAGCGACTGTGTGAAGTCTCCGTGTGTCGTGAGGTACTCGCGGGCGACACGCGCACCCTCCTCGGCGTGGACCTCCTGGTCGGCTTCGAGTTTGGCGATGTCGTGAAACAGCGCGGCGATGGTGACCACGTCCACGTCAGCGCCCTCGCGTTCGGCGATGTGCACGGCGAGGTCGACCACGTTGAGGATGTGGTTGTAGCGGTACTCCGCACTGTGCCAGGGGTACCACCGCATGCGCCCGCCGTCGTCCTCGTTCTCGACGCTCGCGTCGAGGTAGTCGTACACGAACGCCTTCATCTCCTCGAACGCGTTCTCCGAGACGGGCGACTCTTGGATCTCAACGCCCACGGCAACACCTCCCGCTCCGGAATCGTCTCTGATAGTTCATTACATCGCAAAACGGTTCTTCCGCTCTTAGGCGTTACGACGGTTTCGACGCAGCGTGTCGCGGAGATATGAGCGACGTGGGTAAGTCCGTGCCCCCCGTCCGTCCCGGTATGACCGACGCGTTGTACCTGGCCGAGACGCGACAGCGGACGTTCGAGGCACACGTCGAACGCGCACTCGACGACCGGGTCGTGCTCGACCGGACCTGCTTCTACCCGACTGGCGGCGGCCAGCCGTCTGACACCGGTGTCCTCCGAGACCCCGTCACGGAGACCACCTGGCGGGTCACTGGCGTCGAGAAACGCGACACGATTCACCACATGGTCGACGGGAACCCGCCCACGGCCGGGACGTCGCTCGTGGGCGAACTCGACTGGGAGCGTCGGTACGCACACATGCGCTATCACACGGCTCAACACCTCCTCTCGGCGGTGTTGCTCGAAGCGTTCGACGCCGAGACGACCGGTAACCAGCTGTACGCCGACCACGCCCACCTCGACTGTGCGTACCCGCGGTTCTCGGCCACCGACCTCGCGGACATCGAGGCGCGGCTGAACGACCTCGTCGCCGCGGACCTCCCTGTCGAATGGTACGTCCTCGACCGCGGCGAAGCCGAGCGACGGCTCGACCCGGAGCGGACGCGCCTGCACCTGCTCCCCGACTCCATCACCGAGGTCCGCATCGTCGAGGTCGTCGGGCCGGACGGAACGGCGTACGACCGGACCGCGTGTGCGGGGACTCACGTCGCGTCGACGGGTGCAATCGGGTCCGTCGAGGTCGTCGGCCGGGAGACGAAGGGTACCGGCGAAGAGCGCATCGAGTTCGTCCTCTCGTAGCACCGCCGCCCGGTTTCCCGTCAAAACGTCATCTCGTACTGTCAGATAGAAACCGCACGACTGCGCAGTGGAGGTCCGTTCCGTCTGGTGGTTTTATTAACCTTGGCAGTGTGAGGGGTGGTATGGTCCGTGAAGACGGCAAGCGGAACTTCGTGCTCCGCGAAGAGGACGGTACCGAAGACAGCGTGTTCAGCGGTCGAACGCCCCGACAGGCGGCACTCAAAGCGGCCCGCCGACTCCATCCCGCGCCGAGCGAGGACGAGGTCGACGACAAGGCCGTCTTGCGACTTCGCGAGCGCGGGACCGACAAGGTCCACATCTACCACGGCTGGGCCTGGAAGGAGGAGGCGCCCGACGACGCGCCCGACTGGATGCCCGAAGTCATCACCAAGGCGAACGTCTCCAAGCAGGGTATCGAACACCTCGACGAGTGAGACTCGCCCGCTGACGCGTCCGCTCGGCGTCCGTGGACTGTCGGGTGTCGGCCTCGCGACGTCGCTCGTCGGACGGAAGCGAACGCTCACGCGCGCTCCCGCTTGCTCGTCTTCTCTCGGTCTCGTCCAGTCCGTTCGTTCGCGGCGTCTCGCGCCCACAGAGCCTTGACCCTCTCGGCCCAACCGACCCGTATGCCCAGTGGACCTGCCCTCGCCGAGTTCCTCGCGGGCCACGACTCGCTTGCGGTCGTCTGTCACAACAACCCCGACCCCGACAGCCTCGCCAGCGCCATGGCGCTCGAGGTAATCGCTCACGACGCGGGACTCACGGACGTCGACGTGCTGTACAGCGGTTCGATCTCCCACCAGCAGAACCGGGCGTTCGTGAACCTCCTCGACCTCGACCTGACGCGCTTCGCCGTCGGCGACCTCGATACAGCCGACCTCGTCGCGTTCGTCGACCACTCTCGCCCCGGAGCGAACAACGAGGTGCCCCAGGAGACGTCGGTGGACATCGTCATCGACCACCACACAGCCGACGGTGTCGACGCGTCCTACGTCGACCACCGGGAGGCCATCGGTGCGACGGCGACCATCATGACGGAGTATCTCTCGGAACTCGACCTCCTGACGTCGGAGGCGCTCGCGACGGCGCTCATGTTCGCCATCCGGCGCGAGACGCTGACGTTCCTCCGGGGGGCGACGAGCGCCGAGTTCGCGGCCGCGGAACGGCTCCACGGCCACCTCGATACCGAACTGTTGCGCCGACTCGCCCACCCCGCGGTCAGCGAGTCGACGGTCGACGCCATCAGCGACGCCATCGACAACCGGACGGTCCGCGGGTCGACGCTCCTCAGCCACACCGGGTGGACGACAGAGCGCGACGCCATCCCGCAGGCCGCAGACTACCTCTCGGAGGTCGAGGGCGTTCAGACCTGCATCGTCTTCGGCCTCATCGACGACAGCGTCGAACTCAGCGCCCGTTCGACCGACTCGCGCGTCCACGTCGGCAACGTCCTCGACGAGGCGTTCTCCGACGTGGGAAGCGCCGGCGGCCACCGCCAGATGGCCGGCGGGCACGTCCCGCTCGGTCTGTTCGCCGACCTCGCCAGCGACGGTGGCGACGAGGAGTTGGTCGAGATGGTCGAGCGAATCGTCTCCCGGCGACTCAGCAGACGGCTCAACCTCTCCTCGCGAGAGGAAGCGGACACAGAGTAGCCACGGACGACGCCGCGCGTGTCACGTGTCGGCCGGACTGCTCACCGGATGAGGGTCACTGGGACGGGAATCCGGTCGACGACCCGTTCGGCGACGCTGCCGACGAAGAACCGCTCGAGGAAGTCTCGGCTGTGACTCCCGAGGACGACGTGGTCGATGTCGTGGTCGTCGACGTACTCGAGAATCTCCTGCCAGGGTCGACCCCGCTCGACGACCGTCGTCAACGGGGCGTCGAACTCGGCAGCGATCGACTCGGCCTCCTCGAGCAGGTCCTCGCCCTCCTTTTCACGTTGCTCGTAGATCTCGCCGAGCTTCACGCCCACGTACCGCTCCGGCTGGTACGTGACGCTCGTGTCGACGACGAACAGCGCCGTCACCTCCGCTTCCGGAAAGCGCTCGTAGGCGAACCGGAGCGCTTCGACCGCGAGCTTCGAACCGTCGAACGGAACCAGAACGCCCGTCATGCAGAGTATCTCACTCCCCATGCCATTAAACATCGGCTCGATTTCGGCAGGGTTTTATGTACTATCTTGTGGTGTGTGTACATATGTCAGAGTTTGGTGCACTATCACTCGTCCCGCCGCTGTTGGCTATCGTGCTCGCGATCGTCACGAGGAAAGCAGTCCTGTCGCTGTTCGTCGGCATCTGGGCCGGGGGTATCATCCTCACCGGTGGGGTCGGCCTCGGACAGACCTTCGACTGGATCGCAGCGGCGATCGGTGAGAGCGTGTTTCACGCGCAGATAATCGTCTTCACGCTGCTGCTCGGCTCGTCGGTCGCGATGATCTGGCGGTTGGGAGGGTCACACGCCGTTCGGGACTTCGCCATCGAACGAATCGACACCAAGCGCAAGGCTGGTGCCGCGGCGTGGATACTCGGTGTGGTCCTGTTCTTCGACGATTACGCGAACACCGCGGTCGTCGGGAGTACGATGAAAGACGTCTCGGACCACCTGAACATCTCCCGCGAGAAGCTCTCGTACCTGGTCGACTCGACCGCCGCGCCGGTCGCGACGCTGGCGATCTCCTCGTGGGTGGCCTTCCAGCTGTCGATGATCGAGTCGGGCTACGCAGCGACCGACCTGGCCGAGAGCGAGATTCCGGACTCGTTCGGGGTCTTCCTGCAGTCGATCCCCTACAACATGTACGCGATTCTGGCCATCGCCATGGTCGGCATCATCGTGCTCAGTCAGCGAGACTACGGCGAGATGCTCACCGCCGAACACCGCGCCGCCGAAACCGGCAAGGTGACTCGTGACGACGCCCGGCCGATGCAGGACGTCGAGGCCGAACTCGGGAAGCCGAACATCGACGACCCGCGACTGGTGTCGTTCTTCCTGCCCATCGTGGTGCTCATCTCGGTCACGATCGGCTCGGCGCTGTACACCGGGTACGAACCGGGCGCGTCGCTGTACGACGTCGTCACCGGTGCCGACTACGCGGTGGCGCTCATCTTCGGCTCGTTCGCGATGGTCGTCTCGACGTACGCACTCGGCTACGTCTACAACATCCTCTCGCTGAGCGAGAGCGTCGACACGACCATCGACGGCTTCGGCATCATGCTGACCGCGGTGACGATTCTCGTCCTCGCGTGGAGCATCGGCAACGTCGTCGCGCCCGTCGAAGACGGGGGACTCGGCACGGGCGCGTACATCGCAACGCTGGTCGAGCAGTTCCTGTCTCCCGAGATTCTGCCGGTCGCTGTGTTGTTCACCGCCGCGTTCATCGCCTTCTCGACCGGGAGTTCCTGGGGTACGATGGCGATCGTGACCCCGATCGCCGTTCCGGTGGCGTGGAACCTCACCGGCAGCCACACCATGGTCGCGGCCATCGTCGGCATGGTGTTTTCGGGTGCCATCTTCGGCGACCACTCCTCGCCCATCTCCGACACGACGGTGCTGTCGTCGACTTTCACCGGCGCCGACCTCATCGACCACGTCCGCACGCAGTTTTACTACGCGACGACAGTCGCCATCGTGGCGCTCGTGTTGATGCTCGTGTGGGGGTACACCCGTATCACGCCGTTCGCCCTGCTCGCGGTCGGCGTCGTGTCGCTGGTCGGACTCGTCTACGGCCTCTCGGAGTTCGACGCGAACCGGCGTGGCATCGACCCGAAGTCCACCACCGAACCACCCGAGGCCGCACCGGCCGACGACTGACCGGGAAGTCGTCGGTTGCCCGCACGGACATAGCGTCGACTCGGACGAGGGGACGGAGACTCGATCTCGTGGCGTGACCGTTCGCTCGTCGTCTGGACTCGACTCCGGGACGGATACCTCTCGCTCACGTACCTTCGGGAGAAGATAGTCCCGGGCGGATTCGAACCGCCGTCAATGGCTGGCTTCCACGCCTGGTCAACTCCAGTAGCGTGTCCAAAGGCCATTATGATTGGCCACTACACCACGGGACTGCACTCACTCTTTGCGATAGACACCGACGGTCATATGCTCTACGATGTACGGCACCGTCACCGCCTGTTCCGGATGCGAGTGTGCGATTGAACGGTACTCTCGCTTATACAATAGACTTACCCTTTGAAACGAGTGACGCTGCTAGTATCACTCTCAACGAGGCAGTGACAACTTCGACAGAGTGAGACGAGGTTTGTAAGTGTGTGTGCCTCCTCGGGGTTCTCAAACTCACGGACTGGTTTGATGTGGTGGACATCGGGGTTCTGTTCTAACTCGTCGGCCGTCTTCTCACAACGAACACAGCGATAGTCGTCACGTTCTAGGGCTTCGCGGCGTGCCTTCCACCAGCCAGTGCCGTAATCGAGAGAACCACCCTTCGACTGGTGATGATTCTCTCCGACGATGTTTTCCGACAACCACTGCCCGTAACAGGCCGACGAACAGAACACTCCGTAGGAATTCCTCGCTCTCCTCCATTCCTGAATACGGAGGACGGAGCCACACTGCTCGCAGTTGGTGGTTATCCGCGCTGGACGTGCTGGGTTTTAGCCAAGAGGCCGACTGCCTGCTTGACACATCTCGAACAGTAGACCCCCCGTTTGTTCGAGGGGTAGTAGTCGAACCGGGTTTCACAGATTCGACACACTGCTGTTTCTCTACTATCCCTCCAGTTTCCGTTGTTTTTTCCAGCGTTCGGGTTGCAGTTATCGCAGTACTTTCGCTGTGACTTGGGATCGTAGAACTCCACACCGCAGTCAGCACAGGTACGGTTTGGGAGCGACTCACCGTGTACTTTCGAGTGATGTTGACGTAGCCCGCTTTCGGTGCGAACCGATCTACTGCACGTCGGGCAGTCCATAACAGCGTAACAAACCACGCTCTCTTGAATCTCTGGTCTGTGTGTAACGGTCCGTCCCGTTCAATCCGCCGGGTTCTCCGACGGAATCTCGAGATACCGACAGGCGTCGGTCTCGGGGTCGAAGCAGTCGGGACACTCCGCGTTGCGTTCGATGATGGTGTCGAGTCGTTCTGCCACCGTCTCGTCGATGACGGGTTCCAGTTCGCGCGCCTCGGCGCGGAACTCCTCGACGTCGAGGACGTTCGCGAGGAAGCGCTCGATGATGCAGTACGTCTGCAGCGCCTCCCGAGCGTTGATGATACCCTCGTCGGTGAGGCGGACGCCCTTGTACTTCTCGTGCTCGGCGAGGCCTCTCCCTTCGAGTTTGCCGATCATCTCGTTGGCGCTCGCGGGGCTCACGTTGAGCATGTCCGCGAGCGCACCGGTCGACGCGGGGCCGTCTTCCATCTCCTGGAGCAGGTAGATCGCCTTGACGTACTGGTCTGCGGTGTTCATGTGGTCTCCTCCTGCGGGCGGGTCGTCTCGTTCGGGGCGCCGTCGTCACGGTCGTCGAACGACGCGTCCGGGTTCATTCGCGACGCTCCATGATCTTCGTCACCGCTTCGACGCCGTCTGCTTCCTCCTCGCGGATGGCGACGAGCGTCTCGAGCAACCGGTCGCGGTCGATGCTGAACGGGACGTCACTGGCGCGGATTGCACCGATGAGGTCGTCGTAGAACTTGTACGCCGTCTCCTCGTTGCAGAGCTGGTCGTACAGCACGCCGTCGAAGTCCTCTGGTTTCGTCTGGCCGTACTGGGCCTCGACGAGCGCGTTCACCTCCTCGAACGGGATGGTGTCGACGTCGAGTTCGTCGACGATGGCCTCGAGTCGTTCGCGGTGGAGCGCCGACTCCTCGGCCGCCTCGACGAGCAACGCCTCGATCTCGTCGTCGGGCTCTTCGAGCGTTCCCGTGTGGTGTTGCGCGCGGGCCTCGACGACCTCCTCCAAGACGATGCCGATCTGAAGGAGCCGTGCCAGTTGGTGGTCCGAGGTCACGCGGTTCCCGACGCTCACGGGAGCCGACCCTCCACGATGCGTCCCCTGACGGTCATACTCGGGGGGTAGTGTGTGACCGACTTAAGCGGTTCCCTCGCTGACCGGTCCTGTCTCGACGAGTCCCCGGTGTCGACGCTCTCACCAGCCGACCCGCGCCGGGAGGTGCCACAGTCTCAAGTCCCCTCGCCGCCTCTCTCCGGAGATGCGCTCTCGTGCTCACCCCCTCTCGGTCCTCGTGGTCGTCGGGTTGCTCGTCCTCGCCGGCTGTACTGCCGGCACCGGCTCGCCGTCTTCCGCCCCGGAGGTCACAGCGACTGCCACACCCGACGGGGAGGGACAGCCATCGGACGGGACGGCCGCCGCGGCGAACGTCTCCGGCACCTTGTCGGTCCACTTCATCAACGTCGGTCAGGGGGACAGCACGCTCATCGTCGGGCCGGCGGGTGAGACGGTTCTGGTCGACACGGGCGACTTCCGTGACGACGGCGCGCACGTCATCGACTACCTCGACTCGCAGGGGGTCGACCGCATCGACGCGCTCGTCTCGACCCACGCCGACGCCGACCACATCGGTGGACACGCGGCCGTCATCGAGTACTACGAGACCGAGAAACGAGGTGTTGGGGCGGTCTACGACCCGGGCGTCGCCGCGTCGACGGCGACGTACGACCGCTACCTCGACACCGTCGAGCAGTACGACGTCCCGCTGTACAGAACGCTCGCGGGTGACCGCATCCCGCTCGACGGCGCGCGAGTGACGGTGCTCGGCCCCCCACAGCCGTACCTCGCCGATGGCGAGCGCAACGACAACAGTATCGTCCTTCGCGTCGCCTTCGGGCGGACGAGCGTGCTCCTCACGGGTGACGCTGGACCCGCCGAGGAGCCGTACCTGGTCGAGAATCACGAGGCAGCGCTCGACGTCACCCTGCTGAAAGTGGGCCACCACGGCAGCAGTTCGAGCACCAGTGCGGCGCTGCTCAACGCCGCGACGCCGAACGCCGCCGTCGTCTCCGCTGCTTACGACTCCCGGTACGGTCACCCTCACGAGGAGGTGTTGGGACGACTCGCCGCCCGGTCGGTGCCGACCTACTGGACGGGGACGCACGGCACCATCGTCGCCACCAGTGACGGCGCGGTGTTCGAGGTCGCCACGCAGGCGGCAGCGACCACTCGCCCACGTGACCTCCGCGTGGACGCGCCCGTCTCGCCCGACACTCGGGGTCCCGTCGTCGTCCGCGCCGCCTACCGCGACACGGAAAGCGGTGGAGCGACGAGCGCGGCGACGACATCACCCGAGACGCGCGTCGAGATTTCGACGATTCACGCCGACGCCGCCGGGGACGACCGCGAGAACCTCACGGACGAGTACGTCGTGGTGACGAACCGCGGTTCCGAGCGGGTCGACCTCTCGGGGTGGGTCCTCACCGACGAGAGCGGCGCGCGGTACACGTTCTCACAGGGGACGGCTCTCGACCCCGGCGAGTCGGTGACCGTCCGGACGGGCGACGGGACCGACACGGCGACGGACCGCTACTGGGACGCCGGCCGCCCGGTGTGGAACAACGACGGCGACACGGTTACCTTGCTTCGGACAGACGGTGGAGTCGTGACGGAGCGCAGCTACTCGTGATCGACCCAGGCACCTACACGGCGACGCTGGACCGGTTCGAAGACGCTCCCGGGACGGAAGTGGCAGTGCTCGTCGTCGAACGCGACGACGAGGCCGTCTCGCAACTGGACCTCCCGGTCGAGGCGATCCCCGACGCGGGTCGACGAGTCGACGCGGTGTTCGACCTCGTGGTCGGCGAGCGCCGCTTCGAACTCACCTACCGCGACGACGAGACGGCCCGCCGCGCCGCGGACGCCCAGTCGCGCTTCGACCGCCTCGCACAGCGCCCGCCCTCTGTCGACGAGTGACCGTGCTCACGCTGGCCGTGTGAATCCACGTGAATTAATTGTGCGCCACCAGTGAGGTCGCTATGGCACGCACACGGCACGGCGACCCCGACTGGTACCGAGACGCCGTCGTCTACTCGCTCGACGTCAAGACGTTCAACGACGCCGACAGGGACGGCTGGGGGGACTTCCAGGGCCTCACAGAGCGCCTCGGCTACCTCGACACCCTGGGCGTCGACTGTCTCTGGTTGCGTCCATTCTTCCCCAGCCCCCTCGAGGACAACGGCTACGACGTCGCCGACTACTACGGCGTCGACTCCCGCGTGGGAACCCTCGGCGACTTCGTCGACTTCGTCGAGGCCGCCCACAGTCGGGGCATCCGCGTCCTCTGCGACATGGTGTTCAACCACACCTCCGACCAGCACCGCTGGTTCCAGCGCGCTCGCGAGGACGCCGGCTCGAAGTACCACGACTACTACCTCTGGACGAGCCACCTCGAGTCGGCGCACAAACGTGGGAACATCTTCCCCGAGTACGAAGACGGCGTCTGGTCGTACGACGACCGCGCGGGCAAACACTACTTCCACCAGTTCTACGGCTTCCAGCCGGACCTGAACGTCTCCAACCCCGCGGTCCAACAGGAGATTCGGAACGTCCTCGAGTTCTGGCTCGACCTCGGCGTCGACGGCTTCCGGATCGACGCCGCCCACCCGATGATGATGCCGAAGGGGCACAACGCGACCACCCTCGACGAGGGCATCGGCTTCTTCCAGCGGATGCGCTCGTGGGTCGACGAGGCGAAATCCGACGCGATACTCATCGCCGAGGCCGACGAGGAACCCGAACATCTCGACCGCTACTTCGGTGAGGGTGAGGGGTTCGACCTCATGTTCAACTTCGTCCTGAACGCCCACCTGACCTACGCCGTGGGTGTCAAGGACACCTGGCCGCTGTACCGCTCGTTCGAGGTGCTCCCCGACGTCTCCGACGTGGGCCAGTGGGCGAACTTCCTGCGGAACCACGACGAGTGGAACCTCCTCAAACTCCCCTGGGACGCGTTCTCGCACGCCCGCGAGTTCTTCGGCGACGACGACGGCGACTCGTGGATATTCGGCCGGGGTCACCGACTCCGCCTCGCCGACCTCTACATCGGCGACCACGACCGCATCGCCTGCGCGCACAGCCTCATGTTCGCGCTGCCGGGCACGCCGGTCGTCCTCTCGGGCGACGAGATCGGGATGGGTGCGGACCTCGACCTCCCCGAGCGCGAGTCGGTCCGCACGCCGATGCAGTGGTCGAACAACGAACACGGCGGCTTCTCCACGGCGAGCGAGGCCGACCTCTACCACCCCGTCATCGACGAGGGACAGTACGGGTATCAAGAGATCAACGTCGCCGACCAGCGTCCCGACCCGGATTCGCTCCTCAACCGCATCAGCCGCCTTATCGACGCCCGGACGCTGTGTACGGAACTCTCGACGGGCGAGTTCTCCATCGTCGACGTCGAGCCGAAGGAGGTGTGGGTCCACCGCATCGACCAGGGCCGGACGGCGCTGTTGACCGCACACAACCTCGCGGCCGAACCACGGACCGTGACCGTCGACTTCGACGCGCCGGCCGATGCGACCACGAGGGTCGTCGGTGGCGGCGATTTCACCATCGAGGACGGCCGCGTGACGTTCGAGATGGATGCCACCGACTACGTGTGGCTCCGTGGCGACACCCGCGGCGAGCGCGTGCCGCTGGGCTCGCCCTGACTGGCGCGTCCCGCTCGACACCGTCGCCAGCGCCCCGAATCGGTCGGAACCGACGACTGTCCCGTCTCCCCGACTATTTTGTGTACCCTCCCAGAAAGCAAAAAACATATTTCGCGTAGCCGCAACCGCCGACACGACCCCCGCATGACAGCGCACGACCCTGCGGACGTCAGCCCCTCACTCGGCCCCGAGTCGCTGACGCGAGCGTTCGCCGTCCTCGCCGACACGCGGCGACGCGCGGCGGTTCGCTACCTCCACCGACACCCGTCGCTCAGCCTCCCCACGCTCGCCGACGGGGTGGCAGAGCGTGAGGCGAACGCCCCGTTACGGGACATCGACCCGGACGAGGTGCGGGAGGTGTACCTCTCGCTGTACCACACGCACGTCCCGGCGCTGGAGGACGCGTCGGTCGTCACGTACGACCAAGAGTGCGACTGGGTGACTCGCCGTGACACCTGCCAGTGCGAACTGGTGTACGCCGTCCTCGAGTCCGCGCCGTCGCCGCCGGACGACGTGCGCTTCGGCTGACCGGGGCGGTTCGACCCGAAAAAAGAACGAACGCGCGGTCGGGAGCGCTACCGCAGGCGGGCCGCGATGGCTTCCTGGAGGTCCTCGCGGAGTTCGTCGACCTCGATCTCCTCGAGGACGGGCACGAAGAAGCCCTCGACGAGCATGTTGCGGGCCTGTCGCTCCGGGATGGTGCGCGACATCATGTAGAACAGGTCCTCCTTGTCGACCTGTCCGACCGTCGCCGAGTGTGACGCCTCGGTGTCGTGGTTGTGGATGATGAGCTTTGGCGAGGCGTCGGCTTCGGAGTCGTCCGAGAGCATCAGCGTGTTCTCGCGCTGGTACGACGAGGTGTCCCACGCGTCGCGGCCGACGTCCTGGACGCCCTCGTACACCGAGCGGGCCTCCTCGTCGAGGACGCCGCGGGTGACGAGGTCGGCCGTCGTATGCTCGCCCTTGTGCCAGACGCGGGCGTTGACGTCGAAGTGCTGGTCGTCGTGACCGAAGAACGCGCCGACGATCTTCGTCTCCGAGGAGTCGCCGTTGAGTTCGGTCTCGATGTCCGAGCGGGTGAGCCGCGAGCCGATGTTCCCCTCGATGAAGTTGACCGAGGAGTACGTGTCGGCGTCGCCGCGCTTCAGCGTGTAGTTGTACGTCTCCTCGTCTAGGTCCTGTAAGGAGCCGTACTGGACGTAGGAGTTCTCGCCGGCGTCGACCTCGACGAGGCCGCTGTAGTAACGCATCCCCTCGCCGTCGTAGGGCTCGGAGGACTGCCGCTCCAGAATCGTCACGGACGCGGACTCCTCGGTGACGACGAGCGTGTGGTTGAACAGCGACCGACCCTCCATCCGGGTCCGGATCTTCACGTCCTCGGCGTCGACGCCTTCGGGGACGTACACGAGCGTCCCCGAGGAGAACAGCGCCACCGAGAGCGCGGTCAGGTAGTCCCGCTCGGGGTCGATGACCGACCCGAAGGAGTCGCGGACGACCTCCTCGTACTCGTCGAGCGCGTCGACGAACGAGAGGACCTCAACGTCCGAATCGGGGACGACGAGGTCGCGCTCTTCGGTCTGTGCGAGCGGGTCGACGAGTTCCTCGAAGTCGAACTGCTCGAGGTTCGTCCACCGGCGGCCGGGCGTCTGGATGACGTCCGGCAGCTCGACGTCGGGGAGCGCCGCCAGAGCGCTCAGGCGTGTCTCGAGGAGCCACTCGGGCTCGCCGCGCTCCTCGGAGAGCTTCCGTACCGTCTCTTCGGAGATGTTGGCTGGCAGTGTCGCGGACATCTATCCGAGGCTTCCCTCCATCTCGAGCTCGACCAGACGGTTCAGCTCGACCGCGTACTCGATGGGCAGCTCCTCCGTGATGGGCTCGATGAAGCCCGAGACGATCATCTGCTTGGCGTCGTCGTCGTCCAGTCCACGGGACTGGAGGTAGAAGACGTCCTCGTCGCCGATCTTGCCGACCGTGGCCTCGTGGGCGACGTCGACGGTCGACTCGTTGATCTCCATGTACGGCATCGTGTCCGACGTGGACTCGTTGTCGAACATCAGCGCGTCACACTCGACTGCCGTCGAGGAGTCGTGTGCGCCGTCCGCGATGTGGACCAGTCCGCGGTAGTTCGTGCGGCCGCCGTCCTTGGAGATAGACTTCGACTCGATGGTCGACTTCGTCTCCGGAGCGTTGTGGTACACCTTCGCGCCCGTGTCGATGTTCTGACCCTTGCCGGCGAACGCGATGGTGATGTGGTTGTCCGACGCACCGCGGCCCTTGAGGATCGAGGCGGGGTACAGCATGGTGGCCTTCGAGCCCATCGAGCCCGAAATCCACTCCATGCGGCCGTTCTTCTCGACGATGGCGCGCTTGGTGTTGAGGTTGTAGGTGTTCTTCGACCAGTTCTGCACCGTCGAGTACTGGACGTGAGCGTCCTCGCCGACGAAGACCTCGACTCCGCCGGAGTGGAGGTTGAACGCCGAGTACTTCGGCGCGCTGCAGCCTTCGATGTAGTGGACCTCGCTGCCCTCCTCGGCGACGATGAGCGTGTGCTCGAACTGGCCCATCCCCTCCGAGTTCATCCGGAAGTACGCCTGGACGGGCATGTCGACCGTCACGTCTTCGGGGACGTAGACGAACGACCCGCCGGACCAGATGGCCCCGTGGAGCGCGGCGAACTTGTTGTCCGATGGGGGCACGCACTTCGTCATGAAGTACTCGCGGACGATGTCCTCGTGCTCCTGGACGGCCTTGTCCATGTTGCAGAAGACGACCCCCTTCTCCTCCCAGCGTTCCTGCATGTTCTGGTAGACGACCTCGGACTCGTACTGGGCACCCACGCCGGAGAGGGCGTTCTTCTCGGCTTCCGGGATACCCAGCTTGTCGAAGGTGTCCTTGATGTCGTCGGGGAGGTCGGTCCAGTCGTCGACGCCGCCACGGACTTCGACGTCGGGCCGGATGTACGGGACGATCTGGTCGACGTCGACCTCCGAGAGGTCCGGCTGGCCGGGCCAGTCGGTCGGCATCGGCATCTTCTGGAACTGCTTCAGCGCGCGAAGGCGACGCTCCAGCATCCACTCGGGCTCGTCTTTGTCCTCGGAGATGACGCGAATCGTCTCCTCGGTGAGACCCTTTTCGGCCTGGAAGGACGACTTCTGGTCCTTCTTGAACTCGAAGCGGGCTTCGGTGTCTGTCTCTTTGAGGTGGTCTTGTTCGGAACTCATGATGTGTGTGTGATGTGTGTCCGCTTACGCTGCCTCGTACACTTCCTCGCGAACCCAGTCGTAGCCACGGTCTTCGAGCTCTTCGGCGAGGGAGGCGTCGCCGCTCTTGACGACGCGACCGTCGAGCATGATGTGGACGTGGTCGGGTTCGACGTAGTCGAGGATACGCTGGTAGTGGGTGATCTGGAGGATGCCCGTCCCCTGCTCGTCACGGAGCGCGTTGATGCCCTTCGAGACGTCCTGCAGGCGGTCGATGTCCAGTCCGGAGTCGATTTCGTCGAGAACGGCGATCGAGGGCTCGAGGATGGCCGCCTGCAGCACCTCGTTCTGCTTCTTCTCGCCGCCGGAGAAGCCGGCGTTGAGGTACCGCTGGGCGAACTTCGAGTCCATGTCGAGCAGTTCCATCTTCTCCTTGAGGAGCTGCTGGAACTCCGCGACACCGATCTCGCCGTCGTCGGCCGGCCCCTCCATCGGCGAGGTGTCGTAGCCGGCTTCTTCTTCCTCTTCGTCCTCGCCCTCGTCGCCCTCGAAGAGCTCCTCTCGCTCTTCGAGCTTGGCGTTGAGCGCCTGCCGGAGGAAGTTCGTCATCGTGACGCCCTCGATCTCCGCGGGGTACTGGAAGCCGAGGAAGATACCGAGCGCGGCGCGCTCGTTCGGCTCCAGTTCGAGAAGGTCCCACGTCTTCATGTCTTCGGGGATCTCCTCGCCGAACTCGTCGTCGTCGAGGTGGAGCAGGATCTCGCCGTCGGTCACCTCGTAGGCGGGGTGGCCAGCGATGACCTTCGCGGTCGTCGATTTACCCGACCCGTTCGGGCCCATCAGTGCGTGAATCTCGCCGGAGCGTACTTCCAGGTCGACGCCGCGGAGGATCGTTTCGCCGTCTTCTTCCGCGACCTCGGCGTGGAGGTCCTTGATTTCGAGTGTCGCCATTGTTACTGGTGTTCCTCTTTCGGAAGTGGGGGAGTTGGCTCCATAATGCTTACGGATTTACTATCCTCGGCTTCGTAGTGGAGAAATATATTTTGGGAATCCCGAAACACCGCGGGTGAGTCGACAACTGTCCGGGTTTCGGCCGCCCGAAGTCACGGGTGGACCGTGTGGGGGGCGTTCGTGGTCGATTCGGCGATTCGGGCGGCCGTCAGTCGCTTACACGAACGAGCCGAGGCCGGTCTGTTCCTGGCCGCTTTTGACTTCGTCCCAGGTCATCCCGAGCGCCTCGATGACACGAGCGATGGGCCCTTTCAGCGTCTTGTCGAGCATCTTGTCCCAGTCGACGGCGAACGCTTCGGGGACCTGGTCGGCGTACTCGAAGCAGATGACGTCGGGGTCGCGCTTGAACTCCATGTAGAGCGGGTCTTCGGTGATGTCGGGCCGTTCCGACTCGATACGCTGCCAGAAGTCGGGGTGGACCTTCTCGAGGTAGACGTGTTTGGGCTTCGAGCCGCGACCGAAGTTCGTCCCCAAGAGGAGGTTCGCGTACCGCGCCCCCCGGACGTGCGCAGAGGCGTTCTCGTACGTCGACAGGCGCTTGCCGATACCGCCGGGGACGCCGATGTCGTCGAGCGAGAGGTGCCCGTCCGCGAACTCCTCGATGATGTCGTGGAGGTACGTCTTGATGTCGTCCGTGGCCTCGCCGGTGACGATCATCTCGATGACTTTCTGCTGGACCTCCTTTGTCACGGGCGCGATGTCCGAGCGCTTGTACTCGAACCCCGTGATGTCGATGTCGTCGACGTCCTTCCCTTCTTTCCAGACGATGTGGCCGGCGTAGCGCTTCTTCCGCCCGGCCTGGAAGAACCGCCGATACAGTTTCTCGAACTCGATCTGGAAGCGGTGTTCCTCCGCACCCAACTCCTCGAGTGCGAAGTCGTCGTACGCGGCGTTGATGTTCTCCTCTAACTCGAACGACTGCTCGATGGCCTCCTCCTTCGAGACGTCGGGCCCGAGTTCGAGCATGACGGAGTCGGTGTCTCCATACGCGACTTGGTAGTTCAGTCCGCTTGCCACCTCTTCGGTGAACTGGATGACCTCTCTCCCTGTCGCCGTGATGGCCGCACCCATCTCCTTGTCGTAGAGGCGGAACCGGTCCCACCCCAGCACGCCGTACAGCGAGTTCATGATGACCTTCACCGCCGCCTGCTGGCGGTCGAACTGCTCGTACGCCTCGGAGTCGGCGGGGTGGTCGTTCCGCAGCGCCTTCTTCTGCTCGCGCTCGTCGAGCAGTTCGTCGACCATCTCCCGGATGATGCCGTCCGGTTCCCTCCTGAAGTGGGTCCCGTTGGGCGCGCGATAGGTGTTCGCCTCGAACGCCTCTTCGGAGTCGTAGTCGGCCGGCGTGACCTTCGTCTCCGGCGAGGCGTTGATGGTCACCATACACATCGGGTACAGCGACTTCAGGTCGAGGACGGTGACGTTCTCCTTGACGCCGACGATGGGTTCGAACACCGCGCCGCCCTCGTACTCCTCGCTCTCGACCGTGCCCTTCGAGGGGAGGGCGAACTCACCGTGGACCTTGTGCAGGACGTAGATGTCGACGGTGTCGCCGGGAGTGGGCGCGTCCTCGAGTTTACAGCCGACGAACGACCGCACCTCGTCCCAGAAGGCGATTACCTCCTGCTTTCGGTCGATTTCGACGCACAGTTCCACGTCGCGGAGGTTGTACTCCAGGAGGCGCTCGGGGTCGTCCTCCCAGAGGTCGCCGATGTCTCCGGAGTACCGCTCTTTTCCCACGTCGAGTTCGAGTTCACCGACGGCGTCGAGTCGGTACGATTCGAGTTCGGTGAACTGCGTCCGCTTGTACGCGTAGAGGAGGTCGAACACCACGCGCCCCTTCACGTCGGGGCCACCCCACCCGCCGCGCCACACCTCGTTCACGCGGGAGAGGCGCTCGACGGCGAGGTCCGCCTCGCAGGAGGGGTTCAGCACGTCGAGGCGGTCCAACAGATAGGGCGCGTCGAAGTCCTCGAAGTTCCAGCCGGTCAGGACGTCGGGGTCGGTCTCTTCGAGATGCGAGAGGAACGCGTCGAGCATGGCCGCCTCGTCGTCGAACGACCGGACCCGGACGTTCGTCTCCTCCTGGAGCGGTTCGTATCCTGGCAGGGAGTCGACCGACTCGCCGTTCCCCTCGGGGGCGACGGCGTGCCAGACGACGTACTCGTCGTCGTACGAGTCGTGGCTGGTGAGACAGACGATGGGCTCTTCGCCGTCTTCGGGGAAGCCGTTGCGGTCGTCGACCTCGATGTCGAAGGTGTTCACGCGGAGGTCGGCGTCGACGTCCGTCCCGTGAACCTCCTCGTGTGGGATCTGAATCGTCCCCGACTCCAGGCGTCGTTCGGGCACCCGGACCCCGTTGCCGACGTCCTTGTCGATGAGCAGGCGGTTGGGGAAGAGGATGTCCGCCTCGTAGTGGTCGAACTCGTCTCGAATCTGGCCGACGTCGCGCGGCGTCCGGGTACAGATTTTGGTCAGCGCCTCGCCCCGGATGCTCTCGAACCCCTCCTCGGTGCGGGTGATGACGTCGCGGTCGAGGTCCGCGTCGGAGAGCGTCTCCGTCGGCGCGTAGAAGTACGGCTCGAAGCCGAGGACGCGGACGTGTTCGGCCGTGTTATCGGGGGTGCGTCCGAACACGTGGAGGACGGGGTACTCCTCGCGCCCCTGCCCCTCGATGGTGTAGTCCACCTGCGTGATCATCAGTTCGACGACGCCGTCGGCGTCTGGATACCCCGCGTGGTCGTCCGCGACCACCTCCGTCACCTGCGGCCCGCCGTTTCCGGCGATGGCCTCGGCAATCGCTGCCTCGTCTACCGACTCGCCCCCACCCTCGTCGGGGTCGTCGGCCGGCGAAGAGAAGTCCGCGAGTCCCGTCTGCGTCATGGCCATCTCTTCTGCGCTGTGGCGTAAAAACCCCGTCTTTCTCGCGGTCCGGTTCGGCACGACCGCTGTTTGAGACAATTTCCGTCACGAAAGAAAGACCTATGGTATGCTACGTCATACCGTGTCGATACATGTCCGACTCCACTCGAGCCGACGGACGGGATCGCGCTTCTGATTACGACCCCGCAGTCGACGTCGAGACATACGAGGTCGACGGTGGCGTCGTCTTCTTCGACGCCGAGAACCCGCTCGCGTGGGTGGAGGCGGCGACGACGGTGCGGCTCACCGACGTGGCCTGACGCCGTTCGCTGTCGGTGACGGCCCGTGCGACCGATACCGACCGGGTGGGCTCGGCTCCGTACCGAATCTCCCTCTCGTGGCGGGAGCACCCACCGGTTGTGCCGACGCCGGCGAGCGGAACGGCTAAACGCGACGCCGGGCTCTCCTCTCTCATGCGAACGGTGCGCGACACAGATGGGGCGCGATATCTCCTCGTGAAGCGGTCGAGTGATGCGACGCTCGTTCGCGACCCCGAGACCGGAGCCGAGCAGTACCTCCCGAACGACGAACTCACCGAGGCGGAGGGCGTGTCCGCCCTCACCGTCGCGGCGAGTGGCGTCCCCGAGTCGGTTCGACGGGTCGTCACCGCTGCCCACACCGAGGACGCACTCGGCCTGCTCGTCGAGCTGGTCGACCGTGGCCCCCTCCCGGTGCGGGACCTCCTCTCGGCGTACGACCTCTGTGAGTCCGACCTGCACGGGCTGCTCGCGGAGTTCCGTGCGGCCGGCCTCATCCGCGAGCGGGACGCGGCCGGCGAACGGGGGTACGAAGCCACCGAGACGACTCGTGAGGCCGTCGCCGCGCTCCGCGGCTAGTCCTGCGCGACCGCCGCGAGGGTCGGGTCCTCGACGCGCTCGACCGTCGAGCGGTTAGTCGTGGGGTCTTTCTCGACCCGGACGAGGTCGTCGGCGGCACCGACGAGTTCGTCGTCGTGGCTCACGATGACGATCTGACGGACGCCGAGCGAGCGCATCTCGTCGACGAGGTCGACCAGCCGTGACACGTGTCCCGAGTCGAGGAACACCGTCGGCTCGTCGAGGATGAGCGGCGGCATCGGTGCGGCCCCGTCGATTCCCTCTGCGAGCAGTCGGTAGATGGCACATCGCAGCGAGAGGTTGAACAGGGCGCGCTCGCCGCCCGAGAGCTGGTCCGGGGCGAGCGCCGTCCCGTCCTTCTGGAACACGGTGAGTTCGTACTCGCCGTCGAGCCGGATGTGCGAGTACGCGTCGTTCCCGTAGACGAGGTCGAACGTCTCGTTCAGCATCCGCCCGAGCGTCTCGACGTTCTGCTGTCGGAGCTCCGCGCGGAGGTCGCCGTACATCGCCTCCAGCGACTCGGTCTCGTCGTGGAGCGACGCCAGCGCACCGACCTCCGTCTCGAGTGCGTCGCGTCTCTCTCGGAGGCGTTCGAGCTGCTCGATGTCGCCCTCGACACTCCCGATACGGCTCTGGACGTCGTCACGCTCCGTTCGTAACTCCTCGAGCGCGTCGTCGACCTGTTCGAGGTAGTTCTGGGCGCGCGCTCTGTCTGCACGCGCGCTTTCGACCCGCTCTTCGTCGACGGCGTCGGCCAGTTCGCGCCGTCGCTCGCGCTTCTCGGTCAGCCGCTCGTTCCGCTCGGCGTTCAGGTCGGCGAGTCGCTCACGCCGCTCGCGGAGCTGTTCCACGGCGTCCTCGGCATCGGCACGTGCGTCGAGTCGCTCGCCGAGCGCGGCCAGTCCGTCGAGACGTCGTTCGAGCGCCTCGATCTCCTCGTTCGCCGTCGACACCTCCTCACGGACCGTCGACGCCCGCTCCGCCTGCGTCTCCGCGGCCTCGCGGGCCGACTCGACCTGCTCGTCGAGTTCGTCCGCCTCCGCTCTGAGCCGGTCGGCGCGATCATGTGTCTCCTCGACACTCTCGGCGCGGTCCTCGACTAGCTGGGTGAGCGACGCGAGTCGGTCCTCGATGGACTCGACGCGGTTCTCGCGCTCGACGAGCGTCTCCGCGTCGTCGATGGCGGCCTCGCACTCGTCGCGCTCGTCCTCGAGTTCGGTCAGTTCGCGTTCGAGTTCCGCGACCGTCTCACGGTCGTCTGCCAGCCGCTCGACGTGCGGCGAGCCCTCGACGGGTTGCCCGCACTCGGGACACTTCCCCTCCTCGCGGAGGCGCTCGGCCTCCTCGACGCGGCGTCGGGCCGCCTCGAGCGCCCCGGCCACCTCGCCGTGACGGTCCCGAACCGCGTCGAGGCGTTCCCGGAGCGCCTCCAGGTGGTCGGCGGCCTCGCCGAACTCGACGGGGGCCTCCTCGAATCCCGCCCGGAGGTCCTCGGCCTCCGCTTCGAGTTCCTCGACGCGCTCGCGTCGGTCTTCGAGGTCCTCCATCGCCGACTCGGCCTTCGCTTCGAGCTCCGACGCCTGCTCGCGCTTCTCGGCGGCGCGTGACGAGAGGTCCTCGGCTTTCGTCCGGAGGTTCTCCGCCTGTGTCTCCAGCGCCTTCGCGCTGGTCCGCTCGTCCGCAGCCGCCTCTCGTTTCTCCTCGACGCGCGCGGAGAGCGTCTCCGCTCTGTCTGCGACCGCTTCGGCCGTCGCCTCGTCGAGGTCTGTCTCGGCCAAGCGTGTCTGTATCTCCTCGTCGAGTGTTTCGACCCGGTCCCGCTCGTCGCCGAGCTTCCGCCTGAGTTCGTCACGCTCGGTCTCGGTCTCGCGCACCTTCGACTCGAGTGCCTCGATTTCGGTGTCGAGCCGCTGCAGTTCCTCACGGGTCTCTTCGTACTCTTCGAGGACGGCTCTCGCCCCGTCGAGCGTCTCCCGCGCGCGCTCGCGCTGGTCCTCGTACCGTTCGAGCTTCGCGTCGAGTTCCTCCCGCTCGGTCGTGAGCGCGTTCAGTGTCTCGTGGAGGTCGCGCGACTCGTACTCCTCGATGGTGGTCTCGAGTTGGTCGAGCGCGCCGCGCTTCTCGCTCCGGACGTCCTCGACGCCGAGGCGCGCCTGCCCGGCCCGCTCGCGGTACTCCTCGAGCGTCCCGAGCTGGAGGAGGTCGTCGAGCATCGTCTGTCGCTCCTTCGGGGTGGCGTTGATGAGCTTGTTCACCTCCCCCTGCCGGACGTACGCGCAGTTGACGAACGCCTCGGCGTCCATGCGGAGCATCCGGGTGACGCGGTCGCGCACGTCGCGTGCCCCGTCGTACGTCGCGTCGGGTCCCTCCAGCGTGCAGTCGGCGGTCTGGATTCGCTCGCCCGACCGGCGGAGCCGTCGGTGGACGTGGTAGGCGGTGTCGTCGTGGGTGAACCACAGGTCGATTTCGGCCTCGTCCTCGCCGGTCGTCACGAGGTCGTCGAGCGTCTCGTCGAGCGCCCGCGCCCCGTAGAGCGCGAAGAAACACGCGTCGAGCAGCGAGGACTTCCCGCTCCCGTTCAACCCGTGAATGACGGTCACGCCGTCGTCGAGGTCGAGGTCGGCGTCGGCGTACGGCTTGAAGTTCGCCAGTCGGACGCGGTCGAACCTCACAGGTAGTCCTCCATCGAGACCTGCCCGTCACCGTTCGCGCCGGCGGACTCCGCTCGACTCGGCTTCTCGTCCGTCCCGTTATCTGCTTCGTCCTCAGCGCCGTCCGACGTTTCGGCCGTCTCGGGCGTCTCGGCTGTCTCAGCCCCGTCAGTCGGTTCCGTCGGGCCCGCCGGGTCCGCCGGGTCCTCCGGCTCCGCCGTCACCGTCTCGTCACGCTCGTGTTCGTCTCCGTCGCCGGTCGCGCGCGTCGTCGTCGCCCTGTCGCGCTCGCCTCCGGCTCCGTCCACCGCGTCGCCGTCGGCGGGCTCGAACCTCGAGACGCCCTCGTCGAGTCGCGCTCTGACCCGTCGCTTGACCGTCTCGCGGACGTTCGCGTCCGCGACTTCTCCCCTGACCGCGTCGTCGACGTCGAGCGCCGCCGGTGAGAGCCCGAGGTCACCCACCCGCTCGCGCACGGCGGCGTCGGGGTCGGCGAAGTCGACAGCCGTCTCCGACTCACCCGGGGATTCGAACTCCCGGCGGTCGGTGACGCGCGCGACGAGTGCGCCGTTCTCGGTCGCCAGCGTCTCGATGCTCGCCGGGGTGACCGGGTCGCCCTCGCCGGTGACCTCGACGACCACGACGGCGTCCTCCACGTCGTACTGGCGGACCTGCTCGCGGACCCGCTCTCCGCCCTCCCCCTCGGCGAGGGTGACCTCGACGAAGACGAACGGCCGCGTCTCGACCGCGCGTCGGCGGATGTCCACCGTCCCGTCCTCGAAGGAGACGAGGTTGTAGCCGCGGCCATCACGTTCTGCGGCCGAGACGCGCTCCGTCGACCCGCAGTAGGTCACCGGCGTGTCGGCGACGCGTTCGGTCCCCGGGGCGTGGTTGTCGCCCAGGAGGACGGCGTCGAAGTCGACCGTCGCCTCGTCCAACACGGTCTCGGTCTCCCAGTCGGCGTGGGCGAAGGGTGTGAAGAGGCCGTGCGCGACGAGTGCCGCGAAGTCGGCGTCGTGTGGCTCGAAGGCGTAGTCGAGGGCTGCGCGTTTCGACGTGGGCACGTGGTCCAGCCCGTAGAACGCGACGTCGTCGACGACGACGGGTGCCGAACCGAGGCGCGTGGCGAGTCCCAACTGCTCGAAGAGGTCGAGCCACTGGCCGCCCCGGGTCGACTCGTGGTTCCCAACGACCGCGAGGAACGGCACCCCAGCGCTCGCGAGCCGTCGGAGGGCCGAAATCGTTCCGAGGAGGTCGGGCAGCGCCGGCCGTCGGTCGTGGAAGAGGTCGCCGGCGTGGACGACGGCGCTCACCCCGTCCTCGATGGCGTCGTCGACGACGCGCTCGAAGGCGTCGAGGAAGTCCTGCCGACGCGTCGGCGAGTGATACTGCTGGTACCCGAGGTGCGTGTCGCCTGTGTGGATGACTCGGGTCATCTGTCACCTCGTCTCATCTGCACCCACGTTTGCCACGGCCGCCTAAAACCGTTCCGCGAGCGGGGTGGAAGTGGAACGCTCGCGGGCTCACTCGTCGGACCACGACCCCTCTCTCCCGGCGGCTTCGCCCGCGAGCGCCGCCGTCAACTCCCGGAGCGTCTCCAGCGTCTCCCGCCCACGGTCGACGGCCTCCCAGTCGTCGTCGCGGACGGCGCGGACGACCGCCTCGGCCAGCCGACGCTCGCCGTCGTCCGCGAGGAACCGGGCGGCCGTCCCGACGGAGTCGAGCGAGGCCGTCGCCTCGTCGATGACCTGCTCGGCGGACTCCTGCGGTCCCGCCACGAACGCGGACAGTGCGTCCTTCGTCTCCCGAGTCGACTGGGTGTCCATGCACCGCGATGGCTGCGGCTTCGTATTTGAACGCCGGGGGGACCTCACCCTCGACGTGCGAGCCCTGCGCCCCGCCGGTGTTCGAGGCTCAGACGGTCAGCCGGTAGAGGCGCTTGCGCGCGTCGGAGAAGGAAAAGCGGGACTCGACGACGCCCTCGTCCTCGAGTCGCGTCAGCGCGTACCGGACGGTTCGCGCCGGGAGGAGCGTCTCCTCGGCGATCTGCGACTGGGAGAGGGTGTCCTCGTAGTCGAGAATCTTCGCGACCAGCTTCGCACTCGGTGGGAGGTCTCGAACTGCTGCCCAGCGGTCCGCGTCTGCGCCCTGCTTCGTGACGGCCTTCGACGTACTCATGCGTATCTACTCGTAGTGGGATACAGAGTGATAATATTTGTTAATCTGTTTTATGACCAAGAATAATATTACGTGGCGGGACGGATTGGGCGATTCCCCCCGAGCAGACGCGCGCGATACCGGTCGTATCGGCCGTCTGCCGGGTTAGCACATGTATCCGACCCGAAGCCTCTTAACGCCTTGCGCCTTATGCCGTGTGATGACCGATACGGTCGACGACGTCGACCTCCCGTACGACGAGGAGGCTGCGTCGCAGCAGGAGATGATCGAGGCGCTCGAAGAACGCCTCGAAGTTCTTGAACGGCAGAACGAGGAGATGCGGGACAAGCTCCTCGACGCGAACGCGGAGAACAACAAGTACCAGCAGAAGCTCGAGCGACTCACGCACGAGAACAAGAAGCTGAAGCAGTCCCCGCTCTTCGTCGCCACCGTTCAGGAGATCAACGACGACGGTGTCGTGATCAAACAGCACGGGAACAACCAGGAGGCGCTGACGGAGGTCACCGAGGAGATGCGGGAGGAGCTCGAACCCGACGCCCGCGTCGCCGTCAACAACTCGCTGTCTATCGTCAAGCGGCTCGACAACGAGACGGACGTTCGCGCCCGCGTGATGCAGGTCGAACACAGCCCGGACGTCACCTACGAGGACATCGGCGGCCTCGACTCCCAGCTCCAGGAGGTCCGCGAGACCGTCGAGATGCCCCTCGAACGTCCCGAGATGTTCCGGGAAGTGGGCATCGACCCGCCCTCGGGCGTCCTCCTCTACGGTCCGCCGGGGACGGGGAAGACGATGCTCGCGAAGGCCGTCGCCAACCAGACCGACGCGACGTTCATCAAGATGGCCGGCTCCGAACTCGTCCACAAGTTCATCGGCGAGGGGGCCAAACTGGTGCGCGACCTCTTCGAGGTCGCCCGCGAGAACGAGCCCGCCGTCCTCTTCATCGACGAGATCGACGCCATCGCCTCGAAGCGCACCGATTCGAAGACGTCGGGTGACGCCGAGGTCCAGCGGACGATGATGCAGCTTCTGTCCGAAATGGACGGCTTCGACGAGCGCGGCGAAATCAGGATCATCGCCGCCACCAACCGCTTCGACATGCTCGACTCCGCGATACTGCGTCCGGGCCGGTTCGACCGCCTCATCGAGGTGCCGAAACCCGACGTCGAGGGTCGTGAGCTCATCTTCCAGATCCACACCCGCAACATGAACGTCTCCGACGACGTCGACTTCGCGAAACTCGCCGAACTCTCGGAGAACGCCTCCGGGGCGGACATCAAGGCCGTCTGCACCGAGGCCGGTATGTTCGCTATCCGTGACGACCGCACGGAAATCTACATGGAGGACCTCATCGGTGCCTGGGAGAAGGTCCAGGCCGAAGCCGACGAGGACGGCGACGTCTCCCGCGCGTTCGCGTAACTCGATCTTTCCGTTTTGCTCGGGGACGGCGAAGCCGTCTCTGCATCCCGAAACACCCGATTTTCGGAGGCCTCGGGTGCGCTTCGCTCGCGCACCACTCGTCGTAAAACGCTCGCTCCGTGAGCGGAGCGAGTGGAGGCTCGAAAACCCCCACTTCGCTCGTCGTCCGGTGGGCCGAGATCCCGTCTCGTCGGCCGGTCACTCTCTTGCCGTCTCGTGCGCCGCCAGTGCCGCGTCCGTCCCCCGAATCAGGTCGAGGGTGTCGACGCCGCAGATGACGTAGTCGAAGCCCCACGCGACCCACCGCTCGACGTCGTCGGTACTCGTCGCGAGCGTCCCGACGGGGACGCCCGCCTCGTCTCCGACGTCGAGCACCCGGGAGACCGCCTCCTCGAACGCCTCGTCGTCGTCCCCGAACGACCCGAGCGCCGCCGAGAGATCGGCGGGACCGACGAAGAGCGCGTCGAGGCCGTCGACGGCGGCGATGTCGGCGACGTTCTCGACACCCGCTCGGGTCTCTATCTGTGCGATGCGGACGAGGTCGGCGTCGTCGCGGTCGACCTGTCCCGCGACGTCTCGCCCGTACCGGGCCGAACGGCCGACGCCGATGCCGCGTCTCCCCTCCGGCGGATAGCGCGTCGCGGCGACGAAGTCGGTCGCCTCCTCCGGTGTGGAGACCATCGGCGCCATCACCCCCGCGGGGGCGAGGTCGAGGACACGCTTGATACGGACGTGGTCGTTCCACGGCACGCGGACGACACCGGCGCTCTCACTCGAGACGGCTCTGAGGGAGTTCGCGACGGTCTCCAGGCTCGACGGGGTGTGTTCGGTGTCGACGACGACGAAGTCGAACCCCGTCTCGGCGACGAGTTCCGCGACGGCGGGGTCGGCGAGGGTGGTCCAGTAACCGGTGACGGGGTCGCCGGCTTCGAGACGGCGTTTCAGGCTCGGATGGGACATGCCGTCGCCATCTCGTCCCGGGGATAGTTAACTCTGCGTCCCGGTCACGAGTTGGACGTGGACGCGGATGCGCATACGAACACGGACGCGAGCGTGGGTCGTCAGAGGGCGAGGAAGACGAGGAACGGGAGGACGAACAGGGCGACGAACATCGCGAGGAGCACGACACCGTACCCTACGCCGGCACCGGCGAGCGTCCGCCACGCCTCGTGGTCGAGGTCGAATCCACCCTCGGTCTCTGTCTCGGGCATACCCGACGGTCGGTCGCGGGCGAGAAAACCGTTTCTCCACTCGCTCACAGCCGCCGCCCCCGAACCACACCACTCATGTCTCCACCGCGGAACTCCCGGGTATGGGAACCCCACGCGACACTCGCGAGGACCAGGCGCAGGAGGTCATCGACCGGCTCTACGAGGAGTACCCCGACACGACCATCTCGCTGGACTTCTCCAACCGACTGGAGTTGCTCGTCGCTGTCGTCCTCTCCGCGCAGTGTACCGACGAGCGGGTCAACGAGGTCACCGAGGAACTGTTCGACAAGTACCGCACGGCCGATGACTACGCGAACGCCGACGAGGCGGAACTCGCAGCCGACATCTACGGCATCACCTTCCACAACAACAAGGCGGGCTATCTCAAATCCACCGGGCAGAGACTCGTCGCCGAGCACGGCGGCGAGGTGCCCGACACCATGTCCGCGCTGACCGACCTCTCGGGCGTCGGCCGGAAGACGGCGAACGTCGTCCTCCAGCACGGCCACGACGTCGTCGAGGGCATCGTCGTCGACACGCACGTCAGACGGCTCTCGCGCCGCCTCGGCCTCACCACGGAGGAGACGCCCGAGCGCATCGAGCAGGACCTCATGGGCGTCGTCCCGGAAGACGACTGGCAGCAGTTCACGCACCTGTTCATCAGCCACGGCCGGGCCGTCTGCGACGCGCGGAACCCCTCTTGCGACGAGTGCGTGCTCGAAGACGTCTGTCCCTCCTCGAAACTCGACCACGACGTCGACCTCGCAAGCGGCGAGGCGTGGTGACCTGAGAACGAGAAGACCGCGGAGTCGCCAGGGCGGTGTACTCCTCAAGCCACCTCAGCCGGGTACTCGCGCACTGAGGCGCGAGTACAGCCCCACTGGGGCGACGGGGTCGCACCAAGCCATTCGTTCGACAAGGCTCACGAAGACCTCGCGCGTTCGCTCGCTGCACTCGTTTTCGCGCGCCGGCCGCCACCAGAATGCGGCGGTGGCGCGTGACGGTCGCGGCTCCGTCCGCGACGACACGCGCGAGGGATAAGCGACGGAACGAACGGAGTGAGTGAGGGAGCGAATCGGCTGGGGAGGGTGTGGCCTCACCGCGTCCGTGCACCGCGTGGTCGTCGTTGTGCTGGTCGTCTCCGCAACGGAACAGCGAACCACGCCGTCAACGTGCTCGAGGTATCCTCCTCAGAGCCCCGGCCCGAACACGTACCCCGTCGCGAACCGGTACAGGCCCAGCAGCCACGCGCCGAACCAGAACAGCACGTAGCCGAAGACGCCGACTCGCAGTCTGCCGCGCCACGCCCCCATGTTCTCGTGGAGTTCGTCCAGGTCGACGTCGGGGTCGGGGTCGCGGTAGAGGTTCGCCTGGTGTTTGGCCTGGAAGATGCGGACGATGCCAGTGAGCGCGAAGACGAGCATCGCGTACGCCTGTAGGCCGAGGATGGCGTGCAGCGCGGAGAGGCCGTTCAACTGCTGGAGCAGTCGGGGCATCATCCACGTCACGACCGGAATGGTGTTGAGCACCAGGCCGGGGACGATAAACTTCAGATGGTGGACGAGGACGTTCCACGTCACCGTCTCGGCGTCGATCATGATCTTCGCCCCGTAGAGGTAAAAGGGCAGGCTCGTCGTGACGAGGAGCGCGGCGATCGTGGCGTACGTCGTCTCGCTTGCCATTGCTATCGGACAGGCTAGGGCGGGTGGGGGTGTAAAGGGTCCGACTCGGTGGCGGCGCTGCAGAGCGTGGCGGGTGAGCGGAGTCAGTTGACAGAGAGCACGTAGACCTCGTAGAGGTCGCCCCGATAGCTGACCGCGCGGTGGTCGGTCCAGACCTCGGTGCTGACCTCTGTCACCTCCTCTCGGTTCTCCTCGTCGGCGAGGGCGGCCTCGAACGCGCGCTGCTGTGCCGGGGTCAGCGCGTCGAATTCGACGACCTCCTCGCGGGGGTAGATGATGTCCGTCTCCTCGACGCTGAGGTACGTCGCGCTGTGCGTCGTGAGTGAGAGGTACGCGAACGCGCCGCCCACACAGAGCAGGACGACGCCGATACCGAGACCGACCAGAGCGAGGTCGCGCTGGTAGGGCTCTTCGAACTCGAACATGGGGACCGTTCGGCGTGCGTCGCGCCAGTCGCATATGTCTGTTCGTCGGCCTCCCCTGCTCACACGCCGGTCGCGCCGCCTGGCCTCCCAATTAGCTCACGGTGTCGCCGTCTGTCCACCCGTCGACGAGCGCTGCGGCGCTGGTCCGTTCGGCGTGGTAGACGTACTCGAGATACTCCAGTCCCTGTTCGTGCTCCGCTTCGGTGAAGGCGTCCGCACAGTCCTCGGGAACGGCGACGTCGTAGCCGTTGAAGAACGCGCTGGCCGCGGTGTGTCGGACACACATGTTCGTGTGCAGGCCCGTGATGACGACGCGGTCGACCCCGAGACTCCGGAGGTGCTGGTCGAGCCCGGTCTCGTAGAAGGCGTCGTAGAACCGCTTCTCGAACACGTCGTCTTCGGGAGCCGGGGTCAGTTCGGGAATCACGGCGGCCCCGTCGGTCCCCTGCATCGCGTGTTCGCCCCAGATCTTCAACTCGAAGTCCTCCGGCCGGTGGGCGTCGTTGACGTAGACGACCCGCACGCCGTGTTCGCGGGCGGCGGGGAGGAGGTCGTCACGCAGTGTGGGGATGATGCGCTCGGCGCGCTCGGCGGCGATTTCGCCGGTCACGAAGTCGTTCAACATGTCGAGGACGAGGACTGCATCCGTCATGCGGGACGTACGCTCCACGAGCAATCAACGGTTTCGCCCCGCGGGGTGAGCCGTGGTCGAGCCGCTCACGGGAACACCCACGGTGGAGCGAACCGCTTAACGGGGCCGAGACCCAATCTGAGACGATGACCGACGCCTCGGACGAGCAGGTGGGTGAGGAGCCTCCCGGAGCCACGGCGACGCCGGACGACGTGGCTCCGGACGGCGACACCGACGACGCGGCCGCGGCTACGACCGAGCCCGAGCCTTCCAGCGGGACCGAGGAGGACACGGACGCCGACGCGGACGCGGAACTCGAAGCCCTCAGGCGCGAGGTCGAAGCGAAGTACGACTTCGACAACTTCGGCCCGAAGGACATGGCGCAGATGACGGTCGACGAGTGGGAGGCCGCGTTCGACCCCGACTCGTGGATCGTCGGTCCAGAGCTCCTCGACCGGGTCGAAAAGGAGCTGTACAACCGCATCGCCATGCGGGAGGTGTTCGCCATCGTCGAGCGGTACACCGCCGAGGGCGAGCCGCGGCTCGTCGCCTACTCGGACGAGGGGTACGCCATCGTCTACGCGGACGGGAGCGTCGAGGGGGAGGGGACGGTCCTCCGCGACGTCACGCCGACCGTCGCGCTCTGTTCGATGGACGATTTCGAGGTCGCCGACCCGCCCGAAAACGTGAGTCTGCCCTCTCCCGACGAGGTCCCGGAGGGGTCCGGCGAGTTCGGCAACCTGATGCTGCAGGTCGTCGCGTTCGTCCAGGTCCTCGGCGGACTGGCGCTCCTCGGGGCGTGGGTCGCGACCGACCTGAACACCATCGTCGCGCCCGTCGCCGCGCTGTTCTTCTTACTTATCGGCTTCTTCCTCTTCTTCGTCGTCGCCAACGCCCGGCTCTCCGACCGGTTCCGCTCGGAAGAGTACCGCAACCGGCTCCGGGCGGTCGGCATCGAGGACGGCCAGCGACCGGACTTCCTCCCGCCGCTCGACGAGGACGCGGAGCGCCCGGGAGTCGAGGGGGCCGCCACGGGCGCGCTCGACGCGGCCGAGACGACGACCGACCCCGGGAACGAAGACCCCGGAGAGGCGGGCGCACAGGGCGTCTGAACGGGGACGAAATCCTGCCACGGGGCGGGTGAGTCGGTGGGTTTAAGCGCGTTCCATCCTGAGCCCAATCTGTATGAACAGGCGGGACTTTCTCCGGACGGCCGGGGGTGCGTCCGTCGCCGCGACAGCCGCTGCGGGCACCGCCGCCGCACAGGAAGAAGGTGGTGGTGGCAACGTCCAGCCCGACTGGGGTGGATATCTCGACGGCATCGACGGTGGCTACCAGGACCTCCGCGGCACCAGCGAAGTGACCGTGGAGGTCGGTGCCAGCGGTAACGGCGGCGCACTCGCGTTCGCACCGGCAGGAATCTGGATCGACCCTGGAACGACCGTGATCTGGGAGTGGACCGGCGAGGGCGGTGGCCACAACGTCGTCGCCAGCGAGGGACCGGCGTCGCTCGACAGCGGCGCGCCCGTGGCCGAGGCCGGGACGACCTTCGAACACACCTTCTCCGAGGAGGAGGCCGGTATCACGAAGTACTACTGCTCCCCGCACGAGGCGCTCGGGATGCTCGGTGCCGTCGCCGTCGGTGGCGATGTTCCGACGGTTTCGGTCGGCGGTGGCGGTGGCGAGAAGGAACTCGAGGAACTCGGCGTCGCGATTCAGGCCCACTGGGTCGGCTCGGCGACCATCCTCGGCATCATCGTCACCATCATCTACACCTTCTACATCCTGAAGTACGGCGAGTCGCCGAACACGGGCAACACGGGGGGTGGTGAGTGATGTCCTCGTCAGGCAGTACGTACGGTGACATCCACCGCTACGAGTCGGCGCGGGAGTCGACCTCCGCCGCCATCGGCATCGTCCTCCTCACGGTCATCGAGGTGGTGTTCGTGTTCCTCTTCACGTACGGACTGGTCTCCGGGTGGGGCCTGACCGACTTGGGGAACATGTTCCTCGGCGGCGTCCTCGCCGTCATCTTCGTCGACCTGGCGTTCATCCTCGCGCTCTACCGCAAGGAGTTCCTCCCGGACGTGATGATCGTCAAGAAGCGTCGGCGCAAGTGGGAGGACCTCTACATCCGTGAGGAAGACGTCGACGGTGAGACCCTCGGCGACGGTGCCTGGGACACGGTGAAGCGCGCGGTCTACCCATACTACAAGCGATAACCATGAGTCTAGAAAAGAAAGACGAGTACGACCACAAAGCCTGGTTGAAGTCCAAGGAGGACCTCACGAAGGTCGAGCAGTTCTTCCTGCTCGGGCTCATCTACGTCGACAAGCGGCTTCGCGTCGTCGACTACCTGGAGCTGATGGAGACCCTCTACTACCGGGTCAACCTCCAGATGCCGAAGAGCCACACCGAACAGTACAACCTCGACAACAAGTTCTGGTACTGGTACCCGCTGTACACGCTGGGACTGTTCTCGACGCTCGCGTACGTCGTCGCGGCCATCTCGGGTGCCCTGCTGGGCTTCTACTACAGCCCCGCCACCACGGGCGACCCCTCGACCGCGTACAACAGCATCGCGTTCATCATGCGTGACCTGCAGTTCGGGTTCATGCTCCGCTCCATCCACCGGTGGTCCGCACAGGTGATGGTCGCGGCCGTGTTCCTCCACATGCTCCGCGTGTACTTCACCGGGGCGTACAAGGAACCGCGTGAACTCAACTGGATCCTCGGCATCGTCCTCATCAGCCTGACGATGGTGTTCGGGTACACCGGCTACCTGCTCCCGTGGGACCAGCTGGCGTTCTGGGCCGGCCAGATCGGCGTCGAGATGTCGCTGTCGATACCGCTCGCCGGTGAGTGGGTCGCCCAGCTCCTGTTCGGCGGCTTCACGCTGAGCCAGGCCACGCTCCAGCGCATGTACATCCTCCACGTGTTCCTGTTACCCTTCGTGGTGACGACCCTCATCGCCATCCACATCGGCATCGTCTGGGTGCAGGGCATCGCGGAGCCACACTAAGACAATGAGCAACGAAGACACCGACCCCGAGAACGAGAACGCACAGGAAGCGATGACCGACGGCTCGGGCAGTCTCGCCGTCCCGCCGGACGACGAGACGCCCTCGTGGGGCGAGCGCAAGGCCCGCAAGACGGGTCTCTCTCGGCTCACCTACGAGTACTTCGAGCGTGCTCGCCGCGAGGACCAGGACCTCCGCCAGGAGTCGACGTACGTCGAACGCGACGTGCTCGGCTTCCCGACGTGGCCCCACGAGGTCATCCGAAACCTCTCTATCGCCTCGTTCTTCGTCGGGATGATCCTGTTCCTCTCGGCGACGATGCCGCCACACATCGGTGCGCCGGCCAACCCGTCGTCGACCCCGGCAATCATCCTCCCCGACTGGTACCTCTACTGGTCGTTCGGGCTGCTCAAGCTGAACCCGCTGAACCCCGAACTCGCCATCCTCGGCGGGCAGAAGATCATGGCCGACCGCACGTACGGCGTCCTCGCGAACATGGTCGTCGTCGGCTTCGTCGCCATCGTCCCCTTCCTGAACAAGGGGTCGGCGCGACGGCCCGTCGAGCAGCCGTTCTGGGCCGCCGTGGGCGTGCTCGGCATCGTGTTCGCCTTCACCATCTCGATCCTGGCCGTACAGAACCTCGTGCCGATGAACCTCAACCTGCTGTTCGACCTGACGTTCCTCCTGCCCATCGTCGCCGGCGTCGTCACCTACGCCGTGTTGAAGACGATGCGTGAGGGGTACATGTACGACCTCAACCGTCGGTACTACCGACTCCGCCCGCCGAAGTAACAGACGCCCGGAATCGACATCCAGCACGACTTACGACCGTTCACCCGTTCTCGCCGGTACCCCACGATGACGACAGACACAGACACCACACACGCGTCCAGTGACACGACCACGACGACCGCGTCGGCCCGGTCCGCCACGTCCACGTCCGAGTCGGGGACCAGTCGCCGCGGCCGCCGCGACGTCGAGGTGCCGATGCGGCTGTACAAGACCGTCACGGTGTTCTCGACGCTCATCGCCGTCGTCACTGTCGTCGCGGGCTTCTTCCTCCTCGACGCCGCGACGCTTCAGGTGAGCTTTCTCAGAGCCATCATCATCGCGATACTCGGTGCGGTGGGGCTGTCGGTCCCGACAGGCGTGTTGAGCACCGTCCTCGCCGTGGTCGGCCTGCTCGTCATCGCCTTCGGAGCCGGTGTCTACACGGTGTCGACCCGCTTCCGCGCGGAAGGGATGGGAAAGTCTCAAGAGGACGCCGGCGAAGGTGAAAACAATGGCTGACGAATTCATCAAAGGGCTCGGCATCTTCACCGGTGGTGGACTCGCCTGGCTGACCCTCGCGAGCTGGTATCGGACCCCCGGCTTCGAGAGCACCCGGCAGCTCATCGCACCGGTGACCGTCTCCGGGGACAACATCTTCAACGCGCTCGGCATCGTGCTGATGGACGTCTTCCTCTGGTTCACCCTCATCGGCACGCTGGCGTTCTGGGTCCTCATCCCCGCCGCTCGCGAGCTTCGGAAGGCGGTCGAGAACCGCCGCGCCGAGTAGCGATAACGAACGCCTGCACGGTCTTCTACTGCTTGCCGTTATTCGCTTCGCACAGCGCGGACGACGCACACCGCGTCGTGTCTCGGCTCCCGAGTACAGTCTCCCGGGCAACCCGGCTCGCTCGCGCTCGACCGCACCGGTGTCGGTGGGACGCCCGACAGCCCGAGCCGCCCCCGACACACGTGCCTCGATGCTCGGTGCGCGAACGACGGCCCTCCCGGGGAGTGTCCGACGAGCGCGCACTCCTCGGGTGATGGGTCGCGGTGTCGCCGTCGCGAACACGCGCGTCGTCTCGGCAGGGCCGCGTGTGCGACGCGCCACTGAGCTCGCGCGCCGAGAGACTCTCCGGTCGCTCGTGGCTACTGCGTCGGACAACCGCGAGAAGGAGGTCGAGCCGTCCGTCTCAGACGATAGACGTCCAGATGGGCTCGACGATGAAGAAGAGGGTCTGGTAACCGGCGTACAGCAGCGCGACGAGGGACGCCGTGACCGCCGCCTTTGGCCGTTCCATCGTCATCTCGTTTCGGGCTTCGACCTTGCGCGACTCGAACTCGAAGAAGTCCGCGAGGAACACCCCGAGCACGAGGACGGCCATGACCATGCCGCCGTGCGGTGCGACGATGAGGAAGGCGAACGACGCCAGGATGAGAAGCACCGTCGTGATCGAGTGTGGCATCCACCGCGAGAGCTCGGCGTCGTCGCTGGCTTTCGCCTGCTCGACGTGTTTGCTGTGTGCGACGAGACGCGTCACCATGTTCGCCAGTAGCAGCGCGAGCACGACGAACGGGACCACCGACTCCGCCGCGACCAGCGGGTCGAGCGGGACGAGGAACTGAAGCGGTTGCATACCCGACGTTCGGGCAGGTACTCATTAGAGTTTTTCCAATCGACGCGCACCATCGGCGGGCAGTGGCGGGCGGAGCAGGTCGACCGTCCGGTCGACAGTGAGCCGAACCGGTTCGTCGACGGTCACCTGCCGTCTCGCGCGTCCGTCGACGACGAGCGAGACGGGTGACTCGTCGCGTTCGACGTCGAGCGTGACGGGGTCGTCGACCACCCAGGTGCGCGGTTTCGTCGTGTACGGCGACACGGGCACGACGGCGAGGCCCGTGTCGGCCGCGAGGAGCGGGCCGCCGGTCGCGTGGCTGTAGCCCGCGCTCCCAGCAGGTGTGGCGACGACGACGCCGTCGGCTCGGAACGACCCCAGCACCCCCGACGCGTCCGCGACGGTGTACTCGGAGATGTGGGCGGGT
Source organism: Salinigranum halophilum (assembly GCF_007004735.1). Lineage (NCBI taxonomy): Archaea > Methanobacteriati > Methanobacteriota > Halobacteria > Halobacteriales > Haloferacaceae > Salinigranum > Salinigranum halophilum. The sequence continues at coordinate 137,044 of NZ_ML660182.1, forward strand.
TCGCTCGTCACGAGCGCCACATCCAAGAGCCCTCGCGCCTCGTCACCCGCGACGTCGGCGGACAGGACCGGGTGGGGGACGACCCGCCCGTCGAGCGCGGCCGGGGCGAGGCCGCCGAGGACGTCGCCGACCGCCTCACGCGCGACGCCGTGCCGGCCGACGCTCGTCGCGACGGGGAGCGCCGGCACCGGAGCCGGGTCGTCGGCCAGCGAGCAGAGTGCGACGTCGCCGACAGCGAGCACGAGGTCGGCCGCCGTCTCGCGGTCGGCCAGCACGACGCCGCTGTCGTGGAGCACCTCCTCGAACGAGTCGCCGGTCTCCGTGCCGCGAACGGCGACCGTCACCGACATCGGCGTGCCTCCGTGCGCGTCGCACACATCACGGTCCTCGCTTCGCCTGCACGGATAAAAGTCTCCGCGGTTCTGCGGTCTCGGCGGCGAGCCGGTCAGAACGGCCAGTCGCCGGTCAGGCGCATCCCCTCGGCTTCGCCCTGTCTCTCGAGTGCCGCCGCGACCTGTTCGCCGGGGAGTGCTTCGAGGTCGGCGTCCGCGCGCGCGAGTTCGACGACGACCTCGGCGAGGAGGACCGCCTGTTCGCGGAACGTGCGCGCTTCGAGTTTGTCGAGCGTGTCCGCCTCGGTGTGGCCCCACCCACGCCCCCGGTCGCCGGTCTCGGCGGAGACCATACATCCCGGCAGCCCGCGGGCGACGAACGGCCAGTGGTCCGAGTGCGGGAGGTGTTCGGGGACCACGGTCACGGGGTGGTCGTACCGTCGGCCGACGCGCTCGAAGGCCTCCCCGACCCCGTCGAACCCGCCTACGTGCGCCTTGAGCGTGCGACCCGCGCACACGCCGTCGAGGTTGCAGACCGCGCGGACGTCGTCGGCCGTCGCCGCGTCGTGACCGGACCCGACGAGCCCGACCTCCTCGCTGCCGAAACACGCCAGATGCACGCGGGTGTCGAGGTCGTCCGCCCGCTCTGTGAGGACGCGGGCGACTTCGACCACCATCGCCGTCCCGGCACCGTTGTCCAGCGCACCTTCGGCGATGTCGTGGGCATCGACGTGACTCGTCAGGTAGACGGCAGCGTCGGTGTCGGGACCGACGTCGGCGTGGACGTTTCCGCTCTCGGCCTCGGGCACCTCACAGTCGACCCGGACGGTCACCGCGGTGTCCGCGTCCCGGCGGGCCAACTGCGCGCCGACCTCCTTCGAGACGCCCACCGCGGGGATGTCGCCGATGGGTGCGTCTTCCGTGCCGACGCTCCCCGTCGGCGGGAGTTGGCCCGGGACGTGGTTGCGGAAGACGAACGCCGCGGCCCCGGCCTCGACCGCCCGGTAGTACTTCTCGCGGCGGTGGATGAACCGGTCGACGTGGTCGGGGACGGTCGAGGAGACGAGGACGACGTCGCCCGAGAGGTCCCGGTCGAAGTCCGCGGGGAGGCCGTCGCCCAGGTCGACGAGCCGCCCCGTGGCGCTCGCGCTCGGGCTTCGCGGCAGGGCAATCGAGGGGAGTGTGCGGTCGCCAGCGACGACCGCGCTGTCGCCGCGGACCCAGCCTTGAACCGGGAACGAGTCGACCCGCGCGTCGCGCGCGCCGACGTCCGCGAGCGCCTCGCGTGTCGCTTCCAGCGCCCTGTGTTCCCCCTTCGAGCCGGCCATCCGGTCGCCGATGTCGACCAGTCGTTCGAGGTGTGACCATCCGACGTCGCTCGTGAACGTGTCGCCGATCCACTCGGTCATGCGCGGACGTCGCAGGGCCGCCCGGAAACCGTTTCGGTCACTCGCCGCGTCCGGTCGTGTCATGCGCGTCATGAATCTGAGGACACACCACTGAGCGGGGCTCTGTGGGTGAGAACCCCGCCGAGCGCCGGTGCTGCCGCACGCGCTATACTTCGCTCTTCGAACCATTGAAACCGACCACGAGAATCCATTCCGATACGTATGATGGTTCAGAGCACCGTCACGTGGGGATTTCTGCCATCGACAGCGTTTTATTCACAACCACATGTATATTCGTGCATGACAAACGTTCGCATCGCGGGAGCAACACTGACTCACTTCGGGAGTCACCCCACCCGGACGGGACGGGACCTGTTCGCCGAGGCCGCCCTGGGCGCCCGTCAACAGGCCGACGTCCCGCGGGACGACGTCGACGAAGTCACCTACGGGAACTTCATGGGCGAACTCTCCGAGCGCCAGGGCCATCAAGGCCCCATCATGGCCGAGGCGGCGGGGCTGAACTGTCCCGCGACCCGGTACGAGGACGCCTGCGCCTCCGCCGGTGTCGCGGTACGGGCGGGCATCTCCGCCATCCGGTCCGGCCGTGCCGACGTCGTCCTCGCCGGCGGGATGGAGCGGATGACGAACCAGGAGACGGAGAACACGACCGAGTTCCTCGCCATCGCCGCCGACGAGCTGTACGAGGTCCGCGCCGGCATGACGTTCCCGGGCGCCTACGCCCTGATGCAGCGCGCCTACATGAACGAGTTCGGCGGTGAGCGGGAGGACTTCGCCCACGTCGCGGTCAAGAACCACGACCACGCCCTCCCGAACGAGTACGCCCAGTACCGGAGCGCCATCACCGTCGACGACCACCTCGACGCGCCGATGATCTCCGACCCCGTCGGACTGTACGACTCCTGTCCCATCACCGACGGAGCCGCGGCCGTGATTCTCGTCTCGGAGGAGTACGCCGAGGCCAACGGGTTGGACGCTCCGGTCGCCATCACGGGGACCGGTCAGGGCGGGGACAACATCGCGCTCCAGGACCGCGAACACCTCAACCGGACGCCCGCGACGGCGCGCGCCGCCGAGGAGGCGTACGCCGACGCCGGTATCTCCACGGACGACGTGGCCGCGGTCGAGGTTCACGACTGCTTCACCATCGCCGAGGTACTCGCGCTCGAAGGGCTCGGCTTCTACGAGCCCGGGGAGGCGGTCTCGGCCGCCCGCGACGGCGAGACGACGAAGCACGGGTCGCTCCCGGTGAACCTCTCGGGCGGGTTGAAGGCGAAGGGGCACCCCGTCGGCGCGACGGGCGCCTCGCAGGTCGTCGAGATGTTCCGCCTCCTCACGGGGACGCACCCCAACAGCGAGTACGTCGACGGGCGCGTCGGCGTGACACACAACGCGGGTGGCACCGTCGCGAGCGCGGTCGTCCACGTCCTAGAGGAGGTGGACGTATGAAATCGAAAGCCCGCGACGATGGCTACGACGACCTCCTCGACGCCGTCGAGGAGGGTGAGCCGTACTACCTCGCGTGTGCGAACGGTCACGGCTCGCTCCCCCCGCGACGGACGTGCCCACACTGTGGTGGGGTCGACCTGTCGGAGGAACCGCTCCCCGAGTCGGGGACCGTCGAGACGTTCACCACGACCCAGGTCGCCGCGCCATCGTTCTCGTCGAAGGCGCCGTACACGACCGCCGTCGTCGACTTCGGCCCGGTCCGCGTGACGGGCATCGTCCGCGCCGACGCCGAGGACATCGAGGTCGGGATGCGCGTCGGCCTCGCGGTCGGGCGGAACACGATGACGGGTAACCGGATGCTGACGTTCCACCCGCGATAGTCGGCTCGTCGCCGTCACACGCCGGTGCGGACGCAGTCGGCGCTCACGCCGGTGCCGCCAGCGCCTCTCGCACCGTGTCGAGGAACGCCGCCGGGTGTTCGACGTGTGGGAGCAGTTTCGCGTCGTCGATGACGACCAGCCGCGCGTCGGCCTCGTCGGCGAGGTCACGTCCGTCCGCGAGCGGCGTGATGTCGGCCTCCCGCCCCCAGACGAACGTGACGGGGACGTCGAGACCCGAGAGCGCCGCGCCGAGGTCGGCCTCCGAGTTCAGGAAGCCGGAGATGAACGACGCGGGCGCGAAGCGAGCGTTGGGCTGGTGGGCGGTCTCCCACTCGTACGCCATCCACTCGTCGGACACGCTGTCCATATCGTAGTAGCCGTGGTCGGCGTTGAAGTACCGAATCGAGGCTTTCGAGGCGAGCAGGTTGAACAGTGCCGTCCCCACCAGCGGCGCGCGGACGAGTTCGCGCAGCCACGTCAGCCGGTCGGGGCCGGCGATGGCGGTGGGACAGACGGCGACGAGTCGCGAGACGGAGACGTCGGCGTAGGGGTCCGAGAGCGCGCTGGCGACGTACGCCGTAGTGAGCGAGGAGACGAGCACCGACGGGGAGTCGTACTCCGCGAGGAAGTCGGCGACGAAGTCCTCGTACAGTGCGGCGGAGTACTGGAGCGGGGGACGGTCCGAACGGCCGAACCCGGGAAGGTCGGGCGCGACGACGTGGTAGTCGGTCGCGAGGTCGTCGAACACCGTCCGGAACTCGCCGGACGAGCCCGCGGCGTTGATGCCGTGGAGGAGGACGACCGTCGGGGCGTCCTCGGGCCCCGCTTCGGTGTACGCGACGTCCATCCCGCGCCAGCGGTACGTCCGCTGCACGCCGGCGAGCGGGGGTTCGAGCGAGTCGGCGGGCTGGGTGAGAAGGCGGTTGAGGGCCGCGAGGCTCCCGGCGGCGGCGACGCCGACACCGGCGGCCTTCGCGAGGCTTCGAGCGTCCATACCTGCCCCTGTGCGCGCGAACGACTTGACCCACACGGCCGGTGGTGCTCACTCCCGCCCGCGTGCGAACGTCGCGAACGACGGCCGCCACGCCAGCAGCCCCACCGAAACGACGTACGCCAGGGTCGAGAGGTCGTACGACCAGGTCCCGGTCGCCGTTCCGACCGCTCCTACCGTCCCGCCGACGAGACCCGAGACTACGGCGGCGGCGACGGGGAGCGTGCACGACACACACGAGAAGAGCCCGACGGCTCCCCCGACGAGGCCGGACGGCCCCGTGAGTTCGGTCACGAGGCCGTAGACCAGGTACGCGAGGACGGCGTAGCCGACGGTCTTGAACGGGAACAGCACCACGCGTACGGCGTCGTCGTACAGGAGCGCCGGCCCCCACCCGGGCGGGAGCGAGAGCACGCGGAGCGTTCCCGCACCCGTGCCCACGCCGAGCGTTCCGTCGAGCCACGCCAGCAGCGCGAAGTAGCCGACGGCGACGCCGAGTGAGAGCAGTCGGCGTCGCCCCGTCGCGCGCGGCCGCTCCACGACCAGCAGTGCGAGGACGGCGACGTTCAGCCAGACGAACGGGTAGAGGACGTACCGCGGGGACAACACGCGGTACGACGAGAACGAGAAGTACACGCCGAGGACGAGGAACTCACACGCGATGAGCGCGCCGGCGACGAGCACCAGCGTCCGGGCGTCGCGGCCGCGGCCGAACGAGGGAACGGCGGTGGTCACGCGGACGTCCCCCCGTCTCGTGGGTCGCCTGCCTCGCACGCTTGGTCGGTCTCGTCTGGCTCGTCAGTCTCGTCCGTTCCGCCCCGCCGCGAGAGCGCGTAGGAGCGCCGGGAGTTCAGGACGACGATGATACTGCTCGCGGCCATCGCGACGGCGGCGAAGAGGGGGTTCAGGAGGCCGATCGCCGCGAGCGGGACGGCGACGACGTTGTAGAGGAACGCCCAGCCGAGGTTCTGTCTGATCCGCGACCGAGTGGCTCGCGTCACGTCGAAGACGGTCTCGACGGTGCGGAGGTCGTCGGTCGTGACGACGGCGTCGGCGGCGTCGACGGCGAGCGGCGTGCCGGACTCGAGAGCGATTCCGAGGTCGGCCGCGGCGAGCGCCGGCGCGTCGTTGCTCCCGTCGCCGACGAACACCACTCTCCCGCCCTCGCGCAGGCGGTCGACCAGCGCGACCTTGGCCTCCGGGCGTGTGTCGGTGAACACCTCGTCGACGCCCTCGTGTGCGGCGAAACGGGCCGCCGCCGCCTCGCCGTCGCCCGTGATGACGACGACGCGGCGCTCGTCGGCGAGCGAGTCGACGACCGTCTCCCACTCCGGCCGCGGGTCGTCGCCGGCGACCACGAGTCCCCGCGCGCGCCCCGCCCAGCCGACGAGCGCCGGCACGGCCCCCGACTCGCGGGCGTCCGTCGCCCGCCGACGGAGTTCCGCGGGGAGCGCCCACCCCCGCGCGGCGAAGAGGTCGGCGCTCCCGACGAGCGCCTCACGGCCCCCGACCGTCCCCGAGACACCCCGGCCGGGGTGGGCCTCCACGTCCGTAATCTCCCGGCCGCCGTCGGGAGCCGTCAGCCGACCGTCGGCGGGGTCAGTGCCGGGCGGCAGCGCGCTCTCGTCCGTGCGTTCCGCCGCAGCGACGATGGCGTCTGCGACCGGATGGTCGGCGAACTGCTCGAGCGCCCCCGCGACGGCGAGCGTCTCCGGGTCGCCCTCGACCGCCTGGACCGCCATCCGCCCCGTCGTCAGCGTCCCCGTCTTGTCGAAGGCGACGACGTCCGTCTCCGTGGCCCGTTCGAACAGTTCGCCCGAACGGACGACGACACCCCGCGAGAGGGCCTCGCTCACGCCGCTGGCGACGGCCATCGGCGTCGCGAGTCCGAGGGCGCAGGGACAGGAGACGACGAGGACCGTGAGCCCGGTCAAGAGCGCGGTGGTGGGCGTGGCACCGAGTGTGAGGTGCGCCACTGTCGCGACGGCGGCGAGCGCGAAGACGACCGGGACGAACACGCCCGCGAGGCGGTCGGCGAGCCGTTGTGCGCCCGACGTCGTCCGGAGGCTCCACTGCAGTTCGACGAGTCGGTCGAGCGTCCGCGTCGCCTCGGCGTCCGCGGTGACGACCAGCCCTCCCTCGCGCAGGAGCGACCCGCCGAGGACGTCGTCGCCCGCCTCGCGGCGGACGGGTCGGGACTCCCCCGTGAGGAGCGACTCGTCGACCGCGCCCGACCCGTCGGCGACGACGCCGTCGACGGGGACTGGCTCGCCCGCCCGGACGACCACCTCGTCGCCTCCCTGCACCTCGTCGAGCGACACCGTCTCGGTCCCCGTTTCGGTCCGCACGCGCGCCTCGGAGACCCGGCGCTCGGAGAGGTCTTTCAGGTCGCCGGCCGCCGTCTCGCGCAGCCGTTCCTCGTAGTAGCCGCCGATAGAGACGGCGAGGACGACCACGACGGTGATGTCGAAGTAGAGCTCGTTGGCCCCCGTGAGCACGAGAAGCGTCGAGTAGACGTACGCCGTCGTCGCCGCGGTGGCGACGAGGAGGTCCATGTTCGGCTCGCGCGCCCTGAGGCTGACGTACGCCCCCCGGAGGATGGGAAAGCCCGTGTAGCCGAGGACGACGGTCGTCATCACCCAGATGTTGGCGACGAGGTAGACGCCCGCGGCCGAGGAGACGTCGAACAGCAAGAGCGAGGCGTCGACGCCCACGTAGGTCGGATAGAGGAAGAGGACGTACCACAGCATGGTCATCATGCCGAAGAAGCCGCCGACGAGGAGCCGACCGACCTGGTCGGACGCGTCGCGCTCGCCCTCGCTGTCGACGTCGCGCGCGCGGTAGCCGAGTCCGTCGATGCGCGTGGCGAGGTCCGCCGTCTCGAGCCCGGGGGCGTGGCTCACCTTCACCAGCCCCGAGGCGTAGCTGGCGTCGGCGTCGTACACCGCCCCGTCGCGGAGCCGCGACTCGACGAACGACTCGCAGGTCGCACAGTGCATGCCGTCCACGGCGAGGTACGACTCGACGGCGTCCTCGGGGAGGGGCTCGTCGGCGTCGGGACTGTCCGTCCCCTCGTCGAGTGCCGCGTCGACCTCGTCGGGGCTCAGTTCGGTCGACGCGGCGTCGTCGAGTGTCCGGGCCACGACGAGACAGCCCTGACAGCAGAACACCCCGTCGACGTCCTCGGCCGTGACCGGCGGGTCGGGCGTCGGGAGGTCACAGAGCGTGCAGCGGTCGGTCATCCCTCGAGGTCACCCCAGTGGCTGGTAGACGGGGATGTGGACGTGCGGGAGCAGGTCGACTCCGAGCAGCATCAGTCCGTGTGCGAGCGGGATGTACCCCAACAGGAGGAAGGCGACACCGAGGACGCGGTGGAGCCGCACCCGGTTCGTCGGCGCGATGCCGTCGAGCGCGCCGACGGCGAGCCCCGACGCGAACAACGTCGGGAACGTGCCGAGGCCGACCAGCGCGAGCGAGACCGCGCCGGCGACGGGCGAGCCGCGGGCGAGCGCGTAGAGGTAGACGGGGTAGAGGATGGGACACGGCAAGAGCGCGTGGACCATCCCCAGTCCGACGATGCGCGGGCCGCCGACCCAGCGGTCGACGCGTGCGGTCAGCGCGCCCGACACGCGGGCGAACGCGCCACCGAGCCCGGGAATCGAGGCGCCGTGACCGCTGCTCCCGGCGGCGTAGGTCGCGCCGGTGACGAGGATGAACGCGCCCGCGGCGACGCCGGCGACCCCCCGGACGGGCGTGGCGATGCGCGCGAACGAGGCGGCGTCGAAGACGACCGCGCCGAGGCCGCCGAGGAGGAGGCCAGCGAGCGCGTAGCCCGCCGTCCGTCCGAGGTTGAACAGCGCGTGCTGGCGGACCGCTCGGCCCCGTCCCGCTGACGACGACATCCGGTCGGCGTACAGCCCGACGAGCGGGCCACACATCCCGAGACAGTGTGCGCCCCCCAGCAGGCCGATGACGAGGAAGACGAGCAGTTCCGGGGTGGCGACGCCGACCGCCTCAGTGACAGCCACGGCCGCGACGGCCCACCCGAGGACGACCACCGGCTGTCACCCCCGTGACGGGCGGACGGTGTCCTCCGACGGCGAGAACATCAAAAAGAGCGCGAGGCCGATGATGAGCACGCTCACGAGCGAGAGTGCGACGATGAAGGTGTCGTTGAGGAGGATGAAGACGGCGACGGGCAACAGTGCGAGCAGTGCGAGCACGACCGCAGTGCGAAGGTCCCAGTTCGTCGGTAGACTCATACCCGCCGATAAGCGAACAAGAGTACATAAATCACACTCCGATTACCACCGGTCTGGAGACGGTGGAGTCGAACACCAGTGCGATTACACGGTTAAGTCGTCTCCTGGTCCTCGCCAACCGGGACCGACACGAACCTTTTAGAAGGTGGTCTACTCAACGGCACCGTATGGGACGGTTATCCACCAGCAATCGTGCGCGTGAGGGCCGCGGAGGGATCGGTTAATGTCGGGACAGACGCGTCGCGACGTGCTCCGTGGCGGCGCTGTCGCGGGGGCGGCGGCGCTCGGGGCCGGCGCCGCCGCAACGCCTGCGGCCGCACAGAGCGACGACTACGACGGGTGGCTCTCCGACGTCGACAACTACGACGGGACGACGGAGGACCTCACGGGACAGGACGCCGTCGAGATCGAGGTCGGCGCGCAGGGCAACGGCGGGACGTTCGCGTACGCCCCGCCCGCGGTCCGGGTGAGTCCGGGGACGACGGTGACGTTCAACTGGACGTCGAACACCCACAACGTCCTCCTCGAAGAACAGCCGTCGGAGTCGGACTGGGAGGGCTACTCGCCCATCGAGAACACCGGCTTCACGCTCGAACACACGTTCGAGGTCGAAGGCGTCTACAAGTACTACTGCGAGCCACACCTCTCGCTCGGCATGAAGGGGGTCGTCGTCGTCGAACAGAGCGCCGACGGCCCGGTCGTCGAGGCCGAGTACGGTGACTGGTTCTCTGACGTCGACAACTTCGACGGGACGACGGAGAACCTGACCGGCCAGGACACGGTCGAGGTCGAGGTCGGCGCGCAGGGCAACGGCGGGACGTTCGCGTACGCCCCGCCCGCGGTCCGGGTGAGTCCGGGGACGACGGTGACGTTCAACTGGACGTCGAACACTCACAACGTCCTCATCGAAGACCAACCGGAGGACGGCGGGTGGGAGGGCCACTCGCCCATCGAGAACACCGGCTTCACCTACGAGCACACGTTCGAGACGCCCGGCGTCTACCTGTACTACTGTGAGCCGCACCTCTCGCTCGGGATGAAAGGTGCCATCGTCGTCGGCGGCGCACCCGGTGGCGGCGGCGCAGAGGGTGGGGGCGAGCCCTCGGCCGGGGCCATCCGCCTGCTGCAGGTCACACAGGGCGTCCTGGGCGTGGTCTTCCTCGCCATCCTCGGCCTCGCCGCGTACGTCGCTGTCAATCGACAGCAGTATCCGGCCGCAGAGCCCGACGTCGTCGAGCGAGAACCGACCGCAGAGGCCGCGTTCGAAGAACCGAACGTCGAGATCGAACACGACGACTTCGACCCCGTCGGGACGTTCACGGTCATCCTCGGCTACTTCGCCATCCTCGTCTTGATGTGGGTGTTCATGTACTTCGTGGAGTTCCTCGGTAACGGTCCAACGGTGGTGGGATAAGATGGAGATACACCGCTTCGAGAAGCTCTGGGTCGCACTGGCACTCTTGCTCATCGTCGGGTTCATCGGCACCGTCACGTACGGTGCCGTCGGGGCCGGCGTGAAGATGGTCGACGACAGCGGCGGAACCGTCGACCCCAACGCGTTGAACGACCACCCGCGATTCGGCGAGCCCGGGACGTACCAGACGGGCGAGAACGAGTACGACGTGTACGTCATCTCCCGGCAGTTCCTCTTCGAACCCGGGACGAACCAGCCCATCCGTGTCCCCGCAGGGTCGACCGTGACGTTCCACATCACGTCGAGCGACGTCATCCACGGCTTCGAGGTCGCCGGCACGAACGTCAACACGATGGCGATTCCCGGCCAGGTGGCACGGGTCACCGTCCAGTTCGAGGAGGCACGCAACTACGGTATCATCTGCCACGAGTACTGTGGAGCGGCCCACCACACGATGGAGGGGCAACTCCAGGTCGTGCCGCAGTCGGAGTTCTCGAGCGCGGACCTCCAGAACCCTGCTGTCGCCGACCGTGACGAGCCCGTGAGCGACGTCGACGAGGAGGAGACCGAATAATGGCATTCGCAGACGAATACAGAGAGCAAGCAACCGACGCGGTTCCGATAGACAGAGAGGCGTTCGTCGACCAGTTCCCCCACGACGCGTTCATCGTCCGGCTGAACCTCGCCGTGGCGTTCGGCGCGCTCGGCGTCGGGGGGCTGTTCGGGGCCATCCAGGCGCTCCACCGGACGGGCATCTACCGGGGCTTCGTCTCCTCGGCGGACTACTACACGCTCCTCACCGGGCACGGCGTCCTTCTGGCGCTGGTGTTCACGACGTTCTTCATCACGGGAATCTTCTCGTGGGCCGTCGTCGCGAGCCTCGACGAGAAGTTGAACGAACGGTTGTCGAAAGCCTGGTTCGGGACGATGTTCGTCGGGACGCTGCTCGCGGCGCTCGCCATCCTCGGTGGCCTGACGGGCGGTCCCGTGAGCGCGGACGTGCTCTACACGTTCTACGCACCGATGGCGGCCAGTCCCATCTTCTATCTCGGTGCCGTGTTGCTCATCGTGGGCTCGTGGCTCGCCGGTGCGGACTGGTTCCTCGCGTACCGGCGCTGGCGGGCCGACCACCCGAACGACCGCATCCCGCTGCGGACGTTCATGGTGATGGCGACGATGCTCATGTGGTACATCTCGACCCTCGGGGTCGCCGTCTCGGTGCTGTTCTTCCTCCTGCCGTGGTCGCTCGGGCTCATCCCGGCGGTCGACCCGCTGCTCACGAGAACGCTCTTCTGGTACTTCGGCCACCCGGTCGTGTACTTCTGGCTGATGCCCGCGTACCTCGTGTGGTACGCCATCCTGCCGAAGCTCTCGGGCGGGCGGCTCTTCTCGGACCCGCTCGCACGCGTCGTCTTCATCCTCTTCGTCATCCTCTCGACGCCCGTCGGCTTCCATCACCAGTACGTCGACCCCGGTATCGCGGAGGGCTTCAAGTTCATCGCGATGACGAACACGATGTTCCTCTTGCTGCCCTCGCTCCTGACAGCCTTCACCGTCGTCGCGTCGATGGAACACGGCGCGCGCCAGCGCGGGGGCACCGGCCGACTAGGCTGGCTCCGCGCGCTGCCGTGGGACAACCCCGCCTTCTCTGGCTGTGCGCTCGCCGGCCTGATGTTCGCCGCCGGCGGCTTCTCCGGCATGATCAACGCCGGGATGAACATCAACTACCTCGTCCACAACACGCTGTGGGTGCCCGGCCACTTCCACCTGACCGTGGGGACGGCCGCGGCGTTGACCTTCATGGCCATCACCTACTGGCTCCTGCCGCAGGTGACGGGGAAGAACCTCAAGCTGAAGACCGTCGCGATGGTCCAGCCGTTCACCTGGTTCATCGGCATGACGCTCATGTCGAACGCGATGCACCGCGCGGGCCTGGCTGGCGTCCCCCGACGTACGGCCGAACCGCAGTACGCCAACGTCGAGTTCGAGAACGTCATCGGCGGCATCGCTGAGATGCGTCTCCAGATCGCCGTCGGAGGCGTCATCCTCTTCATCGCCCTCGTGATGTTCCTCGCCGTCGTCGTCGCGACGTGGCTCAGCGACCGGGACCAGAAACTCGAGGTCAACAGCGAACTCCCGAAGCCGCTGTCGGGCGCCGAACACAGCCCGAAAGTCCTCGACGACATGCGTATCTGGGCGCTCATCGCCATCGTCCTCATCGCCATCGCCTACGGGCCGCCGCTGTGGTCGATGGTCGCGGACGGCCTCTTCGCACCCGGGAGCCCGCCGATTCCGGTCTAACCCCGGTGCGGTGACGTGGCGGGGCCCGCCCGTCGCGACGTATCGCTTCTCGACTACGTCGGAACGAACACTGTTCACGAACCCGTGTCAGACGACAGCACCCCAGAGACGACAGACGCCGAAGCCGAAGCCGACGCCGAGGCGGCCGAGGCCCGCAGGCGACGGACCATCATCCGGCTCCTCGTCGGATTCGGTATCGGAATCCCCGTCCTCATCGAGTTAGCGACGTTCGTCGGCCTCATCGAGCAGTCGCTGCTCGGCGGCGACGAGGACGACGGGGGTGGTGAGACGACGCCGACGCCGACCGGCGACGGCCAGGACCAGCCCCAGGGTGTCGGCGCTGGCGACGAACTCCTCCCCGAGACGGCACCGCGCGAGACGCTGACCGTCGTGTCGTTCCGCGCCGGCGACGACCAGTGGGTGTTCACGCTCGCTGCCGAGGTAGAAAACACCGGCTCGAGGCCCTACACGGTCCAGTTCGGGTCGGTGGTGACGCAGGCGGGCGAGCGCGTCGAGGGACAGAACCGACCAGTGACGGTCGAACCGGGCGAGACCGGCCAGGCCACCGGCACCTGGCAGCTCAGCCCGGGGGCCCGACCGGACACCGTCGTCGTCCTCACCACGACGGGCGACGAATCGCCGACCGACCACGAGGTCGACCTCGGTCGCGTCCCGCTCGAGGGGACCAGGCCGTAGCCCTCACGTTCGTTCGTCGTCGAAGCACTCACGCACCGGTGTGATGACGTCGTCGGCGACGGTGTACGGGTCCGTCTCGCGGTCGACGACGGCCGCGGCGAGCGCATCGACACCACCGCGGGCGTCGAGTTCGCGCCCCACGAGGTCCGAGAGGTCCGACTGGATGAGCCGGCGAATCTCCTCGGCGTATCTGGTCTGTGCCTTCTCGCGGAGGCGTCCCGACTCCTCCATGAACCGACGGTGAGCCGCGAGCGCCTCGACGAGGTCGTCGACACCGTCTCCGGCAGTCGCGACCGTCTCGACGACCTCGGGCGTCCACGACTCGTGTTCGTCGTCCGACTCCGGTTCGCCGTTCGCGGCGGTCGGCTCGGTCGCGTCGAACCCGTGGTGGCCGGTGTCGAGGTTCTTCATCGGGTCGCCCCGGAGGTGGATCATCTCCTCCAGTTCGGCGACCGTCCGAGCGGTCCCGTCCATGTCGGCCTTGTTGACCACGAAGACGTCGCCGATCTCGAGGATGCCCGCCTTGAGCATCTGGACGTCGTCGCCGGAAGCCGGCTGGACCAACACGACGACCGAATCGGCGGTGCGGACGATGTCGATTTCGTTTTGGCCCGCCCCGACGGTCTCGATGACGATCCGGTCCTTGCCGAACGCGTCCAGGGCCGTCACCGCATCGGAGGTCGCCGTCGAGAGCCCGCCGAGTCGGCCCCGGGCGGACATCGAGCGGAAGAACACGTCCATGTCGCCGACGTTCGACGCCATGCGGATGCGGTCGCCGAGGACGGCCCCGCCCGTGTACGGTGAGGAGGGGTCGACGGCGATGACGCCGACGGTCTCCCCGCGGTCGCGGTACTGCTTGACGACCTTGTCGACGAGCGTCGACTTCCCGGCGCCGGGGCTGCCGGTGACCCCGATGACCTCCGCGGTCCCGGCGTGGTCGTGGAGCGCCGAGACGATGTCGCGGTAGCCCGGCGAGCGGTTCTCGATCTTCGTGATGACCCGTGCCAGCGCGCGATGTGAGCCGCCGAGGAGATCCTCGACGAGGTCGCGTTCGACCTGGCTCATCGTTCGGGCGCGTTCGTGCGGACGAATTCGATGGTCTCCTCCATCGGGGTGCCCGGGCCGAACACCTCCGCGACGCCCATCTCCTTCAGCTTCTCACGGTCTTCGTCGGGGACGATGCCCCCCACGAGGATGAGGGTGTCCTCGAACGCGTCGTACTCTTTCAGGCCGTCGACGATCTTCGGAATGAGCGTGTTGTGCGCCCCCGACAGGATGGAGATGCCGATGACGTCGACGTCCTCCTGGACGGCGGCCTGGACGATTTCCTGTGGGGCACGGTGGAGCCCCGAGTAGATGACCTCGAACCCCGCGTCACGGAAGGCGCGCGCGATGACGTGTGCGCCGCGGTCGTGACCGTCGAGTCCGACCTTGGCGATGAGACACCGGATCGTCCGCTGCTCTGCGTCTGCACTCATACATGTCTGTTTGCCTGCGGGTCGTTTGACTCTAACGACTTTCACGGACGACCATGATATGCGGGCTGTTCGGCTTCATCGACCGATAAAGCGGTTCTCACGCCCGCTACTCCCCGTTCGCCCGAAATCTCGGTGATTTTATTATTGTCGGCCGTCATTCGCGGACGACCATGGCAATCGACATCGAGGCGACGGCGAAGTACCCACTCGCGTCGGACGACTGGATAAAGACCGTCGGCATCGGGGGCGTGTTGACCCTCTTTTCGTTCTTGCTCGTCCCGGTCCTCTTCGTCTACGGCTACCTCGTCCGTGTCCTCCGGGCGGGGATGCGGGACAGTCCCGAGCCGCCGACGTTCGACGACTGGGGGTCGCTCCTCCGCGAGGGCGTCGTGGCGTTCGTCGTAATCTTCGTCTACCAGTTGATCCCGCTCATCGTCTTCGCGGTGACCGTCGGCGGGTCGCTCGCCGCCGTGGCGACGGGGTCGCGGACCGGGGCGAGCCTCGGCCTCGTCGGCCTGCTCGGGGGCGTCACGGTGTCGAGCCTCCTCGCGCTCGTCTTCGGCTACTTCGGGCTCGTTGGACTCGCCAACTTCGCCCACGAGGGGACGCTCGGGTCGGCGTTCGACGTGGCCGTCATCAGGGACGTCGCCCTCAGCCGGGAGTACGCGATTCCCTGGCTCTACGGCGTCGGGTTCGTCTTCGTCGCGGGGGTCCTGACCAGCGTCCTCAACGTCGTGCCGATCGTGGGTGCGATCATCGGCGTGTTCGTCATCTTCTACGCCCAGATCTGTGCGTTCAAGCTCTGGGGCATGGGCTTTTCGGCCGCCACCGACGTCGGCAGCACGCCGGGGACGGGGACGACAGTGACCGCGTAAGGACCCCGCCACAGTGACCCATCGGGAGTCGCCGGCACGGCCCCCGGTAGCGCGACCGTGTCGGTTCCCGGAGACGCGCTCTCGTGGCGCAGTCAGACGTGTTCGTCGAGGAAGTCGACGATGGCTCGGTAGGCTTCGATTCGGTTGTCGAGCTTCGAGAAGCCGTGGCCCTCGTCCTCGAAGACGAGTTCACGGACGGGCACGCCCTGCTCGCGCGCCTCCTCGACGATCTGGTGGGCCTCGCTCACCGGGACCCGTGGGTCGTTCTCGCCGTGGAGAACGAACAGTGGCGCGGCGATGCGGTCGATGTTGTTGCTGGGCGAGATGGATTCGAGGAACTCCCTGTCGTCTTCGAGGGAGCCGTACTCCGCTTCTCTGAGCTTGCGGCGCCAGTCACCGGTGTTCTCGAGGAAGGTGACGAAGTTGGCGATGCCGACGATGTCGATGCCCGCGGCCCACCTGTCGGGGTACTCCGTGAGCGCCGCGAGGACCATGAACCCGCCGTACGAGCCTCCGAGCGCGACCACCCTGTCGGGGTCTACCGCGGGGTGGTCACAGAGCCAGTCGACGGCGCTCTCGATGTCCTTCACCGAGTCCATGCGTTTTTCGACGTCGTCGAGGTGCCCGTAGGCCTTCCCGTAGCCGGACGAGCCTCGGACGTTCGGCTCGAAGACGGCGTATCCGTGGTTGATGAAGTACTGCTTCGTCGCCGAGAACGACGGCCGGCGCTGTGACTCGGGACCACCGTGGATGTCGACGATGACCGGGACCTGCCCCGCCACGTCCGGCACCGAGAAGTACGCCGGAATCTCTCTCCCGTCGAACGTCGGGTAGTGGACGAGTTCGGGCGCGACGAAGGTGTCGCGGGGGATGCCCGCGGTCGCCGCCCTGGTCCAGCGCTCGGTCTCGCCCGTCTTGACGTCGACGACGGAGACGTTCGTGTTGGTTGCGGCCGCCGAGGCCGAGAGCGCGAACCGGTCGCCGTCGGCGTCGAAACTCACACCCCCTGCGGTCCCTCGGGGGAGGTCGGGCGTCGGGAGCGGGTCGAGGCGGCCCGGGGCGGTGAGTTCGCCGACCGTGAGTTCGGTGTAACCGTCGACGTTCCGCGAACACACCAGCCGACGCGAGTCGTGGTCGATGGCGACACCGTCGACCTCCCAGTCGCCGTCGGGCGAGTTGCGGTTCTCGGGGGTGTCGACGTCGCCCTCGACGGTGACCGGCGAGAGGGCTCCCGTCTCGACGTCGATGCGCGCGAGGTACAGCGTGTCGGCGTCGCCCGCATCGGTGACGAGGTAGACGTTCTCGCCGTCGGGGCCCCACGACGCGCTCAGATGGCGGACGGTCCCGTCGTGTGGCGTGAGGTGGCGACGCTCGCCGGAGTCGACGTCGAGGACGGAGACGTCCTGGTCGAAGTTCGAGTACGCCTCGTTGACGATGAGTCGCGTATCGTCGGGCGACCAGCCGCCGAGCGTGAGCCAGCCGTCGCCCTCACACACCAGTCGGGCGTCCGCTCCCCGCTCGTCGCGGCCCTGCACGTAGACGTCGAAGACCGACTCCTCCCGGCGGTTCGAGGTGAACGCTATCCGCTCACCGTCGTGGCTCCAGCCACCCCAGCGGTGCTTCGCGTCGGGCATCGCGGTCAAGCCGCGTATCTCGCCCGTTCCGGGGGTGAGCCGGAACAGCTGCTGGCGCTCGTTGCCGCCCTCGTCCATGCCGAAGACGAACTCCTCTCGCTCCGGGGACCACGAGACGAAGGTGACGCGCTCGTCGTAGAACGTGTGTTGGTCCGGCCACGCACCGGGGGACTCGAGCGTCCACACCTGCGGGACGCCCGTGGTGTCCATCAGGAACGCGAGGGTGCCGTTCGGGGAGAGCGAGGCACCGTAGGCGCTCCGGATGTTGAGGTACCGTTCGATGTCGAACGCGGGCGGCGCGTGTCCGTCGGGGTCGGTCATGACTCCCCGTTCACTCGGCGGGGGTATACCCCTTTCCTCGGGGGGTCCGCAGTCAGTCGCAGACGCGGAGACGCGGGGTGGTGAAGAGCGTCCCGGCTGTTCGCCGTTCGCGTTCGTCGCCGGCGAACCGAGACTGTCAGACCGTCGAGCGCGGGCGCGAGACGACGGGCGGGCCCGTCAGATGAGGCCCTCTTCTTTTATCGCGAGCATCACGTCGTCGACGAGGGCGTCGAGCGACTCGTAGGGGAACTCCTGGTGGCCGCTGAGCTTCGTCGCGAGTTCCATCGCCGAGAAGGAGACGTCACCGGCCTCGAACGTCGTGCCGGGGCCGTCGGGGAGTGCGGGGACGAGGTCCATCTGGTTCTCTACGGGGAAGTCGGCGGCGCCGAACGCGTCTTCGAACTGTGCGCGGAGTTCGGCTTCGACGTCGGTCATGGCTTGACACAGCCCGAAGACGTGCAAAAGCGTTCCGGAACCCGGGTCCGTCTCAGAGCGGCGCCCACGTCGGGGAGTGGTCGGCGACGCCGGTGACGCGGAGCTCCCGGTGTCCGTCCCCGTCGAGCCGCACGTCGACGGCGGCATCGAACGGTTGGGTGACGACGCTCGCGACCCGCTCGTCGTGCATCTCGGGGTTGAACACGAAGACGCCGAGCTGTCCGCTCGTTCGGATGCGGCCGGTGAACGTGTGGAGGAACCGGTAGACCGTCTGGACGTCGTCGCAGTACAGCTGCAGCGTCGAGACTGAGTCGAGGCCGACCCGGAGCCGACCGCGTGGCCCCTCGGTGAACGACCGTGCAATCTTCGCGTACTGGATGCCGATGCCGGTGAGGTCACTCGGCTGTGAGACACACCCCGACGCGCCGAGGTCGGCCGGTGGGTCGCGCCGGCCGCCCTCGCAACTGACGACGGCCAGCCGCGAGAGCGGGACGTCGGTCGACGCGGCCCACCGGGTGGCGATGCCACGCTGTGTGTCGTCCGTCTCGACGAGCAGTGCGCCACCCTGCCGTCGCGACACGGGCTCGAGGAGCCGCATCGCCACTGCACCCGGGCCGGCCGCTGCGTCCCCTCTGACGACGACCGACGTTCCGTGTGCCACCGGCGGGACCGGGAGGTCGGACGCGAACACGTACCGGTCACCGGGGGGCGCGGCGTCCGCGCCCGGCTCGACGCTCACGACGCCCCCTCCGCGGTTGCAACTCGCCGGCGGAGTTCGAGCTGTTCGCCCGCCTCCGCCGCGAACAGCCGCAGCGACTCGCGTTCGGCGTCGGTGTAGCGCCGCGGCTCGTCGTCGAGCACACAGAACATCCCCAGTGGCTCCCCGGTCGGTGCCGTGACCGGCGCTCCGGCGTACGACCGAATCTCGAGCGACGGGAGCACCTCGTTCGCGGCGAACCGCGGGTCCTCGGCGACGTCCTCGACGACCATCACGTCGTCTTCGAGGATGGCGTACGTGCAGACCGTGTCCTGCCGCGGGAGCGAGTCCCACTCGGCCCCGTAACAGGAGACGAACCGCTCTTCGTGAGCGTCGACGAGGCCGACGAACGCGAAGCGGACGTCGAACTGCCGAGACGCGAGTTCGGTCAGTCGGTCGAACGCCGCCGTCGCCGCCAGACCGGGGAGGTCGTACGCGGCGAGCGCGGCCAGTCGTGCCTCCTCGTCCGGTGGGAGCGGGTAGGCGGTGTGCGTCCGAGCGGTCGCCACGCGCTGGACGAGCGCCGGGAGGTACTCGTAATCCGCCTCCGTCTCCTTCGTGAGATGGTCGACGACCGCGTGCGGCGTCTCGCTCGTGTCGATGTCGGCGAACGGTGTGTCGGTGAAGAGGACACAGCCCATGTCCGGTTGTGTCTCCCGGGCGGCCGCGACCACGTCCAGCCCGGTCCCGTCCGGGAGTGTGTACTCGGTGACGAGGCAGTCGAACGCCGCCGCCGAGAGCCGCTGCTCGGCTGCGGCGACAGAGCCACACCCCGTCGACGTCACCCCCTCGGTGGCCGAGAGGGCCGCGCTCGTTCGCGCACGCTCTTGCTCGTCTGCGTCGACACAGAGGACGGTCGTCTCGGTCATGCCGCCGCCCCCCGTCTGTGGGCACCGTGTCCGCGGTCGTCGAGCAGTGGACCTCGTCGCCCGTCCAGCGACCACTCTCGCGCCTGTTGAGTCATCTACGAATCAGCCAACAGCGGTCGGGTGATTAAACGTTCGGGGCCAGCTATCACCGACGAGAGACACAGCGGGTCTCCGGCTCCGCGCCCGTGCGGAGGGGGAGTTATACACGGCGCGACCCTCCGGAGGGACATGACCGACGACAGCGTCATCGACGACGTGGCGTTCGACTTCGAACTCCTCCGCGAGCTCACCGAGACCGACGGCGTCCCCGGGTACGAGGAGGCAGTCCGTGCCGTGGTGAGGCGCGAACTGACGGCGGTGACGGACGAGGTGCGGACCGACGCGATGGGGAACGTCGTCGGCACCGTCGAGGGGGGTGACTACGAGGTGGTCGTCGCCGCCCACATGGACGAGGTCGGCTTCATGGTTCGACACGTCACCGACGAGGGGTTCCTCCAGCTGGACGCGCTCGGCGGGTGGGACCCCCGTATCTTACGCGCCCAGCGGGTCCGCGTTCACACGCGCGAGGGGCCGCTCACGGGCGTCATCGGCTCGGTCCCGCCGCACACCCTCACCGACGAACAGCGGGAGAAGAAACAGGAGGTGTCCGACGTGTACGTCGACCTCGGACTCCCCGAAGAGCGCGTTACGGCGCAGGTGTCCGTCGGCGACGTGGTGACGATGCAGCAGACGACGACCCGGATGGGCGACCTCGTCACGGGGAAGGCCCTCGACGACCGCGTCTGTCTGTTCGCGATGCTCGAAGCCGCCCGGCGGCTCTCCGACCCCGACGTGACCGTGCACTTCGTCGCGACGGTCCAAGAGGAGGTCGGCCTCCGCGGGGCCCAGGCCGTCGGCGTCGACCTCGACCCGGACCTCGCGCTGGCGCTCGACGTGACGGTCGCGAACGACGTCCCGGGGTTCGACGCCGCCGACCACGTCACCGAACTGGGTGCGGGCGTCGCGGTGAAGCTGAAGGATTCGAGCGTCATCACGACGCCGAAGGTGACCCGTCGCCTCCGCGACGTGGCCGACGCCGAGGCGCTCTCCCACCAGCTCGAGATCCTCCCCGCCGGCGGGACCGACACGGCGAACCTCCAGCGGGCGGGGGGTGCAGTGCCGGTGGGGGCGCTGTCGATTCCGACACGATATCTCCACACACCGACCGAGTGCGCACACGTCGCCGACGTGGCCGCGATGGTCGACCTCCTCGTGGCGTTCGTCGAGAGCGAAACCGGTGAGCACGACTACTCACTGTAGTCGCGGGGCGAGCGGCACCGCACAGCGGACGGGTCGGCCGAGACGAACCAAAGTATTCACTACAGGCGACCTCTTAGGCGCGAGCATGAGCGACACGCAGATGTCGCGGCGGGCGTTCCTGACAGCCGCAGGTGGGACGGCGGCCGTCGCGGCCGCGTCAGGGAACGCCGCGGCACAGACGACAGAGCCGGACTTCGGTGGCTACCTCGACGGTATCGACGGCGGGTACCAGGAC
Organism: Salinigranum halophilum; assembly: GCF_007004735.1. Classification (NCBI taxonomy): domain Archaea; kingdom Methanobacteriati; phylum Methanobacteriota; class Halobacteria; order Halobacteriales; family Haloferacaceae; genus Salinigranum; species Salinigranum halophilum. The sequence goes on from NZ_ML660182.1 coordinate 158,178, forward strand.
CTCCGCGGCCAGAGCGAGGTGACCATCGACGTCGGCGCGGAGGGCAACGGCGGCTACCTCGCGTTCGGCCCGGCGGGTGTCTGGGTCGACCCCGGGACGACCGTGACGTGGGAGTGGACCGGCGAGGGCGGCGGTCACAACGTCATCACCGAGGAAGGGCCGGCGTCGCTCGACAGTGGCCCGGCCGTCGCCGAGGCCGGCACGACGTTCGAACACACCTTCTCCGAGGAAGAGGTCGGCATCACGAAGTACTACTGCGAGCCACACCAGGCGCTCGGGATGCTCGGTGCCGTCGCCGTCGGCGAAGACATCCCAACCGTCGAGGTCGGCGGGGGAAGCGAGGGGAGCAGCGGCCCACAGGTCCCAGAGAGCGCCAAGACGCTCGGCGTCGCCACCACGTTCGCGATGGTCGCCACCCTCGGCCTCGCGTTCTTCTTCATGAAGTACGGCGGCGACTACGAGACGCCCGACGAGTAACGTCGTCCGCCCGTCCGCCTCTCAGAACAGTCCGAGCGAGAAGCCGCGCGCGTCGATGGCGTCGCGATAGACGGCGAGGTACTGGTTGAGGACGGCGTCGTGGTCGTACGCCTCGTAGTTCTCGCTCCGGCTCCGATGCGGTTCGTCGGCGACGGCCGAGATGGCGGTCGCTAACTCCTGCGGCGAGGTGACGCGCCGGCCGCGCCCCGGTCCGGTGACGAGTTCGTGCGCGCTCGAGTCGGTCTGATACTCGACCAGGCCGATACAGCCGCAGGCGAGCGCCCAGAGGAGTTCCGTCGCGAACGGTTCGTGCTCGGCCGTCTGTGCGAACACCCGCGCACCCTTCAGGACCGGGACGAACTCCTCGGGCGGGAGGTCGCCGAGGAAGGCGACCCGGTCGTCGATGCGGAGGTCCGCCGCGGTCGCTTCGGCCGCCTCGCGGAGTGGCCCGTCACCGATGACGGCCGCGCGCCACGTCCGGGTCCGGAGTTCGGCGAGCGCGAGGAGGAACGATTCCACGTTGCACCCCTCCGTGAGGTCGTTCGCGTAGACGATGTCGGCCCGCCGGTCGACCGGCGCGTCGCGGACCAGGTCGACGTCGATACTCTCGGGCACCGTCTCGATTCGCTCCTCGGACGCCCCGTGCTCACGGACCTGCGTCCGAACGAGCTCCGAGGGGACGAGCACGCGCGTCGCCGCACTCGCCGCGCGTCTGTAGTCGACCCAGTCGTCGTCGGCGTCGTGCCACCAGTCGACGACGAGCGGGACGCGGAGGAGGCGAGCGGCGCGTTTCGCCGCCACGACGTGTCCTGGCGGGCTGTTGACCGCCTGGACGACGTCGGGCTTCGCCCGGAGGAGATGGAACGGAAGCTTCGAGCCGAACGACCCTACCGTGGGTTCGTCGGTGACCGCGCGGTAGGTGACGTCCTGCTGGTCGAACGCGGGGAGGTCCCCGCCCCACCAGCGCGCACAACAGATGGTCACCTCGTGCCCGCGGGCTGCGAGCGCCTCCGCGACCCGTCGGGTCCGTTCGGTCGCGCCAGTCTCGTGGTGTTGGGCCGTCCACATCGAGACGAACGCGACGTGCATGGTCGCGGAGGGTGCGGCTGTCGTAATAAATCCTACTGGAACCGAGTGTCGGCGGAGCCTGTCGGGACGGGAATCGGCCACACGTGTTATGTCGACCCGGTCGAAGGTGACGGCATGGACACCGAGGGGACGACATCGGGTGCGACCGACGGGGCCAGACAGCGGTTCGTCGCGTGGTACGGTGAGTGGTATCTGACGCTCTACGCCGTCCTCGCCATCGCCGTCGTCCTCGCCGCCGGTTACGGCTACGCGATCGGCGCACTCAGCTGGTGGAACGCGGGCGGGATGGTCGTCACGCTCGCCGCCCTCTCTGGGTTCATTCGGTGGCGCGCGGGCGTCGACCCCGCCTTCGAGAACGAGTGAGTCAGGGCGTGACGGGGAGGAGTAGCGCCTCGACGAACTCCCAGCTGTAGACGTGATTGAGCAGGAGATACGCCACCACGCCGAGCGAGAGCGAGAGGATCCACGCGGCGGCGGCGACCCGTCCGACCTTCCGGTGGGTCCCCATCGCGCGGAGTTCCTCGGGGGTGTGGGTGATGCCGAGGACCAGCGCGTGTAACACGACGGGCACCGAGACCACGGAGAGGATGATGTGGACGGCGAGCATCGCGAGGTAGCCGTAGTAAGGGAGCGTGGGCCCGACGAACTCCTTGGTGCCGCCCCCACCGATCTTCGTCAGGTAGAGCACGAGGAAGACGAGGATCAGCCCGAACGCGCCCACCATCGACGCGGCGTGCTTTCGAACCTCGTCGCGGCGGATGAACCGCCACCCCGCGACGAGGAGGAGCGTCGCCGCCGTGTTGATGATCGCGATCGCGTCGGCGAGGCGATTGACCTGCGAGAGGGTGAGTTCGGGAAACACCGATGCGGGAACGTACCCCAGGAACGTTCCGATGACGAGCGCGTACCCCACCACGGAGAGGACCGCCGTCACGATGGCCGGATGCTCTTTGAGCGGACCGCGCACGCTGGCTGTTGCCATGCCCACCCGTTAGGAGGGGGTAAATATCCGTGTTCGGGTTCGACATCGCCCGCCGCTGAGGAGTTCCGGCGAGCGTTCATATACGGAGAGGCGGCCACCGTCACCGCGATGCGCTGACGGTGACCACGCGGCGTCTCGCGGGAGTCCGGCACACCGCCGCGTGCCCCACGCGTGCCGGCTGTTCGCTCTCTCCGCTAGGCCTCGATGACGTCGGTGACGCGCGCGACCTCTCGCGCGGCGTCCACGTTCATCCCGTCACCCAGAATCGTGTAGCGGTCGCGGATGGTGTGCGCCGTCGTGAGCGCCTCGATGACGACGTCGTCGTCGACACCGAGTTCCCGGGCCGTCGTCGGCGCGTCGATGCGTTCGAGCGCGTCGCGGATGTTCCGCCACTGTCCTTTCTCGCCGCTGTGGAGGTACTCGGTCATGATGGAGCCGACACCGACCTGGTGGCCGTGCAGCGCCGTGTTCGGGACCAGCCGGTCGAGTTGGTGTGAGAAGAGGTGTTCGGCTCCCGACGCGGGCCGCGAGGAACCGGCGATGCTCATCGCCACGCCCGAGGAGACGAGTGCCTTGACGACGATCCACGCGGCCTCTTCGAGGCCCGGCTTGATGGAGTCGGCGCTGTCGACGAGCATCTCCGCCGTCATCTCCGAGAGTGCCCCGGCGTACTCGGAGTACTCGACGTTCTTCAGGCGGTGGGCGAGCTGCCAGTCCTTGACGGCGGTGTAGTTGGAGATGATGTCCGCACAGCCGGCCGTGGTGAGTTCCCACGGTGCTTGTGCGAGGAGTTCGGTGTCGGCGACCACCGCGAGCGGTGGGTCTGCCGCGACGGAGTGGCGCGTGTCGCCCTCGGGAATCGAGGAGCGACCCGAGACGATGCCGTCGTGGCTCGCAACGGTGGGGACGGAGACGAAGCCGCAGTCGACCCGCTCGGCGGCCATCTTCGCGATGTCGATCGCCTTCCCGCCGCCGAGGGCGATGATGTAGTCCGTCTCCTCGGCCAGTGCGGTCTCTGCGACCGCCTCGACGGACGCGAAGCTCGCCTTCTCGACGGTCACCGTGTGCGGTTCGACGTCGAACTGCGCGCGGAGGCGGTCGCCTGCCAGCCGTTCGGGCGTCGGACTCGTCACCAGTAGCGGCTGTCCCGAGAGGTAGAGGTCGTCGACTGCCGCCCCGACCTGGTCGAGGACGCCGTGACCGATGACGACGTTCCGCGGGAGTTTGATCCACGTCGACTTGTCGAACATGTCCCGGTATCGACGGTGAGAGGTCATATGGCTTCTCACTGTGCGGTCGGACGCCGCGACTGTGTCGCGGTTTCGACACCCCGTCACCGCCTCAGACGAACGCGCCGGCGGCGTCGGCGAGGAACAGCAGACCGAATCCGGCGAGCACGAGCGCCGAGAGTGCCGTCACGACGGGCGTAAACGCCTCTACCCGCCGCTCGGCCGTGACGAGCGCCGCCGGGAAGCCGGTGACCCACACGAGAATGCCGCCGAAGAAGCCGACGATGAGCGCCGGGCTTCCCTTCTCGACGACGAGGAGCCCCGCGAGGTCACCGCCGACGTAGGGCGTCTGTGCGAGCACGTCGAACTGTCCGGATTCGAGCAGCGCGACGCCGATGGTGAGCCAGAAGAGAATCTGGTAGGGGTTGGCGATGGCGAGGACGAACGCCTTCCGGAAACCCGCACCCGTCTCGCCGCCGTCGGCGGCCGCCTCCTCCGTCGGGGTGAGCGACTCGCCGATCTCGCGGGCGGTGCCGTACGCGAAGTACAGCATGAGCAGGCCACCAACGCCGACCATCACCGCGCGTACCGTCGGGAAGCGTTCGACGAACGTGACGACACCGAGAAGCGAGAGGACGAAGAACGTCGCGTCGGCCGTCATCGCCCCGAGGCCGGTCCGGAACCCGGCCGTCCAGCCACGGAGGACGCTCTCCTCCGCGATGACCGCGTTCATCGGGCCGGGCGGGGCGGCGAGCGCGAGTCCGAACACCACGCCGGCGCCGAGTGAGACGAACACGTCCTGCATCGCTCCCTCCTAACGGGACCGGCAATAAAAACGCTCTCTTGCCGACGCGACCCCGGGTTAGACGAGGGCGACGACCGCGTTCGCGACCGCCGAGACGGCCGTCTCCCACACCGAGAAGCCGGTGGCGAGTGCGAGAACCGTATCGGCAGCGAAGAACGCGAACAGCGCCGCGCCGGCGAGGTGCGCCTTCCGAACGTCGAACCGGTGGGAGAAGCGATGGAAGACGTAGGCGTTCGCGATGCTCACCGGCACGATTGCGAGCATCTCGCCGACCCATATCCCCGGATTCGCCCCGTACTGGACGGCGAGGCCGATGGTCACGAGCTGGGTCTTGTCGCCGAACTCACCGGCGGCCATCATCGCGAAGATGGGGAGGAAGCTCCCGAGACCGTCGGTGTCGAGGTCCCGCCCGAACAGCGTCGGGACGTCGACGTCGAGTGTCGGCCCGCCGTCCGTCTGTACCGAATCGCTCCCGTCCGGTCCGACGCTCGTTCCCCCGCGCTCGGGAGCGGCGCGAACGAGCAACACGGCGAAGAGCCCGAACAGCACGGCTGTGATGCCGTCGAGGACGGCCGGCGGGAGCATACCCTTCACCGCCGCGCCGAACCAGATTTCGAGCGCCGTCCACCCGGCGAACGCCGTCCCCGCGGCGGCGACGACGACCTTCGGGTCGTATCGCGTCGAGAGGCCGGCGATGATGAACTGGACCTTCTCTCCGGGGAGGACGGCGAGCTGGGCGACGAACGCCACCGTGGCGACTTCGAGTAGCCCGACCATCAGCCCTCGACCTCCGGCCCGTACTGGGGGTCTCCGTCGGTGGCAGGGACGACACGGATGGAGCGGGCGACGGCCTCCGGGAGCGACTGCTCGCGGCCTCCCTCGCCCACACGGACGGTCACCATCCCGAACGGTGCCACGTCGACGACCTCCAGGCGGGTCCCGGGTGTGATGCCCGCGTCGGCGAGATACTGCAGTTCCTCCTCGTCGCGGTCGGAGACACGTGTGACGGTGACGCGGTCGCCGACGGGATGTTCGTCCAGCCGCGTCGAGTCGTCCGTGCCGAGCGGCGTGAGGTCGGCGCTCGGAATCGGGTCGCCGTGGGGGTCGACCTCGGGGTCGCCCAGCGCCTCGGCGACCCGGCGCTCGAACTCCTCGGAGATGTGATGTTCGAGGGCGTCGGCCTCGTCGTGGACCTCGCTCCAGTCGTAGTCGAGGTGCTCTGCGAGGTACGCCTCCAGGAGTCGGTGGTGGCGGATGACCTCCAGGGCGACCGTCTCGCCCTCGCGCGTCAGCTCTGCTCCCTTGTACTTCTCGCGCGCGACGAGCCCGCGTTCTTCGAGCTTTCCGAGCATACTCGTCACCGTCGGTGGGGTCTTCGAGAGCGCGTCGGCGATGGCCGACGTCGCCACCGGCGGGCCGTCTTCGGTCTGCAGCGTGTAGATGGCCTTCAGGTAGTCTTCCATCACGTCGCTGAGCACGTCGGACTTCGCCATCTCACCCGGAGATACCAGTCCGACGAGAAAGAAGTTTGGGATGTCTAAACTCTACTGTACCCCCTTCGAAACGACGGCTCAAATCCCCTGACCCATCAGGTGCGACCGGAGGATGTCCGCCGTCTTCACACCCGCCTCGGTGTTGACGACCACGAGCGTCGCGTCCTCGTCGAACTCGTCGGCTAGCGCGTCGGCGGCCGCCGCCGCGGCACCGCCGGCAGAGCCGACGTCGACGGCGGTGGTCTGTGCGGCGGCGACGGCGCTTCCGAGGATCGCGTCGTCGTCGACGGTCACGACGCGTCCTCCGGTCGCGTCGACCGCGTCGACCACGAGGTCACCGCCCGTCGGGTCGGGAATCTCCAGTTCGCCGACGATGGTGTCCGGCTGGTTCCACGCCTCCACCTCGCGGCCGGAGTCGAACGCCGCCGCGATGGGGGCACAGCCGGTCGGCTGGGCGGCGACCACCCGCGGCAAGTCGTCGACGAGCCCGAGTTCGTCGAGCTCGCGGAATCCCTTCACGAGGCCGTAGACGACCTCGCCCGTGCTCGCCGGGACGAACACCGCGTCGGGGACACACCCCTCGCCGACGAGTTCGTAGGCGATGGTCTTGTAGCCCTCGTGGCGAACGGGGTTGTCGAACTCCTGGAGCGTGAACCAGTCGGACTTCAACTGCGTCTGTAGCGCCTCGACGGCGTCGGGGTAGCGGCCGCCGGCGACGCGCATGTCGCCGCCGTGGACGTTGGTCATCGCCTTGTTCGGGAACGGCGCGCGCGAGGGGACGAACGCGTACGACCGGAGGCTCGCCCGTCCCGCGTAGGCCGCCCCGGACTGTCCACTGTTGCCGGCCGACGCGTGTGCGACGAGGTCGGCCCCGGCGTCGACGGCGGCCGTGACCGCGAGCGAGAGCCCACGGTCGAGTACCGTCCCGGTCGGGTTCCGCCCCTCGTCCTTGACGAACAGGGAGTCGACACCGAGTTCGTCGGCGAGCGCCGGCGCGTCGACGAGCGGCGTCCCGCCCTCGGCCGCGCTCACGCCGGATTCGAACGGCAGGAGGTCGGCGAAGTCCCACACCGAGCGGGCGTCCGCGAGGAACGCGTGGTCCCAGTCGACGGCGTCGACGTCGTAGACGGGGTCGACCGGCGCCCCGGCCTCGCTCGGGCCGGTCCGCGTGGGGTCCGCAGCGAGTTCCTCACCAGTCGCGGTACAGCGGAGCGCCCGGAACGCGTCGCTCTGATCCATATCCGAGGGTACGACGCGACGGGGGAATCCCTTCCGGTCCACCGTCGGCCGCCGTGTGACCGTCCGTCGTGCCGGTCGGCCCCACCCGTCTCACTCCGGTCGTCGTGGTATCACGTCTCGGACAACGCTTATCAGTCGGTGTCGTCTGTGTCCAAGAGCAATGGCGAAAGGGAAGGTCGACTTCTTCAACGATACGGGCGGTTACGGTTTCATCAACACTGACGACGCTGACGACGACGTCTTCTTCCACATGGAGGACGTCGGTGGTCCTGACCTCGAAGAGGGGCAGGAGGTCGAGTTCGAGATTCAGGACTCACCCAAGGGTCCGCGCGCGGCGAACCTCGTCCGCCTCTAAGGCGACTCAGTTCTGCAGCAATTTCTCACGCCGGTGAGCAACGGCCGTGCCGTTCCCGGCATGCATCGGTCTGTCGGTGGGATTCCACTCGGGTCGCCACGGCGAACGCACAGTCTCTTTGTAACCGCCCCCCGAAGCCGCGTTCATGGACGAGGAGCGATCCGTCGTGGTGTGCGGTGCGGGACTGGCCGGACTGGTGGCCGCGCGTCGACTCGCCGCCGCCGGCGCCGACGTCACGGTGTACGAAGAACGCGAGACTGTCGGGGGGCGGGTCCGGTCACGCGAACACGCAGGGTTCACGCTCGACCGCGGCTTTCAGGTGCTCTTCACCGCCTACCCGGCCGCTCGCCGGGAACTCGACCTCGACGCGCTCGACCTTCGAAGCTTCACCCCCGGCGCGGTCATCGCCCGCCCCGGCGAGCGGTCGGTCCTCTCGGACCCGCTTCGCGACCCCACGTCGCTCTTCGAGTCGCTGTTCAACCGCGAGGTGACGACGAGCGACAAACTCCGGACGCTGGCGCTCCGACAGGACCTCGCCAGCAAGCCGCTCGACTCGTTCTTCACGGGGGCCGACACCACCATCCGCGAGTACCTCTACGACTGGGGCTTCTCCGAGAAGTACGCCGAGAACTTCGTCGCGCCCTTCTACGGGGGTATCACGCTCGACCGGTCGTTGTCGACCTCCAGGCGCGTGTTCGAGTACACCTTCCGGATGCTGAGCGACGGGCAGACGGCAGTCCCCGCAGCGGGGATGGGCGCGATCGCCGACCAACTGGCCGCCAGTGCCGAGGCGGCGGGCGTCGATATCCGGACCGACTCGGTGGTGTACGAAGTCTCCGCCGAGAGCGACGGCGTCACGCTCGACGTCGACGGTGGCCGGGTCGACGCCGACGCCGTCGTCGTCGCCACCGACCCCCGAACCGCCGCCGAGTTGACGGCCGTCGACTCGATTCCGACCCGCGCGCGGCCGTCGACCACCCAGTACTACCGGCTCCCGGACGGGACGGACCTCGACACGAAAAAACGCATCCTCCTCAACGCCGAGTCGGCCGCGCCGAACGCCGTCGTCCCGCTCTCACAGGTGGCACCCGAGTACGCGCCCGCCGACGCCGAACTGCTGAACGCGACGTTCCTTGGTGACGAACCGCTGTCGATGACCGACGAGGAACTGGCCGACCAGACGCGTGCGGCGCTGCGGTCGTGGTACCCCGAACGGCGGTTCGACTCGCTGGAACCGCTCGAAACCGACCGCATCGAGTTCGCGCAGTTCGACCAGCCGCCGGGCATCCACGAGGGCCTGCCCGACGCGCGCGACCCCGACGGTGCGGTGTATCTCGCCGGCGACTACACCCAGTGGTCGTCGATTCAGGGCGCACTGGAGAGCGGGCGCGTCGCGGCGGCGGCCGTCCAGGACGACTGCTGACGCACTACTCGCGCAGGAACGAGTCGCGGCCGTGTTCCTCCAGCGCCCGGTCGAACGACTCGCGCTGGGCGTCGATACCGGGTGTCGAGTCGGCGAAAGCGTGGTCGAACATCTCCCGTGGGTCGGGGTCGAACGACTCCGCCGCGTCGATGATGGCCGAGACGGTCTCGCGCGCCTCGGCTTCGAGTTCTTCGACGACGGTATCGTCGACGATGTCGCGCTCGCGCAGGAACGTCTCGTACCGGTCGAGCGGGTCGCGCTCGCGCCACTGTTCGACCGTTTCCTCGTCGCGGTAGGCCGTGGGGTCGTCCGCGGTGGTGTGTGCGCCGTAGCGGTACTGGACGGCCTCGACCAGTGTCGGTCCCCCGCCGTTCCGCGCGCGCTCGACTGCCTCTTGGGTGACCCGGTAGGTCGCGAGCGGGTCCATCCCGTCGACGCGAACCCCGGGGAAGCCGTAGGCGTCGGCCTTCTCCGCGAACGTCTCGGAGGCGGTCTGCCGCTCGGCCGGGTGGGAGATGGCCCAGCCGTTGTTGTTACAGAAGAGCACGCAGGGCGTCTCGAACACGCCGGCGAAGTTGGCCGCCTCGTGGAAGTCGCCCTCGGAGGTCGAACCGTCGCCGAAGTGACAGACGACGACGGTGTCGTCGCCCTTCAGCTTGGCACCCCACGCCAGTCCGACGGCGTGGGGAATCTGGTCGGCGATGGTGATGTTGAGCGGGGCGATGTGCTGGTCGACGAGCGACGCGTTGCCGTGTTCGTGGCCCATCCAGTAGGTGAGGTACTCGGCGGAGAGGCCCCGAACCGCGACAGCCCCGTGCTCACGGTACTGGTAGACGAGCCAGTCATCGTCGCGCAGCGCGTGGGTCGAGCCGACCTGCGAGGCCTCCTGGCCGACGGCGGGTGCGTACGTGCCGACGCGCCCCTGACGCTGCAGGCTCACCATCCGCTCGTCGAAGTGCCTGGTGAGTTTCATGTCTCGGTAGACGGCGAGCAGGCGGTCCTCGGAGAGGTCGGGGACGTCGCCGACCACCTGCCCGTCCGCGTCCAGCGTTCGCACGAAGTCTGCCTCGTCGTAGTGCTCGACGCTCACGTGTGTGGGTCTGGGGGGAGGATATTGAACGTTCGGCTCCACGTCCAACACCGACTCGGCATCGGGGGTCACAACAGCTCCCGAAACCGCCCCAGCGGCGGGAACGTCAGCGCCTCGTGTCTCCCCTGGTCCCACACGACCGGCCGGAGCGAATCGGCGTCCGTGACGAGCGGCGACTGGAAGTCACGCGCGCGCATCCCGTTGACGCTGACGCCTGCGGCGACACGCGAGAAGGCCGGCAGCATCAGCACGTCCGCTGCCCGATACGTCTTCTCGCCGTAGAGGAAACAGGGCCGCTTCTGGCCCTCGATGGTGATGGTCGGGTGGTCGTGGCCGACGACGTACAGGTCGGCCGACCCCTCGGGCTCCTCGTGGCCGTGGCAGACGAGCACGTCTCGTGCGCACCCGTCGACGCGGTACGCGTCGTGGACCGTCCGGTCCCACGCGTTCGCGAGCACCCCGTCGTGGTTGCCGGCGACGAGGACCAACTCGGCACCCGCGTCGCGACACGCCTCGTCGAGCGCGTCGAGCGTCTCCGCGGCCCGGTGTGAGACCCGACCGAACTCGTGGAGGACGTCGCCGGCGACGACGACCGTCTCGGGGCCGAGACGGTCGAGGACGTTCGACAGCCTGCCCGTGAGGTCCGCGCGCTCGCCCAGCGGCACCTCGACGTCGGAGGCCGCGGCGCGGCCGACGTGGAGGTCGGCGACGACGAGCGTTCCGGGGTCGAAGGCGACGGCGCGGTCGGCGAAGACGACGTCGAGCACGACCGTTCGTACGCGGGGGAACGCAAAAACGACGCGGGAGGACGAGCCGTGGGGACGACGGCACCGTTTTATCACCGCCGTCCTTCAGCCCTCTCATGAGCAGGGCTCTGGAGGACAAGCGGACCGCGACGCGCCTCCGCGTGCTCGTCGAGATCACCGACCGGCAGCCGGCGGTCAGCCAGGGCGAGATCGCCGACGCCGTCGGCGTCACCTCTCAGGCGGTGAGCGAGTACATCCGAGACCTCGTCGCCGACGGCTACGTCGAGAAGGAGGGCCGTTCGCGGTACCGCACCACCAAAGAAGGAGTCGACTGGCTCTTCCGCGAGATCAAGTCGATACGGCAGTTCGCCGACCACGTCACCGAGGACGTCCTCCAGTCCGTCCAGGAGGACGCCGCGCTCGCCACCGAGCGAATCGAGGCCGGTGAGACGGTCACGCTCTCGTTGCGCGAGGGCCTCCTCCACGCGACGCCGGGCGACGAGGGCCCGGCGACGGGGACCGCCACCACGGCGGCCGAGGCCGGACAGGACGTCTCTATCACGGGGTTCGAGGGCGTCATCGACATGTCGCCCGGGACGGTCACCGTCTGTCAGGTGCCGCGCGCGCGGAACGGCGGCAGTCGCACCATCGACCTCGAGACGCTGTCGGCGGCCGCCGAGACGGCCGAACTGGTCGTCGCCGTCGGCGTCGAGGCCGTCGCGGCGCTCCGCCGCCTCGACCGCGACCCGGCGGTGAACGTCGCGGCGGGGGCCGTCGCGGCCGAGGCGGCGACGAAAGGACAGGACGTCGTCGTCGTCGCGAGCGTCGACGAGGCGGGCCGAGTGGCCGACACGCTCCGCGACAGGAACGTGACCTACGAACTGGAGCCGGTCGAGACGGAAGGAACGTAAGCCGCTATGCGGTCACCGCGTCGGGCTCGGCCCCGGCGTGGTCTCGCGCCGTGGCGTACGCCTCCTGGAGCCGCTGGAACTCCTCGCGGTCACCCCCGTGGTCGGGGTGTGCCTCTTTTATCTTGGAGCGGTACGCCGACTTCACCTCCTTCGACGTGGCCGTCGGGTCGAGTTCGAGTTCGGCGAAGGCCGTACTGATGGGGTCTGCCGGTGTGTCGGGTGCGAGTTCCGGCACGTCGAACGGGAGACGTCGGCCCAGTCCGCGACCCGGCATCTCGTGTTCACAGAGCACCGTGTACGTCCCCGCCTCCTCGATGCGGAAGTACGCCTTCGCGTCGAAGGTGATGGCGACGTCGCGCTCGGGGAGATAGAAGGCGACCGTCTCGCCGTGGACGGCCACGTCTTCGCGGAAGCGTTCGTCGATGTCGACGAGATACTGCCGTATCTCCTGCCGACGGCGGACCGTCCCGTCGATGCGCCGGCTCTGGTCGACCGGCGCCGTCGGGAACAACCGGTCGCCGACGAAGAAGACGACGGCGACACAGCACGAGGCGACGGAGCCGAGGACGACCCCGGTGAGCAGCCACGGCGGGAGCAGAGACAGCCACTCCAGTAGCACACCTGAGACTTGGCGCGCAGGCTAAAGAACCTCTCGGCATCACCGGTCACCACCGGGACGGTCGAGAGCGGGAGTAAAGAAGTCGGCGTCGACCGCAGCAGATATGTCCGCTCGCACATAGCTTCGACGTATGCCACTCGTCCGGTTCGAGGCGGCGGATACGGCGACGCACACACAGATCGGTGAGGGACTCACGCGTGTCGCCCGCGCGACCGGACGGCTGGAGACGGGCCACGCCCTCGGAACGTACGTGCTGCGCCACGACGACGGCTGTGCGGAGTGCGGGGCGACGACCGAAGCGGGCGACACGTTCTTCCTCGACATCGACGCTGGCGACGTCTACTGTGCGACACACGGTGCGGCACGACGGGCCGCCGAGTAACTCGCCTTCGAGTTAAGATTATATCATGTTTGACAGGTCCGGAACCTTCTTTATGCACACCGGGGACCCAACAGACGTACTATGGCAGTGCTCTGGCTGGACGATGTGCGGTCCGATGACCTGGAGACGGTCGGGGGCAAGGCGGCTTCGCTGGGCGAACTCACGGCGGCGGGGCTTCCGGTCCCGCCGGGCTTCGTCGTGACCGCCGGGACGTACCGGACGTTCATCGAGGAAGCCGGCATCGACGAGGAGTTGTTCGAGGCCGTCGACGTCGACTCGGAGGACTCGAAGGCGCTCGCACGTGCCCACGAGCGGGCGCACGAGCTCATCATGGAGACGCCCATCCCCGACGCCGTCGCCGAGGAGATCCTGACGGCGTACCGCTCTATCGACGACGGGGAGGCGTTCGTCGCCGTCCGCTCTTCGGCGACGGCAGAGGACCTGCCCGACGCCTCGTTCGCCGGCCAGCAGGAGACGTTCCTCAACGTCCGCGAGGACGACCTGCTCCGCCGGGTCAAAGAGTGCTGGGCGTCGCTGTTCTCTCAGCGCGCTATCTACTACCGGAACCAGAAGGGGTTCGACCACGACAAGGTCGACATCGCCGTCGTCGTCCAGCGGATGGTCGACGCCGAGAAGTCCGGCGTGATGTTCACCTCCCACCCCTCGACAGGGGAACCACGAATCATCATCGAGGCCGCGTGGGGGCTGGGCGAGGCGGTCGTCTCCGGGGCCGTCTCCCCCGACAACTACGTCGTCAACCGCGCGACCCAGCGCACCGAGGACGTCACCGTCGCCGACAAGAAGCTGATGCACGTGAAAGACGCCGAGACGGGCGAGACCGTCGAGCGTGAGGTCCCCGATTCGCGCCGCGAGGAACGCGTGCTCTCGGACGAGGAGATCGCCCGCCTCGTCGACCTCGGTGAGGAGGTCGAGACGCACTACGGCCAGCCACAGGACGTCGAGTGGGCCGTCTACGACGGCGAGGTGTACATGCTCCAGTCGCGACCCATCACGACTATCTCCGACACTGCCGTCTCCAACGTCGAGAACGTCTCCGGGTCGAACGGGTCCGCGGCGGACGGTGAGATGGCGGGCGGGAACGGCCAGGCCGGCGTCGGCGAGGTCGTCCTGCGCGGGTTGGGCGCGAGCCCCGGCATCGCCTCGGGGCCGGCGCGGGTCGTCACGAAACTCGACCACCTCGACCAGGTCGCAGAAGGCGACATCATCGTCACGGAGATGACGATGCCCGACATGGTGCCCGCGATGAAGCGGGCGGCCGGCATCGTCACCGACGAGGGCGGGATGACGTCGCACGCCGCCATCGTCTCCCGCGAACTCGGCGTCCCCGCCGTCGTCGGCTGTGGCTCCGCCACTCGGGAGCTAGAGGACGGCCAGCAGATCACCATCGACGGGGACAAGGGGACCATCCGCGAGGGCGTCGAGTCGAAGGAGAAACAGCGCCAGCCAGTCGAGGACGCCCGGCCGAAGACGCCGGTCAAACCGATGACCGCGACGGAGGTCAAGGTCAACGTCTCCATCCCCGAGGCCGCCGAGCGCGCGGCCGCCACGGGCGCGGACGGCGTCGGCCTCCTCCGCATCGAACACATGGTGCTCTCGCTGGGGAAGACGCCCGAGCGGTTCATCGAGGACAACGGCGAGCGCGCCTACGTCGACGAGATAATCGAGGGCGTCCGGACCGTCGCCGACGAGTTCTACCCCCGGCCGGTGCGCGTCCGCACGCTCGACGCTCCCTCCGACGAGTTCCGGCAGTTACAGGGCGGTGAGGACGTCCCGCGCGAGCACAACCCGATGCTCGGCTACCGCGGCATCCGGCGCTCTCTCGGTAACCCGTCGGTGTTCAAGCTCGAACTGGAGGCGTTCCGTCGGCTGTACGACATGGGGTACGACAACCTCGAGGTGATGTTCCCGCTCGTCAACGACGCGGAGGACGTCATCCGCGCCCGCAAACACATGAAGGACGCGGGCATCGACCCCGAGAAGCGCGAGTGGGGCGTGATGATCGAGACGCCCGCCTCCGCGCTTCAGGTGGGAACGATGGCGGAAGCCGGCATCGACTTCGCGTCGTTCGGCACCAACGACCTCACACAGTACACCCTCGCCGTCGACCGCAACAACGAGAACGTCGCGAGCGTCTACGACGAACTCCACCCCGCCGTGTTGGAGCTCGTCGGCTCGACCATCGAGACCTGCCGCGAACACGGCGTGAAGACGAGCATCTGCGGGCAGGCGGGCTCGAAGCCGAAGATGGTGCAGTATCTCGTCGAGTCGGGCGTCTCGTCCATCTCCGCGAACATCGACGCCGTCCGTGACGTCCAACACGAGGTCAAGCGCGTCGAACAGCGCCTGCTGCTCGACTCGGTCCGTTAATCTCGGCCGTCGACGTCGGCGACGTCCTCGGACACTGCGCTCGGGAACGTCATCGTCACCACGCTTCCCCGCGGACTGTGAGGCTCGACGACGACCGTTCCGTCGAGCGAGGTGACGAGGCTACTGACGACCCAGACGCCGAGCTGTGAGCCGTGGCGGATCGGGTGTTCTTCCAGTCCACCGGTGAGGAGCCGCCGGTCCTCGCGGGGGATGCCCGGCCCGTCGTCGATGACACGGATAGACACCCGCTCGTCGCCGCCTTCGTGGACGCGAACGACCTCGACGCGGACCCACGGGTCGGCGCGGTCGTTGTGGACGATGGCGTTCTCTACCACCTCGTGGACGACCAGCGAGAGCGACTGAGTGGCTCGAACGACCGCCGTCCCGGGCAACGACGTCTCGATGACCGCCCGCGGGAACTTTCGGTTCAGCCGCTCTGTCACCTCCGAGACGACCGCGACGACGTCGATAGCGGTCGTCGGGCGGTCGTCGGTGCTGACCTCCTGGTACCGACGGGCCTGCTCGCTCAGCGAGAGGAGTTCGCGCGCGGCCGCGCCGATGGTCGTCGCCGCCGTCGCCGTCTCGTCGTCCCGGTCGCTCGCCAGTGCGGCCGCGTGGCCGAGGATGATGTTGGCCTTGTTCCGCAGGTTGTGCCGGAGCACCCGGTCGAGGACGTTGATGTGCTGTCTGTACTGCGAGACGTCGTGGTGGACGAGCGCAGCCTCGAGCGGGCCGTCGCCCTCGATAGGCACGGCGAGCAGCGAGTACCACCGGCGCTCGTTCCTGGCGTGACACGGGTACTCGACCTGTTCGGTGTCGACGTCGCCCGCGAGGACGCGCTGTATCGCCTTCGTCGCCGCGGAGGCGAAGGTGTCGTCGGCCCGTTCACACAGTTCGAGGTAGTTGGTCCCGATGTCGCTCTCGTCGGGGCCACGCCCGTTCTCTCGACCGAACTCCACCCACGACCGGTTGACGAAGCGGACGACGCCGTCGCCGTCGAGGAGCGCGATGGGAAACGGGACCGCAGAGAGCGGCTCGAACTGGGCGACAGCGTCGCCGTCGCCGTCGGTGTGTCCACCCTCGGCTGCGGCGTTCTCGCGGCCGGCGGCCTGGACGCCGCCGGCCGCCTCACGGGTCTCCGTTTCGGCTCGTCCGGCGTCGCCTGTGGGTGCGGTTCCGGTCAAGAGAGAGACGAACGAGGGGTCGATGACCGGTACGCCAGCGGCCTGTACCCAGTCCGGGAGCGTGGCCTGTGGCGCGGCGAGCACGTAGACGTCCCCTGCGAACGCGTCGAGCCAGGGCGGCGGCTGTGACTCGAGGGCGCTGGCGTCGATGACGACACCGTCCGCGACCGGGACGTCCGCCGCAGAGAGCGACCCTGCCGAGCGCTTCAGGACGTTTGCGGCCCCACCGTCGAGTGTCGTCGAGTGGCCGCCCCTGTCGGAGACGTAGAGCAGGGTGCCGTGGCGTGTCGACGGGAACATACGTTGCCTGGGCTGAACGACTACGCCTGCCGACATAATGATGTCGAAAAAGTAATGAAATAAACACTGTTAGAACTATCTATATATCAGAAATGATTTATTTGTCGAACGGGTGTCGACGTCCTCGCGACAAATCTCAAACTTTACATCGTCGGGTCGCCCATCTCAGGTCGTGTCACCCGCGGATCTGGTGCCGGTCCTCGTCGACGTCTCCCTGCCCTTCGTCTTCACCGAGACGGGTTGGTTCGCCTCACTAGTGCGGACGGCGACTGGCTGGCCCGGGCTCGGCATCATCTTCGGCTACTCCTTCCTCATCGCCTTCGCGCTCCCCGGCGTGAGCGAGATCGTGCTCCTGGCGCCGCTGAACCTCGGGCTTCCGGGGTGGGTCAACACCACGCTCATCGTCCTCACCTCCGGCGTCGGCAAGGCCGCCGGGAGCGTCTTCGCGTTCCACATCGGCCAGGAGGCCAAAGAGTCCGGACCGGTCATCCGCGCCCTGCGACGCTCGCCCATCGACGTCGTCGCCTGGTCCGAGAAGAAGACGGTTCAGCTCGCCCAGCGGTTCGGCTACGGCGGCCTCGCGCTCGCGCTGTGTGTTCCGGGGTTCCCCGACACGCTCTCCATCTACGCGTTCTCGGTGCTGGAGGAGGACTACGCGAAGTTCGCGCTGGCGACGTTCATCGGCAGCGTCGGTCGACTCGTCGTGACCCTCGTCGGCGTCGAGGCGTTCTTCTACCTGTTCTGACCCCGGCAGCGCGCGACCCGGCGGTCAGCGCGCGCGATCCGACTCGGGCTCCGAAACCAGCGGCCTTTAGACGCCCACGCGATTCACTGTTCACATATGAGCCACGAGGACTTCCCCACGGACCGTCCCGCGGTGGTGACGTGCGGCCTGCCGTACGCCAACGGCGACCTGCACATCGGCCATCTGCGGACGTACGTCGGGGGTGACGTCTACGCACGGGCGCTCCGAAAGCTCGGCCAGCAGACCGCCTTCGTCTCCGGGTCGGACATGCACGGGACTCCTGTGGCGGTCAACGCCGAGAAGGAGGGCGTCACGCCCGAGGAGTTCGCGCTCTCGTACCACGAGACCTACGAGGAGACGTTCCCGAAGTTCAACGTCGCGTTCGACAACTACGGGCACACCCACGACGAGACCAACACGGAGGTCACGACCGACATCGTCCGGCGACTCATCGACGGCGGGCACGTCTACGAGAAGGAGATCAAGGTCGCGTTCGACCCCATCGAAGAACAGCCCCTTCCCGACCGCTACGTCGAGGGGACCTGTCCGTACTGTGGCGAGCACGCCCGCGGCGACGAGTGTGACGAGGGCTGTGGTCGTCACCTCGAACCCGGGGAAATCGAAGACCCGACCTCGACGCTCACGGGCAACCCCGCCGAGTACCGGGACAGAGCACACAAGTTCTTCCGCGTCTCCGACTTCCAGGAGTACCTCCAGTCGTTCATCGACCGGCTCGAGGGGACGTCGAACGCCCGCAACCAGCCGCGGGAGTGGATCGAAGGCGAACTGCAGGACTGGTGTATCACCCGCGACCTCGACTGGGGCATCGACTACCCCGAAGCAGACACCGACCTCGTCCTCTACGTGTGGGTCGACGCGCCCATCGAGTACATCTCCTCGACGAAGCAGTACACCGCGCGCGTCGGTGCCGACGAGTACGACTGGGAGGAGGCGTGGAAGGTCGACGGCGACATCGTCCACGTCATCGGCCGGGACATCATCCAGCACCACACGGTGTTCTGGCCGGCGATGCTTCGCGGGGCCGACTACAACGAGCCGCGCGCGGTGATGGCGAGCGGCTTCATCACGCTCAACGGCAAGGGCTTCTCGACCTCCCGCGACCGCGCGGTGTGGGCCGACGAGTATCTCGACGAGGGCTTCCACCCGGACCTGCTCCGCTACTACCTCGCGACGAACGGCGGCTTCCAGCAGGACGTCGACTTCTCGTGGGACCGCTTCCGCGAGCGGGTCAACAACGAACTCGTCGGCACGGTGGGTAACTTCCTCTACCGGTCGCTGCTGTTCGCCTATCGGGAGTTCGGCGGCACCCCCGACGCGGAGCTGTCGAGCGAGGTCAGAGAGGAAATCGACGAGGCCATCGAGGCGTTCCGCGACGGCGTCAACGACTACTCCATCCGGCGGGCCGGCGACGCTGCCGTCCGTCTCGCGCAGTTCGGCAACGAGTACATCCAACGGAACGAGCCGTGGAAGCTGGACGATGACGACCCACAGAAAGCACAGGTCATCCGCGACTGTGTCCAGGTCGCGAAGGCCGTCGGCGTGCTCTTCGAGCCGGTCGCGCCCGAGAAGGCCGAGCGGCTCTGGGCCAGTCTGGGTGAGGGCGGCTCGGTCCACGACGTCGAGGTCGCCGCCGCGCTCGAACCCCCCGAACCGGAGTTCGGTGAGCCCTCGGAGCTGTTCGCGAAGATCCCCGACGAACGGGTCGACGAACTGAACGAGAAGCTCCAGGCGCGGGTCGAAGAGAGCGAGGCGGACGACGCGGGCGAGGACGCGGACGACACGGCCGACGACGCCGCGCTCGAACCGCTCACGGACGGGCGAATCAGCTTCGACGAGTTCCAGGCCCTCGACATCCGCGTCGGTCGCGTCCTCAGCGCCGAGGGTATCGAGGGAGCGGACAAACTCGCCCGCCTCGAGGTCGACATCGGCGTCGAGGAGCGGCAGGTCGTCGCGGGCATCAAACAGCTGCACGACCTCGACGCGCTGGTGGGCGAGAAAGTCGTCATCCTCGCGAACCTCGAGAAGGCCGAACTGTTCGGCGTCGAGTCGAACGGGATGCTGCTGGCGGCGGGCGAGGACGCGGACCTCCTGACGACGCTCGACGACGCGGTGCCGGGCGAGAAGGTGCGGTAAGCGACTCGGTGGCGGTGCCGAACGCCTCGAACCGATAAGCGCGACGTGCTACATAGAGAGGACGTGTCGGTCACACCGTACGCTTGTTTGGAGCGAATAGCCGCTGGATTCCGACATAAAAAACCGGAACCAACACTCCAGTCAGCACGACTCCCACGACGACTGGGAGAAGACCTGTCGGGTCGGGACTGACGACAAACGAAACGGTAAAGCCGAGGAAGAGAGCCACTACGACGGATATCATCGCTAGTACGGTCGAGTTCATACCGCCGTATTTCCTCGGAGAATGGATAAGAGTGGTGTCCCTTGCGTCTCTCTCCGCAGGTCGTGACCGACTTGCGCCCGTCTTCAGCACGGTCTCGACAGCCCATCTGCGACGGCGGCGTTCAGCAGAGCCGACGCGGTCCTCACCGCGGCGGGCGGAGTCGGTAGTACCGACGGTTGAGGTCGTACATGTACCCCTCACGCATCGTCTTCAGCACCGCGTAGGTGACGATACCGGCGACGATGGGCAGGAGGAACGTCAGGTCGAACAGCAGGTCGACGTTCATCGGCACGAGGTTCTTCACCGACAGCAGCGAGATGGTGAAGGCGAAGACGATTCCACCGACGCCCACGGCGGCCCAGAACGGCTGCTCGACGGGCCGTCGCGCCGACCCCTTGTTCAGGAAGGGGACGATGGCGATGAACCCCACAACCACGAGGTTCGCGAGGACGCCGAACGTGCGGTCGGCCATGAGCTTCTGCCCGCCGAGAACGGCGAGTTCGGGGTTGAGGGGGTCGAGCTTGAGCAGCCCGAACGACCAGTAGAGGTACCAGTCGGGCAGGATAATCGCCGGGGTGGACGACGGGTTGGCCGGCGGGCCGATGTGCGGCGGCATCGTCGCCGAGAGGAACAGAATCATCCCGACGAAGAACGAGGCGATGGAGGCGTTTCGCACCGTCTCGTGGGGCCACGTCGGGAAGCCGAGCACGTCGCGCTCGACGTACGTCGACTCCTGACGGAGCACCTGGTCCTCGTACCGCGCTCGCTCGAAGTACTCGTAGGTGAGCCGTGCGAGCCCAGTCGTTCGCGCCTTCCGCTCACGCCACGTGGGGGTCGTATCGTCCGGCGGAATCGGGGGGACTGCGGGTGGGAGCACTCCCCCGTCCGTCCGGGCATCGCCGCCCGTCTCTACCGGCGAACCGTCCGATTCCATACCGTACAGGTGGCGCCGAGCGGAGATAAGCCGCGCGCGGCCAGGGCTATATAGTTTCGTGAGCACTCCTGAGCCAGGTTTACTCAGTCGGGAGTTCCATCGCCGGGCTTTTTATCACGCTCGGGCGTACCGAATCGCATGAGAAACGCGAAAATCGTCTGTACGCTGGGGCCAGCGTCGGACGACGAGGAAACCATCGGAGCGCTCGCCGACGCCGGGATGTCCGTCGCCCGACTCAACGCGAGTCACGGGTCCGTCGAACACCGCGCGGAGATGGTCGACCGGATTCGTGCGGTCGACGACAAGACGGCCCACCCGCTGGCGGCGATGCTCGACCTCAAGGGACCGGAGGTACGGACCGCCCCGCTCGACGAACCCATCTTCTTGGAGACCGGCAGCGAGGTCCGGTTCGTCGAGGGCGACGAGGCGACGCCCGAAGAGGTCGGCCTGTCGTACTCCATCGCCGAGGTCGAGGAGGGGGACACCATCCTCCTCGACGACGGGCGAATCGATGCGACCGTCCTCCGGATGGAGGGCGACGCCGTCGTCGCTCGCATCGAATCCGGCGGCGACCTCAGCGGACGCAAAGGCGTCAACGTTCCCGGCGTCAACCTCGACATCGACCTCATCACCGAGGGCGACGACCGCAACCTCGAACTCGCCGCCGAGAAGGACGTGGACTTCGTCGCCGCCTCGTTCATCCGGACCGCGAACGACATCTACGCCATCTCCGACCGCCTCGAGGAGTACGGGGGCGACATCCCCGTCATCGCGAAGATCGAGCGGGCCGGCGCCGTCGAGAACCTCGACGAGATCATCGAAGCCGCCTACGGCGTGATGGTCGCTCGCGGCGACCTCGGGGTCGAGTGTCCGCTGGAGGACGTCCCGATGGTCCAAAAGCGGGTCATCAGAAAGTGTCAGGCGGCGGGTGTCCCGGTCATCACGGCGACCGAGATGCTGGACTCGATGGTCCACGCGCGCCGTCCGACGCGGGCGGAGGCCTCCGACGTCGCGAACGCGGTGCTCGACGGGACCGACGCGGTCATGCTCTCGGGGGAGACGGCCGTCGGCGACCACCCCGTGAGAGTCGTCGAGACCATGGACCGCATCGTCCGCGAGGTCGAGTCCACGGAGGAGTACGCCGAGAGCCAAGAACAGCGCGTCCCGACGGCGACCCAGGACTCCCGCACCGAGGCGCTCGCCCGGTCAGCACGGTACCTCGCGCGCGACGTCGGTGCCTCGGCCGTCGTCGCGGCGAGCGAGTCGGGCTACACGGCGCGGAAGACGGCGAAGTTCCGTCCCGGCGTCCCCATCGTCGCGACGACGCCGAACGACCGCGTCCGCCGCCAACTCATCCTCTCGTGGGGTATCGACGCCCGCTACTCGGAGTACCGCGGGTCCGCGGCCGAGGTCATGGACGACGCCGTCGCCGCGGCGCTCGACGCGGGCGTCGCCGAGAGCGGCGACACCATCGTCATCCTCTCGGGGATGATGTCCGAACTCGAAGAGACCAACACGACGAACATGCTGAAGGTCCACGTCGTCGCCGAGTCGGTCGCGAACGGACGGAAGATCGTCGGCGGCCGGGTCGCCGGCCCGCTCTACCGGACGGACGATGGCGACCTCTCGGACGTCCCCGAGGGTGCCGTGCTCTACCTCGGCGCGGAGTTCGATGGTGAGTTCGACGGCGACGCCCGCAAACTCGGGGCCATCGTCGACGCTCGCCCGGGGCTCACCGGCTACCCCGCGATGGTCGCGCGCGAACTCGACCTCCCGATGATCTCGGGCGCACCCATTCCGGACACCGTCGCGGACGGTTCGATGGTGACGCTCCACGCCGAGCGCGGAATCGTCTACGAGGGCGACATCCTCGCCACCGAAGAGCGCGACCGCCACGCCATCACGAACGGGGAGTCGTAACCCCCGGGACGACGCGGACGCGGTCGGGGCGCGCTCGGTCCTCGAGTGCGGTAGGACTTTCCCGCTCCGTCTCGAAGAGAGCGTAATGGCACAGTCCGGTCCCGACAGCGACCCGGTCGAGACGACAGACGGGGGGACGACCACGGACGAGCGCGAGTGGCAGTTCGGTCTCGACGAGGTCGGCCCCGACGGTGCCGTCGAGTCCGAGCCCGAACCGCTCGAACCCGGCCAGATAAGCCTCGAAAACACGCTCTTCGTGCTGCTCGGTGTCGTCGGCACGCTGCTGTTGTTGTCGACGGTCGTCTGACACGGCCGACCGTCAACGTCCGTTCGCTGACTCCGGTGTCGGCCGGACACGCCTGCGACCCTGGGCCTCGCGGCCGGCGGGGGCACGGCCCCTCGACACCCGATAGTTGATGTGAGTCCAGCCACTCGGCCGATGCATGGTCCCCCTCCCCAGACGACGGCTCCTCCGGGCCGTTGGCGGCCTCGGACTCGGACTCTCCGTGGTCCTCGCCGGCTGTTCGACCGACGAACGCCGGCGGACGACGCCGACGCCGTCAGCGACCGTCGAGCCGTCCGTCGCGTACGAACCCGTGTTCCTGCGGTGTTCGACCGCCGAACCGGTCGTCGCACACGGCGAGCCCGAGACGGGCGAGCCAGCCACTGTCGGCGACCAGTCGTTCACCGACGAACTCTTGCTGACTGCCGACGACGCCGCGGGCGTCTCGTTCACGCGTGACGTCGACGGCGTCGACGAGGTGCGGACGTTCCTCGCCGAGACCGACTTCGAGCGTGATGCCGTCTACCTTCGGGAACAGCCCATCTCGGCGTGTCGGCGACTCGCGGTGAGCTACGTGACGACCGAGGCGAGGTCGTTCGACATCGAGTTCTGCGCGCCGCTCCGCCCTGCGGACGTGGCGTGTTCCGTCGGTGACCGAGAGGCCGTCGCCGCCTTCGTGCGCTTTCCGTTCGCGACGGACGAGGTGTCGGGGTACAGCATCGGCGGTGGGCGGACCTGTCGACGCCCCCACAGATCGGAGGGGTCCGCGTGACCGACGTCGACCCGACGCGCCGAGCCTTCCTGCTCGCTGCCGGGACGAGCATCGGCCTTATCGGAGCGTTCGCTGCCGACGGCGGTCCCGACGTCCCGGACGTCTCGTACGACCGCGGAGCGCTCCGTGAGGTCGCTCGTCTGGGCGTCCCGTCGGTCCCGACGGTGGGGGCCGTCCCCGTCACGCCGGCTCACCTCGCGATGCACCGCGACCGAGCCGGGTCGCTGCTCGAGTCGGCACCCGCCGACCTCGGTGTCCCGAACGAGGCCGTCGCCCGGGAGTACGCACGACGGCGCGAAGACGCCGTCGAGAGCCTCGTCGAGGCCGACCGCGCGGCGACCCCGGTCGCGACACTCGACGACCTCCGGTGGGCACGACACCGGGCTGCCGACGCCGCCACGGTCGCCGCAGCGGTCGACGGCAACCGCTCCCGGGAGTGGGTACGCGACCGGCGTGCGGCCGTCCGTGCCGACCTGCGGGCGTTCCGCGACCGCTGGCGCTACGTCGGCGACGACCCCGCGGGCGCGCTTGCGGTCCACGCCGAACTCGAGTCGCTCGCCGGTCACGCCGACACGATGATCGACCAGGCGGCCGACCTCCGCGAGACCGACGGGAGCCCGTCGCTCCGCCTCGGGTCGCGCGCCAGCGACGTCGAACTCGCCCGGGCGCTGGTGACGGACGCCGCGTACACGTACGACCGCCACCGAGACGCCCTCGAGGACGCCCGACCCCTCCGAGACGCGTTCGACCGGGCCCTCGCTGTGCTCGCGACGGACGTCACCGCGCGGTGTCCGGCCCGACCCGACGAGGGGTTCGACTCGCGCGTCGACCGCGAACCGCGTGCCAGCGCGGGCCGACCGCTGCTTCGCGAGGCGTTCTCGGAGGCGCGGCGGCGGTGTCGTCGGGTCGGGGACGGAAGTGTTCGGGAGGACGCGGGCGTCGCCACGGCGCTCGTTGCTGCCGGCGCGGCCGACCGCGACCGCCGTGCGCTCGAACAGGTCAGCGCGGCCGTCTCGGGCGGAGCGTACGGCGTTCCTCGGTCGGCGGCGCGGCCCCGTCGCGAGAAACTCACCACGCTCGAGGCAGTCGCGACCGCGCGCGATGCGACTCCGACGCCGCTGTCCGCGGGGTGGGTGAGAACGGCCGCGCGGTACGTCGACTGGGGCGACGACGCGCTCGTCGACACGCTCGAACGCGACCGACCGCTCGTCTCCGCGGTCGCCGAAGCCGTCGCGGAGTACGCGTGGGGACGGGCCGTCGCGGCGGCGACGCCGGGCGCGCTCTCGCGGTTGGTCGGGGTGGTCGACGCGGCCGCGGCTCCCGCCGACCGAGCGTCGGTCTCGCGACTGCGCGCGTGAACAACCCTTAATCAGCGTCCGCCCCTAGGTCTACCTATGCCGGTACCGCCCCTCCCCCTGCAACTCGAGTTTCTCGGCCCCGAGACGCTCCCGCTGCTCTTGGTACTCGCGGGTCTCGGGCTCTCCGTCGCCGAGGCGCTCGCCCCCGGTGCCAACTTCGTCGTCCTCGGCGTCGCCCTCCTCATGGCCGGTGTCGTCGGCCTCCTCATCGGTCCACTCGCGTCGCCGCTCGTCCTGGGTGCCCTCGTGTTGCTGTTCGGCGCGCTCTCGCTCTATGGGTACCGAGAGTTCGACCTCTACGGCGGGAAGGGGACGGCGAAGACGAGCGACTCCGACACGCTGACGGGGAAGTTCGGGCACGTCACGGAGCGGGTCACGCCCACCGCGGGGGAGATAAAGCTCGACAGCGGCGGGTTCAACCCCTACTACTCCGCGCGCTCGATGGACGGCGACATTCCCGAGGGGACGGAGGTGATGGTCATCGACCCCGGCGGCGGTAACGTCGTCACCGTCACGCCGGTCTCCGAGTACGAAGACGAGATCGACCGTGAACTCGCGCGCGGACGGGACCAGGAGTCACCCGTTCCCGACGAGTCCGAGACCGACGCCGAGACCGAGACGAACTAGGACGACTCGGGCGCGTACTGCTCGTGGATGCGGTCCATCCGGGCGGCCATCACGAAGTCGGTCTTGTGGAGCCCGTCTATCTTGTGCGTCCACATCTCGACGCGCACCTCCCCCCACGAGAGGTGAAGGTCGGGGTGGTGCCACTCCTCCTCGGCGAGTTCGCCGATCGCGTAGGTGAACTCGAGCGCGTCACGGAAGTCGTCGAACGCGTAGGTCCCGTCGAGGTGGTGGCCGTCGACGACCTCCCAGACCTCGTCGTCGATTTCGGCGAGGTACTCGGCGTACTCCGCTTCGGCCAGCGGTTCGTCCTCTGAGGTACACGCCTCACACGGCTCGTCTGCGAGTTGAGCTCCCATATCGGTCCCAACGGACTCCTGCTACCTATGTCCGCTGGTCACCGCCGGTCGGCCTCAGCTGATGCTGCGGACTTCGACCTCGAACACCAGCGTCTTCCCCGCGAGTTCGTGGTTGAAGTCGACGACGACCGCCTCGTCCGTGATGGCCGTCACGTCGCCGTGGAGGCCGTTCTCGGCGTGGACGTGCAGGCCGATTTCGGGCTCCTGCCCGACCATTCCCTCGAACGTCTCGGGGTCGTACTCGCGCACGCGGTCGTCGAGGAACTCGCCGTAGGCCGCCTCGGGCGGGACCTCGACGGTCGCCTCCTCGCCGACGGCGAGCCCCCTGACGCCCTCGTCGAGCCCCTCGATGACGGAGCCCGCCCCGACGGTGAACGACAGCGGGGTGTACTCGTCGGACTCACGACCCTGTGCGTCGGCGAGGCCGGCCGCCTCGGCGACCTCGTAGCGCGACGTATCGAACAGCTCTCCGCCCTCGAACCGTCCGACGTACTCGATGGTGACGATGTCTCCCGGTTCGACTGTCGCTGTCATCGGGCGGTGGTGGGCGGAGCAGGCAGTTAAATGGCATCGTCGTCGTCCGGCCGTCAACGATTAGCGTGCGCGACCCCAGCGTCTCACTGTCCATGCGCGCGCCACACTCCCCGCCGGGCGACCCCGTCGTCGGCAACGCCCTTCGCTTCGCTCGGTCGCCGTTCGACTTCCTCGACACGCTCTCGTCGTCGTACGCGGAGGGGGTCGTCCACCTCTCGGGGATGGCCGGCCCCGGAATCTACGTCGTGCTCGACCCCGACCTCGTCCAGCGGGTGCTCGTCGACGACCACGCCCGGTATCGGAAACCACAGCTCCGCCCCGAACTCGTCGACCCGCTCGTCGGCGAGGGACTCCTGACCAGTGAGGGTGACCTGTGGAAGCGTCAGCGGACGACACTCCAGCCCGCCTTCTTCACCTCCCGGCTCAGGGGCTTCGGCGACACCATCGTCGACTTCACTCGCGCGACGACCGCGGGCTGGCGCGACGGGGGAGAACTCGACGTCCACCGCGAACTCGGCGTCCTCACCGTCCGCATCATCTCCCGCTTGCTCCTCGGTGTCGACCTCTCTCGCGCCGACGCCGTCGACGTCGCCGAGGCGATGGAGCGGGTGGGGGAGACACTGGCGCTCTCCCCCGGGAACGTCGTCCGGCCGCCGTGGCTCCAGACCCCACCGCCCCGTGAGTACCAGCAGGCCATCCGCGAACTTGAGGACGTGACCGCGCGGATCACTGCGATGCACGACCCTGGCGGCGACGACGTCCTCTCGCTGCTCCAGCGGGCCATCGGCGACGACCCAGACGCCTTCCCCGCGGACGAACGCCGCGACCAGGTGATGACGATGCTTCTCGCCGGCCACGAGACGACGGCGCTCACGCTCACCTACGCCCTCTCTCTCCTCTCGGCGAACCCCGACGCGCGGGCCGAACTCCGTTCGGAGGTCGACACGGTGGTCGACGGGACTCCGGCGTGGGGCGACCTCGCTTCGCTCGACTACACCGAGCGGGTCGTCCACGAGACGCTCCGCCTCCTGCCGCCGGTGTGGGCGCTCTTCCGTCAGCCGCTCGCGGACGCCCGACTGGGCGAGTACCGCATTCCCGAGGGCGCGCCGATGATGCTCCCGCAGTGGGCACTACACCGCTCGCGGCGACACTGGGACGCGCCGCTGACGTTCGACCCCGACCGCTGGCGGGAGACGAAGCCCGCCGAGGTCGCCGCGTACTTCCCGTTCGGAGCGGGACCGCGCGCGTGTATCGGGCGACAGTTGGCCATCGTCGAGGCGAAGCTCATCCTCGTGACGCTGTTCGCCGAGTGGGACGTCGCAGTCACCACCGACGAGCTGCCGCGGCGGGCGGCCATCACGATGCAGCCGACGGAGCCGGTTCCGGCCGTGGTCCGCCGCCGGTGAGTTCACTCGCGCTCGTCGGCGTCGACCCGGAGGGTGAACACGAGGTCGGCTCCCGCTCGAAGCGCGTCGACCATCTCCCGGTCGAAGCCGGCGGCGGCGTGGTCGGCATCGACCAGCACCGTCCGGTCGTCGACGTAGTCGCTCGTCCGGGCGACGGCCGAACGGTCGTTCTCGAACGTCAGGTCCGGATGTCCGCGCCCCTCGACGGTCTGGACGTGGTCGCCGACCCTGACTTCGCAGGTGATTCGGGCGTCCGCTGACCGACACGCCTCGACGAACGCGGGGTCGAAGTCCGCGGGGGTTCGGTCGGCTTCCACCGCGAGAATACAGTCGCCCGCGGGGGTGAGCCAGTCGTCTGTCGTCACCTCGAACGTGCTCGCGTGCTCGGCGCGGACGTTGTCGTGTCCCCGTGCGTGGATGACCTCTCTCATGGCTGGGCCTGGCGGACCGACGGACAAGTCGACATCGGTTCGCCACCGCCGAATCGGCCGCTCCTGTCGCTGTACCGTCCATTTCTGCCGGCCCGGTGCCGCGATTATTTATATACGTAGTGAAATCCGTGGGAACGACACACACGGGCGTTTCGAGCGGTATGACAGCGGTTTTCACACGTTTCACCACCGAAGTTTTTATATGGTAACCGATTGTATCTGTAAGTACCTGAACGCCACCGGCGTTCCGGCGGCACAGCACGCAGAATGATCGGGAGTTCTCTTACACGGCCGGTCGCACTCATCCGCGCAGCCGCCGCGCTCGGCAGGGTGATGGTACAGAGGTTCGATTACGCATGGTAACAAAACAAGAAGTCCTCGAAGAATTCGATGTCAACGAGCTCGACACAGCGAACAACGTCGAGCTGTCCGATGAAAAGCTCGAAAACGGTTCTAAAGGTCAGCTCATCAAGCTCGCAGGCCAGCTGCGAGACCGACGAAACGAGCTGAACCAGATGGCCTCGGAGCGCGCGTCCAAGCGCGACGACCTGAACGCCAAGACGCGCGAGAAGGTCGACGAAGCCCAACAGCACCGCGAGAAGCGCGACGAGCTCAACGAACAGGTCCAAGAGCACAAGCAGAGCCGCAACGAGCTCAACGCGAACGCCAACGAGCTGTTCGACCAGGTCGAGGAGATGAAGAGCGACCTGGAACTGGACGACGGTACGGACATCGAGGAACTCGAAGAGGAAATCGAGAAACTCGAGTTCCGTCAGCAGACGGAGGTCCTCTCCACCGAGGACGAGCGCGAACTCATCGAGAAGATCGAGAACAAGCGCAAAGAGCTCAAACAGCGCAAGGAGAAGGTCGAAGACTCGGGCGAGCTCGAGGAGCTCATCGAGGAAGCTGAGTCAGTCCGCTCGGAGGCCTCCCAGCACCACCAGAAGGTCACGGAGCTGGCCGACGAGGCCCAAGAGCACCACAACCAGATGATCGAGGCCTACCGCGCGGCCGACGAGATCCGCGACAAGGCCGACGAGATGCACGAGCTCTTCGTCGAGGCACAGGAGGCGGCTGACCGTCACCACGAGGACTTCGTCCGCGTCCAGAAGCGCCTGCGCGAACTGGACAAAGAAGAGGAAGCAGAGCGCAAAGACGAGCGCGCCGAACAGCGCGAGAAGGCGAAAGAAGAGGCCGAGGAGATCTACCAGCAGTTCAAGGAAGGCGAGACGCTGGACACCGAGGACCTCATGAAGCTGCAGAAGGCCGGTCTGCTCTAAGTTCGGTTCGAGTCTACGAGTTTCTCACTGTCTTTTTACCAGACGCGCCCTGACCCCCGTACAGCCATGAGTGAACGTTCACGAACCGTCGTCACCGGAGGTGCCGTCCTCTCCGCGGCAGCCGTCGCGGCCGTCGTCGGCTGGGTACTCCTCGTCGAGTTCCCGGCCGACCTCGCAGAGTTGGTCGGTGTCCTCCTCGTCATCGGCCTCGTCGTCGTCGCGGTTCGCTTCGCCGGCCGCGCCGTGAGCGCCCGCTACCCCGACTACGACGTGGCCGAGGTCGCCGTCACCGGCCCGATCTCCCGGGATGGCGGCCCCGGACCACTCCCCACGGGCACGCGGGGCACCCCTGCCGACGACATCGTCGAACAGATCGAGCGTGCGGACGAAGACGACGCGGCCGACGGCCTCCTCGTCAAACTGAACACGCCCGGTGGCGAGGTCGTTCCCAGTGACGACATCCGCCGCGCGGCGATGAACTTCGACGGGCCGACGCTCGCGTACGCGACCGACACCTGCGCCAGCGGCGGCTACTGGATCGCCAGCGGCTGTGACGAACTCTGGGCGCGCGACGCCTCCATCGTGGGCAGCATCGGCGTCATCGGCTCACGGGTGAACGTCTCCGACCTCGCCGACAGGCTGGGAATCTCCTACGAGCGGTTCGCCGCCGGCCAGTACAAGGACGCCGGCGTCGCCCTCAAGGAGATGGACGACGACGAGCGAGCCTATCTGCAAGGCATCATCGACGATTTCTACGACAACTTCGTCGAACGCGTCGCCGAGGGTCGCGACATGGACGAGGCGGCCGTCCGCGACACCGAGGCGCGCGTGTTCGTCGGGACCGACGCCCACGAGCGCGGCCTCGTCGACGGCCTCGGTGCCCGAGACGCGGTCGAAGAACGCCTCGCGGACCTGCTCGAGCGGGACGAAGTGAGCGTCGAGGAGTTCACGCCACAGCAGTCGCTCGCAGCGCGCCTGCGCGGCGGTGCCGAGTCGGTCGCCTACGCGCTCGGTGCCGGCGTCGCCGGTCGGGTCGTCGGCGACACCGAAGAGCCGCTGAAACTCCGGTTCTGAGCACGCGGCCGCTGTCGGTGACAGTCCTCCCATCACCTGACAGCGACCAGGTATATGTTGGTCGGTGACGGAGCGGTGTGTATGACCTCCACGGGCCCGGCTGGTTCGCTCTCGGAGACCGAGTTCACGCGCACACAGCAGGTCCGTGGACTCGCCCTGCTCGGGGCGTTCGTTGGCCTCCGCGCGCTCTTCGCCCGGGCCTGGGCTCGGTACTTTCCCGGCGGGTACAGTACCGATCCGGCGTTCCTCGCGTTCCTCGCGTTCCTCGCCGGTATCTTCCTCCTCCTCTCTGTCGGTCTGGTCTACCTCGGTTTCACGCGCTGGGTCGGCGTCGACCTCCGTGCGTGGTGGGTCGACCGACGACGGGTGCGGGGGGACCTCCGCTGGAGCCTCGTGGGTATCGTCGCCGTCCTCGTCGTCACGGTGGCGAGCGTGCTCGTACTCACGGCGTTCGTCCCGTCGCTGGCCCCACCCGGCCCGACGGCGGCCGACCCTGGTCCACCCGGGGCCAGCGGTGCGTCGACCACACCCCTCGCGGTGACGCTCCTGCTCGGCTGGTTCTTCGGATTCGCCATCGCCGCGTTCCAAGAGGAGACGCTCTTCCGAGGGTTCCTCCAGCGCCTCCTCGAGACGCGGTACGGCCGCGGGCCGGCTATCGTCGGGCAAGCGGTCGTGTTCACCCTCGCGCACCTCGGGTACTACCCCGTCTCGTCGTGGCCGCTCCTCGTCGTCGGCCTCGTCACCGGTTGGCTGGTCGACCGGCGTGGGACGCTCCTCGCCGCCGGCATCGCACACGGCTTCGTCGGCTGATTCGGTCGCGGCTCTCACCCGGGCGGTGAACGACCGTCGATGGTCGTGTTCGCGGTTTGCTGCTCGCGGTTTGCTGCGGGTCGTCGACCCCGGCGGCGACGGACGGCGTCCCACACCCGCCACACGGAGCGACGGCGCACACCTGGCGATGCTCCGCGACGGCGCGCGAGAGCCCGGTGACCGGGACTGTTTTACCCGGCCCACGCGTCAAATCGGCTGTGACGACGCTCGTTCTGTGTGTCGACCGGACCGACGACATCGGCCGGAAGACGGGGCTCACGACGCCGGTTGTCGGCTGGGAAGCCGTCCAGTCGCTCGTCACGGAGGTCGGCCTCGCCGACCCCGAGGACTCGAGCGTCAACTGCCTGCTGGAGACGCTGCGGGTCGCGCGCGAACTCCGCGACGACGACGACGAGGCGATTGTCGCCGTCGTCGCCGGCGGCAGCGACTCCATCGTCGGGGGCGACCGCTCCGTCGCCGCCCAGCTCGACAGCCTCGTCGAGGAGTACGCTCCCGACTCCGCGGTGGTGGTCATCGACAGCGTCCAGGACGAGCGACTGGTCCCCGTCGTCGAGTCGCGGCTCCCGGTCGACGCCGTCGACCGCGTCGTCGTCCGGCAGGCGCACGACCTCGAGTCGACGTACTACCTCCTGAAGCAGTTCCTCGCCGACGAGGAGTTGCGGACGACGCTCTTGGTGCCGACGGGAATCGGCCTGCTCCTCCTCCCCGTCCTGCTGAGTCAGTTCTCGCCCACCATCGCGTTGGCGGGACTCGCCTCGCTGTTGGGTGCGGTGCTGTTGTACAAGGGACTCGCCATCGACGAACTGCTCGCGAACCTCCCCGAGCGGGTTCGCGCGGCGATGTACTCCGGGCAGGTGTCCGTCGTGACGTACGTCGTCGCCGCGGGACTCGCGCTCGTCGGGGTGTTCCTCGGTGCGCTCTCGGTGTCGAACGCCCCGGTCGGCGAGACGGCGCTGCTCCCGACGATGCAGTTCACCTACGCCGCCGTCCCGTGGCTCGCGCTCGCGGCACTCACCGCCAGCACGGGTCGGCTCCTCGACGAACTCATCAGCGCCGAAGGGGTCCGGACCCCCTACCTGAACCTCCCGTTCGGCGTCGTCGCGCTCGGCCTCGTCGTTCGGGGCTTCTCGGGCTACTTCCTCGAGCGCGAGGGGGTCCTCCCCAACCTCGTGCTGTTCGACCGCCTCCTCCTCACCGCGACCCAGCGGCTCGCGCTGTTCATCGTCGCCGGCATCGTCGTCTCGCTCGTCGGGGTCCGCGTCGCTGTTCGGGTGACGGACGAGGACGGACTCGACGAGGTGGTCGACGCGGGTGGCGGAGAAGACGCCGAGGCGTGACGCCGTCTCTACCGGGTACTGCGGTACTCGCCGTGTTTGACGCCGATGCCGAGGCAGATGGCCCCGAAGACGACCATCGCGGGCGTTACCATCATCAACACTGTGCCTGTCGCCATCACGCCCATCCCGACGAGTGCGGTCGTCCCGACGGCGATGAGGACGGCGAAGACCAGCACGGTCTTTCCGAGGTCGAACTCCATACCGCCTCTCGGGACGGTCCGAACTAAGCCGTTACGGCATCGCCGCGCGGGGTCGCCGCCGCCTCAGTGCCACGGCGCCCAGTCGGGGTCGACGCGGCGGTCAGTCTCTTCGATCGCGTCGATGCGTGCCACGTCCTCGTCGTCGAGGTCGACCGCGAGCGACTCCCAGTTGTCGCGGATGTGGTCCGTCGAGGTCGCCTTCGGGATGGCCGTGACGCCCTTCGCGCGGAGCCACGCGAGCGAGACCCCTGCGGCGCTCGTGTCGTAGTCGTCGGCCAGTTCCTGGAGGAGCGGCACGTCGAACACCTTCCCTCTCGCGAGGGGGGAGTAGGCGACGACCTCGACGTCGTGTTCGGCACACGCTTCCCTGACCGTCTCCTGGGGGAGAAGCGGATGGAGTTCGACCTGGTTGGCGAAGACCGGCGCGTCCAGGAGGTCGACCGCTTCGTCGAGGTGTCGGGGCTCGAAGTTCGAGACGCCGACGCGGTCGATGGTCCCCTCGTCGTACAGTTCGTCGAACGCCGCGAGGGTCTCCTCGGCGTCGTAAGCGTTCGTCGGCCAGTGGACGTACAGTAGGTCGAGCGAGTCGACGCCGAGGCGGTCGAGCGACGCTCGGGTCGTGGCGAGGACGTCGTCGTACGCGAGGTTCGCGGTCCACACCTTCGTCGCGAGGAAGACGTCGTCGCGGGAGACGTCGGCGGCGGCGATTCCCTCACCGACCTCCGTCTCGTTGTCGTACGCCTGGGCGGTGTCGATGTGGCGGTAGCCCATCTCCAGCGCCTCGCGCACGGCGGTCCGGCACTCGTCGGGGTTCGTGTTCTGCCAGGTGCCGAGGCCGAGCATGGGCATGCCGTTCGCGAGCGGGGCCGCGCCGCTGCCGATGGTGTCTGTCATCGTCGGAAGGAGGGACGGCATGCCGAAAGCGGTTGTGGAACCCTTCGGTTGTGCCGCGTTCGCGCACGGCTGCCGACCGCGTCGTGGCCCGTCGTCCTCTCGTCACCCCTCGCCGTCGCCGAGTCGGCCGCGTGCGCCGGTCTTCGCTCGTTGCGCTCACCGACGGGAGAGAAAGGAACACTGATTACCGGGAGGCAACAGCGTGACGTATGGACGAGCGTTTCGACGTGGTAATCGCCGGTGCCGGACCGGCGGGCGCACAGTGTGCACGAGACCTTGCCACGAGAGACTACGACGTGCTCGTTCTGGAGACCGAGGCCGAAGACGGCTTCCCGAGACAGAGCAACAAGTCGACGGGAGGAACGTTCCCCTCGATGCTGACGTCGTTCAACGTCCCCGACGACGTCGTGATGCAGTTCACCGACAGCATCGTGTTGGAGTCGCCGAACCACTCGTACTCGCGCCCGCAGACCGGTGCCGTGTTGGAGTTCGCCGACTTCAAGCAGTTCCTCGTCGACGACGGGCGAGCACAGGGCGCAGAGTACTGGTTCGACACGCGCGTCTCCGGCCCCATCGTCGAGGGTGGCGAGGTCGTCGGCGTCCGCTACAACGGCGGCGACGAGGTGTACGCCGACGTCGTCATCGACGCGACCGGGCCGAGCGCCCCACTCGCTCGCGCCCTGGACGTCGTCGACCTCCAGCGCGAGAAGCAGGCCATCGGCGTCGAGTACGAGTTCGAAGGCGTCGACCTCGACCACCCCGGCTACGCCGACCTCCACGACGCGATGATGCTCCGGCTGGACCACGACCTCGCCCCCGGTGGCTACTCGTGGATCTTCCACACCGGTGACGACACGGCGAAGGTCGGCCTCTGTTACATCCAGAACGACGCCCACCACGAGTACGGCAAGGACGGCATGACCATCGACGGCTATCTCGACTACTGGCTCGAGCGGGACCCGCGCTTCGCCGACGCGACGAAACTCGAAGGGAAACAGCACCGCGGTTCGGCGCACATCCAGATGCCGACCGGGCTCAGCACGGACAGCTTCATGGCCATCGGGGATACGGTGCCGACCATCGACCCGCTCTGGGGAGAGGGCATCCACAAAGGGATGAAGTCCGCACGCGCGGCGGCCATCACCGTCGATTACTGTCTCACCCCGGACGAGAAAGACACCTCCGCGGCGGAGATGGCACTGTACGACCACCTCTGGCACACGGAGGTCGCTCCGAAGATGCGGACGCGTCTGTTGATGACCGAACTGCTGTATCTCGCGCCGAACGAGCGCTACGATACGCTGATGCGCGACCTCAACCAGGCCCCTCCAGAGACGCTGAACGAGGCGAACCGAGGCAACGTCTGGGCGCTGTTGAAACTCCTCAAACTCGAGGACGCCTCGACGGTCAAGCAGTTGATCGCAGAGCGCTTCCTGAACTGACCGACGCGACGCCGTGTCTCGGCTTCGAGACGACGCGTCCGGACCGCGCGGCGACAGAGCTATTGTGGTAACCGTTGTCAACCCACGTGGGTAACACATATGGTCGAACTCTCCGCGGACAACACCAACGCCGTCGCGCACCGCATCGCGGGCGACTCGCTCGTCTACGACTGTCCGAACTGTGCGTTCGGGGAGGTGCCCGTCGTCGCGCTCCTCGACCGCGACGAGGCACGGTGTCTCGACTGCGGGGCCCGGTACCGACTTCGGGTCGAGCCAGTCGAGTGACCGGCCGCCCGGGTCGCCGCGCGCCCACGCGTTCGTCCGCCCGGCACTCTTACCGGACGGAAACGGTGATGCCCCCGCGTGACGTATCTGGGTGAGTCATGCGCGCCGTTGCCCCCTCGCTCGTCGTGGTCCTCGTCGTCGTCGCCGGCTGTACGGGCACGCTCGCGGAAGTGCGCTCGGGGCCGGCGACGATTCCGGAGGCGGCGCTCTCCCCTGTCGGATACATTCACGGGAACACCACCGAGGTGCCGCTCACCTATCCGCTGGGCGTCGGCCCCGTCTCACGCGACGTGACCGTCTACGTCTGGGTCTCCGGGTACTCTCGAACCGTCACGGACGCCTCGGGCGCGAACGATACCGCCGCGCTGCTCGTCGTGAGTTCGCCCAACCGGCGAGTGGAGGGCCAGTCGGTCAACCCCTTCACACAGCTCTCGAACCGCGGCGTCGTCTCTGAACTCTTCGAGGTGGTCGCAGCGGCGGACAACACGACCGGCGGCGTGGTCGACGGCGTGAGCGCGAACGTGACCGAAATCGCCCGCTTCGAAGAACAGCGCGCCCAGAACCGGACCGTCCTCGGCCAGCGCGTCGAGGTCGTCACCTACGCCGCGACGGTGCAGGTCGACACCGCGGCAGCGACCAGTGCGGTGACCACGCCGGCGGACGCCAGCGACGACGGCGGGACGACCCAGACACTCCTCGTCCACCTGATGGCCGTCGAACACGGCGAGGACGTCGTCTTCGCGATGGGCGTCCACGGCGAGGAGATGGACGAGGCGGCGACGATTGCGGCGCTGATGGAGGCCATCGAACACGAGACGACGGGCGAGGCCTGACGGCGCGCGGTCCGAGCGGTTCGGGGTTCTACGACTCTCCGCGGTCCGCAGCCGTGCGGCTTCCCCCGCCGTCTCCGTCGCCCGCGTCGTCCTCGCCCTCACCCCGAACACGGTTCTCGACCCGTTCGAGCATGAGATTCCGGAGCGCGAGGACCAGACCGTCACCCGCGCCGCCACCGGACGTCCACACCGCCGACTCGTCAGGCGCGCCCCGAACCTGTTCGTGTCCGAGCACTGTACTCACGAGGATGTGTTGGTCGTCGACGACGAGGATGCGGCCGATCTTCCCTTCGAGTTCCGGGGTGTGCTCCCACGCCTGTTCGGGCGTCATCACATCGACGTGTGGGGCCACCTCGAACCGCGCGACGAGCTCCTCGTCGACCGTCTCGACGACGATTTCGACCCCTTCGTTCGCCGCTTCGAGCGAAGCGGCCGTCTCCTCGTCGAACACCTCCTCGCTCGCGATGCCGAAGATGATTCGCTCGGTCGCCTCGTCGATGAATCGTCGCTCCAGTGATGAAACGCGGTCCCGCTCGGTGACGACCCAGACGCCCTCCTGCGTGACGTCCGGCGTCTCCTCGTCCGTGTTGACGTCGGCGAGCGCAGCGCGGACGCGGTCTTCGTTCTCTCGGTACCTGGTCTCGAGCACGTCGATGGCGCTCTCGACCGGGACGGCGAGATACTCGCGCGGCGTCGACTGCTGGATATCGACGATGCCGCGGTCGTGCAGGGCGTTGAGCGTGTCGTACACGCGTGCTCGAGGCACGCCGCTCGCGTCGGCCACCTCACGGGCCGTCCCGGAATGAATCCGGGAGAGCCCCACGTACACGCGAGCCTGGTACTCCGTGAGTCCGATTTGCGTGAGCGCCGAGACGCCCGTCTCGAACGCGTCGTCGTCGACGTCACGGGGACCGTTCATGATGACATTCGTCGATTTGATACATTAATTCTATTGACACTGACTGGACATAATCAGCAGAGACATCCGCGGTGTTACCACGCACGTGCTCACACTACGGATAAGACGCCAAGCGACCTCTCTGAACGTATGTCTCACCTTGATGAATCCGAATTGTTCGAGACGTTCATCGAGTCACAGATCAGACTGTCCGTCGTGGAGTGGCTCTCGACGCGGGAGGGACCAGTCGACCTCGAGGAACTGAGCCGGACCGTCACCGACGAGCACGAACTCCCGAGGGACATCGTCGAGATGCGGCTGCACCACGTTCACCTCCCGAAGCTCGCACGACTCGGGCTGTTCACGTACGACGCCCCGGAGCAGACAGTCGACGGGTACTCGACGGACCAACTGGATGACGTGGTCGAGTCGTTCATCGCGTCGTTCCCGGCAGCCGAGCGAACGTTCGAGCGGACCGAGCGCGTTTCCGAACGAGGGGAGCAGACGGCAGACGGTGGCGCCGACTACGCCGCCGCCGCGTCAATGGACGATGCGGGACACGTCGAGGTACCGCCGCCTCACGGCAGCGACGAGGACGACTGACCGAGGGGGTGTGGCCGTGCCGACGGCTCGGTGGGTGGGAGCTGAGAGGGAGACGAGAGATGGGGGAGAAGCGGGAACACAACCGACGACGGGCGGTCCGTCGGACGCGTCAGTAGAACTCGCGGACGAGGTCCATCGCGTCCGCGGGCGCGCCGTCTTCGACCTCGGCCATGTTCTCGGTGAGGCCGTGTTTCTCCTCGTACGGAACTGAATCCTCGTCCTGGTAGAGGATACCCATGTACTCCTTCGAGGAGTCGAGGATCTTCTCTTTGGCCTGGTCTCTATCCGAGGGGTCGTGGTCGGTCTCGGCGAGGTCGACCAGGTTGTCGCGGAAGTAGTCGTACGTGTCGACGTCGTTGAACGTCACACAGGGGGAGAAGACGTTGACGAAGCCGAAGCCGTCGTGCTCGATGGCCTGCTGGACGAGTTCGGCGTGGCGCTTCGCGTCCGTCGAGAAGGACTGGGCGATGAACGTCCCCCCCGCAGCGAGCGCGAGCGCGAGCGGGTTGACCGGGGGCTGCTGGGGACCTTCGGGCGTCGTCGACGTCTCGAAGTCCTCCCGCGAGGTGGGTGAGGCCTGCCCCTTCGTGAGCCCGTAGATGCGGTTGTCCATGACGATGTAGGACATGTTCACGTTCCGGCGGACGGCGTGGATGAAGTGACCCGCGCCGATGGAGTAGCCGTCACCGTCGCCGCCGGCGACCATCACTTCGAGGTTCGGGTTGGCGAGTTTGACACCGGTGCCGACCGGGAGCGCGCGCCCGTGGACGCCGTGGATGGCGTACGAGTGCATGTACGTCCCGATCTTGCCCGAGCAGCCGATACCGGCGACGATGAACGTGTCGTCGGGGTGGTTGCCCGTCTCCGCGAGTGCTTTCATCATGCCGTTCATCGTCCCGAAGTCACCGCACCCGGGACACCACGTCGGCTGCTTGTCCGATTTGAAATCCGTGAATCTGACGTCTGAGCTCATGCTTCGACCTCCTGGTCTGTCGCGAGTGCCGCCTTGATATCCTCGGCGAGTTCGTCCGCCTTGAATCGAACGCCGTTGTACTTGTTGACGCGGTCGACGCGCGTCAGCGTGTCGTGTTCGATGAGGTCGGCGAACTGGCCGTTGGCGTTACACTCGACCACGATGACGGTGTCCGCCGCAGCGACCTCGTCGGAGAGGTCCGGCCGCGGGAAGATGTACGGGACCGAGAGGAACCGGACGTCGATGTCCTCTTCCTCGAGGAAGGCGATGGCCTCCTCCATCGCGCCCTCGTTCGACCCCCACGAGATGACGAGGTTCGACGAGTCGGGGTCGCCGAACTCCCGGGGGCTCCAGTCCTCGGTGTCGCGGGCCGTCTGGACCTTCCGGTTGCGCTTGTCGACCTGTTCGACGCGCATACCGGTGTCCTCGGTCCGCCGGCCGAGTTCGTCGTGTTCGAGCCCCGTGGACATGTGCGCCCCGCCCGCCGTGCCGGGTGCCGCCCGCGGACTGACGCCGTCGTCGGTGATGGCGTGGGCTTTGAACTGGCCCTTCTCGTTCTGCCACTCGCCGATCGAGTCCTCGTCGACGAGCTTCCCGCGGTCGATCTCGACGGCGTCCATGTCGAACGCCTCCGGCGGGAAGGTCTGCTCTGTGACCGCGAGCGCGAGGTCCGAGAGCAGGTAGACGGGCGTGTTGTACTTCTCGGCGAGGTTGAACGCCTCGACGGTCTTCCAGAAGCACTCCGAGACCGACGTGGGGGCGAGGACGAACCGCGGAATCTCGCCGTGGCCGCCGAACAGCGCCATGTTGAGGTCGCCCTGCTCTTGCTTCGTCGGCATCCCCGTCGAGGGCCCAGACCGCATCACGTCACAGATGACGAGCGGCGTCTCACTCGTAGCGATTAAGCCAAAGGTCTCGGCCATCAGGTCGATACCGGGACCCGAAGTCGCGGTCATCGAGCGCGCGCCCGCTCGCGCCGCACCGAGGGCCATGTTGATGGCCGAGAGTTCGTCCTCC
Organism: Salinigranum halophilum; assembly: GCF_007004735.1. Classification (NCBI taxonomy): domain Archaea; kingdom Methanobacteriati; phylum Methanobacteriota; class Halobacteria; order Halobacteriales; family Haloferacaceae; genus Salinigranum; species Salinigranum halophilum. The sequence continues at coordinate 198,342 of NZ_ML660182.1, forward strand.
GCCTGGACGACGTGACCGCCGTACTGTTCGATGTGGCCCGTGAGGTACTCCATGACCTCCGTCGCCGGCGTGATGGGGTAGCCGGCGTAGAAGCGACAGCCTGCGGCGATCGCACCCATGCCGATGGCCTGGTCGCCGTTGAGGAGCACGTAGTCGTTGTCCGTCGTCTCGAGGTCGTAGTCGAACTCGTGGTCGTACTCCTCTTCGACGTACGCCTGGCCCTTCCGCGCGGCCTGTTTGTTGTTGTCGACGATGGCCTGCCCCTTGCCACCGAAGCGCTTCTGCAGCGCGGAGTCGAGGTTCTCGATGGGGAAGTCCGCGACGGCACACGCGGCACCCAGTGCGACGACGTTGCGCATGATGGCACCGCCGGCCTCCTCGGCGAGGCCCTTGAGGGGGACGTCCAGCCCGATCATCCCCTCCGGGACCTCTACGTCCTGCATCGTGGTTCGCTCGCCGTCGTAGATGATCACCGAGCCCTCGTGCAGTTCGTCGAGGTTCTCGTCGATCGTCCGCGGCGTGAGCGCGATGAGAACGTCGAGTCTATCGACGACACTCTGGACCGGGTCGACGCCCGTCCGCACCTTGTACGCCGTGTAGCCACCGCGGATACGCGACGCGAAATCTTTCGAGGTGAAGACGTGTCGTCCAGCCCGTGAGAGTGCCTGGGCGAATATCTTCCCCGTGGAGTCGATGCCATCGCCAGCCTCGCCGCCGATGGCCCAATTGAAGTCCGCAGGCATGCTAAATTTCCCTACCCAACGCCCCATGAAAAGCCTTCTGAAAGGGGGCATGCAGGACCGTGAAAGATGCCGCACGAACGGCCGAGGCACACGTTATGGCACGTCTAGACGTACCACGGAAACTGGCCGGTCGACGCGGCCGGTGACGGCGAACGAGGCGCTTTTCCCTCGTGCGGTGTCACGACACGTATGAACGCGACAGTCACCGTCGTCTCGGTCCACGACGTGGGACCGGACACCGTCGCCATCGAGTTCGAAACTCCTGCGGAGTTCTCGGCGCTCCCCGGTCAGTTCGTGAAACTCGCCGGCGAGGTCGACGGCGAGGAGTACGCCCGCTTCTACACCCTCTCGTCGCCCGACGTCGAGGACAGCTTCGAGGTCACCGTCGGCGTCAGCGAGGAGGGCGGCCCGTTCTCGCGACATCTCGCGGCGCTCGAACCCGGGGACACACTGGAGATGCAGGGACCCTTCGGCTCGGACCACTACGAGGGCGAGTCACGGGTGGTGGTCCTCGCGGGCGGCCCCGGCGTCGGCCCCGCGGTGGGCATCGGCGAGCGCGCGCTCGCCGACGGGCACGACGTGGCCATCGTCTACCTCGACGACGCGCCCGCACACGAGACACGCCTCGAGGAACTCGCCGCCGTCGGTGCCACCGTGATGATGGACGACGCCGACGCGGACCTCGTGGTCCACCTGCGAGACGCGCTCTCGGGCGCGAGAGACGACACGGTGTTCGTCTACGGCTTCGCCGACTTCGTCGACCGGGCGACGGCCGCCCTCGACGAACTGGGACACGGCGGCGAACTGAAGGTCGAGAACTTCGGCTGAGTCACTCCCAGACCGTCGCGACGGCCACGAGGAGCGACCCGCCGAACCACCCCACGAGCCCGACGACCCCGGCGAGCGCGCTCCCCGCATCGCGTCCGCTCACCGCGCCGACGACGAGGTCGAGGACGAGTCCGCGGAACGCACTCGCGGGCGAGAGCGCGACCGTCAACGGCAACACCTCAGGCGAGAGGCCGCCGGCCAGCCCCGCGACGACGCTCGCGTCGATTCCGACGAGGAACGCCACGGCGAGCGCGACGACGACCGCGAGCGCCTGGCGGACGCTCCGGGCGGCCGCCGACACCGCGAGCGCGACCGCGAGCGCGACGAGACCGAAGACGACGGTGAGGACGGTGAAACGGACGAACAGCCAGAACGAGTCGGCCGCCTCGTTCGCCGCGATGAGGTCCGTCCGCCCGGGTGCGAGCGTCGAGCCGACCACGCCCGCGACGACGAGCGTGACGATGAGGACGCTCGCGACGAACACCGCCCGTCCGAGATACGCGCCGAGGACGTACTCCACACGGGTGAGCGGGTACGTGCGGATGGCCTCCAACTCCCCCGAGGCGCGGTCGTCGAGCGCGGCTCGATAGCCCGCCGCGAAGGCGAATAGCGGGACGAGCACCTCGACGGCGAACAGCAGGTCGAGCGCGAGCGGGACGAACCCGCCCGCGCCGCTCCCCGCGACGACGACGCCGACGACGCTGACGAAGACGACGGCCCCGAGCGCGAGGACGGACCAGGTCCGCACGACGGACCGGAGTTCACGCGCGGCGACGGTGAGCGCGCGGGCACGACCCGCACGCTCGACGAGGCTCACCGGCGCTCACCCCCTCGTTCGAGACCGGTCCGGACGGTGGGTGCCTCGTCCGCACCGCCGGAGATGGCGTCGAGGAAGACGTCGACGAGGCCGTCGGCGTCGGCCGTCCGGACCAGGTCGTCCGGTGCGCCGTCGGCGACGAACGCGCCGCGGTCGAGGACGACCACCCGGTCGGCGGTCCGCTCGACGGAGACGAGGTCGTGTGAGGCGAGCAGCACCGTCCGGCCGTCGTCCGTAAGGGCTCGGACCGTCTCGAAGATGTGCGCCGAGATGGCCGGGTCGAGACCGCTCGCGGGTTCGTCGAGGACGAGCACCGTTGGGTCGCCGAGGAGCGCCTGCGCGAGGCCGAGCAGCCGCGTCATTCCGCCCGAGAGCGCCTCGACCTTCCGATTGCGGACCCCCGCGAGGCCGACCTGGTCGAGCACCGCGTCGACGTCGACGTCCTGTGCCGCCTCGGGACCGAGCAGGTCCGCGTAGAACCGCAGCGTGTCCACGACAGAGAAGCCGGGGCGAAACGACGGCTGCTGTGGGAGGTAGCCGACCGGACGCACGCCACGGCCCGTGACGTCGACCCGGCCGCTGTCGGCGGCGAGGACGCCCGCGACGATCCGGAGGAGCGTCGACTTCCCCGACCCGTTGGGGCCGACGAGACTCACGAGCGTCCCGGCGTCGACGGCGAGCGAGACGCCGTCGAGCACGGTCACGTCGCCGAAGCCGTGACGGAGGTCGGTGACCGCCACCGCCGACCCACGCTCGTCCGCCCGTGGAGCGTCCTCGCCGTCGCCCTCGCGCTCGCCGTCGCCGCTCGACGCCTGCTCGTCGCGCCGCCCGGCGTGGTCGCTGTCTGACCGTGCCGTCCGGGTCTCCGAGTTCGGCTCGGTCACGTGGGCACCCTCCCACGCTGTTCGCCGTCGGTCACGTGGGCACCCTCCCACGCTGTTCGCCGTCGGTCACGTTCGCGACGACGACCGGATTGACCGGCGACGCCCGCGGCGACTGGTCGACGACGCCCGCCGACCGGAGTCCCGAGAGGTCCGTGCCGGTCGCCCGCAGCGCGACGGCCGACGGGGCCTGCGAGACGGTCCACGCCGCCGGCTGTTCGCGGAGCGCGCCGTCGACCGGTCCAGTGGGTCGGTACGGTCGGTCGAGCGAGCCGTCCCCGTCGGCGTCGGGGATGGGCAGGTCACCCCAGTAGTTGCCCTCGCCGCTCCGAGACCAGGTCCGGAGGGGGCCACGGCCGGTCTCGACCTGCAGGTCGTTGTCGACGAAGTCGTTCCGGACGACCCAGTTCGTCGGGAAGAGGGTTGTCGCGCGGACGCCGACGTCGTTGCCGGCGACGACGTTCTCCTCGTACACCGAGCGGTGGCCCGACACGGAGAGGCCGTGGCCGTTGTCGACGAGGACGTTCCGCGCGTAGTAGCTGTCGCTGCCGACGGGGATGAAGCCGTACTCGGAGTCGCGGATGTCGTTGCCCACGACGACGTTCTCGACCGGCCGGGTCATGATGATGACGCCCGCCCGGGTGTCCCGGATGGTGTTGTCCGCGACCGTCCCCCGGGAGGTGTACATGAAGTGGACGCCGTACCGGCCGCCGGTCATGTGGTTGTCGCGGACGACGAAGCCGTCCGCGCGGTGGGTGTAGACCGCATCGCGCCCGCCGACGAACGTGGTCCCCTCGACGAGCGCTCGCGACTGCATCAGGACGACGCCCATGAACCCCTCGCGGGGGTCGTCCGTCCCTTCGACCCTCGAATCGAGCACCGCCGCCCGGTCGGAGAAGCGGACGATGACGCCGCTGGCCGGCGTGTCGACGGTGACGTCGTGGACGACGGAGCCGTTCGCGCGGTGCATGACGACGCCGGCGTCGCCCTGGCCGTACGCGAACTCGACCACCCGCGACCAGTCCTCCTGGGTGAGGTTCTCGCCGTGTGGTCGGCGCTGGGTTCCGTTCGGGCCGACGCCGTCGATGCGGAGCGACGACACCGCGACGCGGGCGTGTCGAAGCGTCAGCACCGAGTCGGTGCCGTTCCCCCGGAGCACCGTCGCGTTCCCCGCACCGACGAGCGTGACCGGCTTCTCGACGGAGAGGTTCGTCACGTTGTAGACCCCCGCTGGGAGCCGAACCGTCGTGTTCGGTGGGGCCGCCTCGAGCGCGGCCGCGAGCGTCGGCGCGTCCGCTCCGACGACGACCGACGTCGGGCGGTCCAGCAGTGTGCGAGCGTCGGTCGCGACACCGTCGGCCCACGCGTGGTCGGCCGCGACGCGCGACTCGAACCGCTCGCGGCGGCGGTCGAGCGGGTTCTCCGCGGTCCGCTGGAGCGTCTCCCAGTCGACGACCCGGCCGCCGTGTTCGTCGCGGAACGACTCGGCGTCGGCCCGGTCGGAGAAGGAGACGGCGAGTTCGCGGCTCGGTGCCCGCGCGGCGCTCCCGACGACGAAGGCAGCGTCCTCGGCGCGGGTCCAGCCGACGGCCCGGCCGCGCTCCGTCGTGAGGTAGCCCTCGGCGGTGAGCACGGGCGTAACCGTCGAGAAGTCGGAGACGAACACGGCGAGCGGCTCGCCGAAGCCCGCGCGCGTCTCGGGTGAGGCGAGCTCTCCGGCGGCCGTCTCGACGCCGTAGTAGCCGACGACGAAGCGGTACTGCGAGAAGTACACCTCCGCGCGAGGGATGTGGAAGTCCTCGGTCTCGGCGCGGTTGACGTCGACGTAGGTCATCCCAGTCGACAGCGTCCTGTCGAACGGGACCGGCCTGAGCTGGTCGCCCGCGGTGGGGCCGAGTGCGAACGCGCCGCTGGAGACGACGAGCACGCCGAGGAGGACCGCCGCGACGACGCGCACGGCCCCGGGTGTGACGAACGTCATCTATCCGGCCACCTCCATGCCGGCGTCACCGTCCGAGGCTCGCGATGGTCGCTGGGGTGACGTCCCCGTGACGCATCAACTGCCCGCCGTGTTCGTCGCGGAACGACTCGGCGTCGGCCCGGTCGGAGAAGCCGATGAGGTCTCGGCCCATCGCGCCTTTCACTTCGCTGGCGACGACGTACGTGACCGTCTCGGCCGAGACGAACGCCTCGGCCTCGGGGTGGGTCGAGATGAGCGTGTCACCCCCCTCGGTGAACGTCCGGTAGTCGACGGTAGAGTAGTCCGTCACGTAGAACGCGGCGGCCTCCCAGCCCTCGTCGCGGCGTTCGAAGTGGAACTGATACGCCTCCCAGGTGCTGTCGAACCGCGCCGGGTTGGCGTGCCCCGCGGGCTCGCGGCCGGGGTAGAATATCTCGGTCGAGGGACCGGGATGGTTCGGGATGACCATCCCGCAGACGTCGCAGCTGTGTTCCTGGGTGAGGGTGATGGCTGCGGGGACGTCGCCCCCACTCGCACCCCCATCTCCGGAGAGGGCGCTGCACCCGGCGAGAGAGGCGGTACCGAGCGCCGCCGCCCCTGCGAGGACCGTCCGTCGGGAGACCGGAGACCGCGTCTGTTCGCACATGGCATTAGGGCTAGGACTCGCGTGCGCTTATTCGTACTCGCCGTTCCCACGCGATGGGAATCGGGTCGCGGGCGGGACGGTCGTCGACCCGAATCCTTAATCATCGTCCCTCGGTAATTCGACCCATGTACGACGAGGACGACCTCGACGAGATCCGTGCCTCACGCGACGAGTGGGAAGCAGAGACGCGTGACCCGACCATCGACCGCTTCGGCGAGCGCAAGGAGCGCTTCGCGACCGTCTCGAACCACGCTGTCGACGACCTGTACACCCCCGCGGACGTGGCGGACATCGACTACGACGAGGACCTCGGCTTCCCGGGCGAGTTCCCGTACACGCGCGGCCCGTACGCGACGATGTACCGTGGACGGACGTGGACGATGCGGCAGTTCGCCGGCTTCGGGACGGCCCAGGAGACGAACGAGCGCTTCCACTACCTCATCGAACACGGCCAGACCGGGCTGTCGACGGCGTTCGATATGCCCTCGCTGATGGGGAAAGACTCCGACGACCCGCTCTCAGACGGCGAGGTCGGGAAGGAGGGGGTCGCCGTCGACACGCTCCGTGACATGGAGGTCCTCTTCGACGGCATCGACATCGCCGACGTGACCACGTCGTTCACCATCAACCCCTCCGCCCCGGTCATCTACGCGATGTACGTGGCACTCGCGGACCAGCGCGGCGTCCCGCGCGAAGAGATCGACGGCACCCTCCAGAACGACATGCTGAAGGAGTTCATCGCACAGAAAGAGTGGGTCATCCCGCCGGAGCCCTCGCTGAAGCTCGTGACGGACACGGTGGAGTTCGCCGCCCAGGAGACGCCGAAGTTCAGCCCCATCTCCATCTCGGGGTATCACATCCGCGAGGCCGGCTCGACGGCGATTCAGGAACTCGCGTTCACGCTCGCCGACGGGTTCGCCTACGTCGAGGACGCCGTCGACAGAGGCCTGGCCGTCGACGAGTTCGCGCCGCAACTGTCCTTCTTCTTCAACTCACACAACTCCATCTTCGAGGAGGTGGCGAAGTTCCGCGCGGGCCGGCGCATCTACGCCCGCGTGATGGACGAGTGGTACGACGCCGAGCGGCCCGAGTCGAAGCGGCTGAAGTTCCACACCCAGACGGCGGGACAGTCGCTCACGGCCCAGCAGCCGCTGAACAACATCGTCCGGGTGACGATTCAGGCGCTCGCGGGCGTCCTCGGCGGGACACAGAGCCTCCACACCAACTCCTACGACGAGGCGCTCGCGCTCCCGGGTGAGGAGGCCGTCCGCGTCGCCCTCCGGACCCAGCAGATCATCGCCGAAGAGAGCGGCGCGGCCGACGTCATCGACCCGCTCGGGGGTTCGTTCTTCGTCGAGTCGCTCACCGAGGAGGTGGAGGCCGAGGCGATGGCCTACCTCGAGGAGATCCGCGAGATGGGCGACGGCTCCGTCCGCGACGGCGTGTTGGATGGAATCCAGCAGGGCTACTTCCACCGCGAAATCCAGGACGCCTCCTATGAGTATCAAGAACGGGTCGAAGACGGCGAGGAAGTCGTCGTCGGGGTCAACAAGTACACGATGGACGAGGACACCCGCCCCGACCTGCTGCACGTCTCCGAGGAGGTCCAAGAACGCCAGCTCACGCGGCTCGAGGAGGTCAAGGCCGAACGCGACGAGGCGGCCGTCGAGGAGGCGCTCGACGCCGTCCGTGAGGCGACGGAGAACGAGGAGAACGTGATGCCCGCGCTCGTCGACGCGGTGAAGGCCTACGCGACGATGGGCGAGATAATGCAGGTGTTCGAGACGCAGTACGGCCAGTACCGCGAGACGGTCGGACTGGTCTGAAGCGGTCGGGCGGGGTGTCGCCTCGCGCCCTCGCCGTGTCTGAGACACTCTCACATATTTCAGCGGCTGGAAACCAATGGTTTATCATGGATGATTCGGAACCTCCCTAGTGAGCTATGTCAGAAGGTGACGCGGAACTCGAGGCACGGTTGGCAGAGCAGGAGGAGTTCGAACCGCCGGAAGCGTTCGTCGAGCAGGCGAACGTCTCAGACCCTGACATCTACGACGAGTTCGAGGAGAACTGGCCCGACTGCTGGGAGAGCGCGGCCGACCTCCTCGACTGGTACGAGGGCTACGACCAGGTGCTGGACGACTCGAACCCACCCTTCTACGAGTGGTTCACGGGCGGGAAGCTGAACGTCTCACACAACTGTCTGGACCGCCACCTCGACGAGCGGGGCGACGAGGCCGCCATCGAGTGGGTCGGCGAGCCCGTCGAAGAGGACGACATCACCTACACCTACGAGGAACTGCACCGCGAGGTCAACGAGTTCGCGGCCGCGCTGAAGGAGATGGGCGTCGGCGAGGACGACGTCGTGACGATGTACATGCCGATGATTCCCGAACTGCCCATCGCCATGCTCGCCTGTGCGCGCATCGGCGCGCCGCACTCGGTGGTGTTCGCGGGCTTCTCCGCGGACGCGCTGGCGACGCGGATGAACTCGGCGGACTCGGAGTATCTCGTCACGTGCGACGGCTACTACCGCCGCGGCGACCCGCTCGACCACCTGAAGAAGGCGAACGAGGGGCTCGGTGGCGTCGACCACGACGTCCAGGGCGTCGTGGTCGCCGAGCGCCTGATGGACGGCGACGGCTTCGGACACGGCTACACGAAGAACCAGCACAGCTACGCCGACCTCGTCGCCGCCCACGAAGGCGCGACGGTCGACCCCGTCGAGCGGGACGCCGAGGACATGCTCTTTCTCATGTACACCTCGGGGACGACGGGGATGCCCAAGGGCGTGAAACACACCACCGGCGGCTACCTCGCGTGGGCGGCGTGGACCTCCCAGGCCGTCCTCGACATCAAGCCCGAGGACACGTACTTCTGTTCGGCCGACATCGGCTGGATTACCGGGCACTCGTACATCGTCTACGGCCCGCTCGCGCTGGGCACGACGACGATGATGTACGAGGGCACGCCCGACTACCCCGAGCGCGACCGCCTCTGGGAGATCATCGAGGAGTACGAGGCGACACAGCTGTACACCGCGCCCACGGCCATCCGGGCGTTCATGAAGTGGGGGAGCCAGTTCCCCGAGGGACACGACCTCTCCAGCCTCCGCCTGCTCGGCACGGTGGGTGAGCCCATCAACCCGCGCGCGTGGAAGTGGTACTACCAGCACATCGGCGACGAGGAGTGTCCCGTCGTCGACACGTGGTGGCAGACCGAGACGGGCGGCATGATGATCACGGGCCTGCCGGCGCTCAAGAAGATGAAGCCCGGCAGCGCCGGCCCGCCGCTTCCCGGGCTGGACGTGCGCATCGTCGACACCAAGGGTGAGCAGGTCGAGGCCGGTCGCGCCGGCTACCTCACGGTGCAGAAGCCGTGGCCCGGCATGCTCCGAACCCTGTACAAGAACGACGAGCGTTTCATCGAGGAGTACTGGGCCGAGTACTCCGACACCGAGTCGTCGGACGCCGCGGACTGGGTCTACTTCCCCGAGGACGGCGCGAAGATCGACGACGAGGGCTACATCACGGTGCTGGGTCGCGTCGACGACGTCATCAACGTCTCCGGCCACCGGCTGGGGACGATGGAGATCGAGTCGGCAATCGTCGGCGTCGAGGGCGTCGCCGAGGCGGCCGTCGTCGGCGGTGAACACGACATCAAGGGCGAGGCGGTGTACGCCTACGTCATCCTCGAGGACGGCTTCGAGGGCGACGACGAGATGAGCGCGGCCATCGTCGAGGGTGTCGAGGACGCTATCGGCCCCATCGCACGACCCGAGCAGGTCGTCTTCACGCCCGAACTCCCCAAGACGCGGTCGGGGAAGATCATGCGCCGCCTCCTCGAACAGATCGCCAACGAGGAGGAACTCGGCGACACGACGACGCTACGCAACCCCGAGATCGTCGAGGACATCCAAGAGCAGGTCCAGAGCGACTGAGCGGGGCGCGTCGACCACTCGAACTCGCGTTTTTTGTACCGTTCACCCCTCGAGCACCTGCGCTCCTCGTCGTCGGCCGTGCCGTCGACGCGGAGTTCGTCGCCCGACCCGTGTCCGGCGTTCCGTCGTGGACCCGCGTGCGACACCCGTCGACGGGACCGACTCCCACCTACAGTGTCAGACGGGGTATCTGTCCGAGCGAGATGGCGCGTCCAGTGTCGTATCACCCAGTCGGTAACTGTGTCGCCGAGACGGCGGCGTGTCGGTGGGCCTCACCTGTGCAGCGGTGCTTCGCGGCGTTTACCCTCTTTTTCGCCGTTCGACCGCTCGTGCGCCGTGGTATCGTTTGTGAAATATCGAGAAGCGTATAACATTGACTCCAGTATCCTTATTTTCCCGTGTGTCGAACGGTTGATATCGATGGTGTCTCCTCCCGATATCCGCCCACCCGACTCGGACCGCCTCTTGCAGTACGAGGTGTCGGTGGAGGAGTCGCTCAGCGACGCGGTGTTGCGCGCCGCTGGAACGCTCCTCGACGACCTCACGTCGGTCCGGCCCCTGTCGTCGGTCATCGACGTCGAATCGATCGATACCCTCTTCGACCACCGTCGCGACGCCGAGAGCGGGTCGGACACACGCGTCATCGCGTTCGTCGCCTGGGACCTCCAGTTCGTCGTCACCGCGAGCACCATCGAAGTGTACGAGGCGGACACGCCGCTCGAGTGACGACCGACGGTCGGTGTAAAGACCGCCGTGCCCGCAATCTATTTCATGAACGTCCGTAAACGACCCTCGTATGGAGAAACCACTCCTCGTGACCGACTTTCTGGACCGGGCGCGACGACACTACGCCGACCAGGAAGCGGTACTCGCGACGACCGGTGAACGCTACACGTACGCGGAACTCGGCGACCGGGTCGACGGGTTCGCCGCCGCGCTCCAGTCCCGTGGTATCGAGAAGGGCGACCGCGTGGCCGTCTTGGACCCGAACACGCACTACCACCTCGAAGCGGCCTACGCCTCCTTCGAGTGTGGCGCGGTCCACACACCGCTGAACTACCGACTGGTGGCGAGCGACTTCGAGTACATCCTGAACGACGCCGGCGTGAAGGCCATCTACGCCGACTACGACTACGCGGACAAGATCGAGGCGGTCCGCGACGAGGTGCCCACCGAGGTGTTCATCACGAACGACACCGAGAAGGTCGACGGCGACTGGCTGTCGTTCGACGACCTCGTCGAGGAGGAGGGGACTCACGAGCGCCCCGAGATGCACGAAGACGAGATCGTCACCATCAACTACACCTCGGGGACGACCGGCGACCCGAAGGGCGTCTGCCGCACCCACCGGACCGAGACCATCCACGCGTACCTCGTCAGCATCCACCAGGAGATCACCGACGGCGACGTCTACTACTGGACGCTCCCGATGTTCCACGTCAACGGCTGGGGTCACATCTACGCCGTCACGGGGCTGGGCGCGCGCCACGTCTGCACCCGTGGGGTCGACGCCGAACACATCTTCGAGTCCATCCGGAACGAGGACGTCTCGTACCTCTGTGCCGCGCCGACGGTGCTGAAACTGCTGATGGAGTACTACGAGGAACACGACCCCGAACCGACGGGCGCGAACCCGGTGCGCGTCGCAACGGCCGGTGCGGCCCCGCCGGAAGCGACCATCCGCGCGGTCGAAGACGAGTTCGGCTGGTACCTGAAACACGTCTACGGCGCGACCGAGACGGGGCCGCTCATCACCACCTCCGACACGAAGCGGCTGTTCGACCCCGACTCCGACTCCCGGTTCGCGGTCAAGAAGAAGCAGGGAATCGGCTACCTCGGGACCGAGGTTCGCGTCGTCGACGAGGACGGCAACGACGTGCCCAGAGACGGCACGACCATCGGGGAGATCGTCGTCCGCGGCAACCAGGTGATGGACGGCTACTGGGAGAAACCCGAAGCCACCGAGGAGGCGTTCAACGACCGCGTCGAGGGGTACTACCACATGGGCGACCTCGCCGCGATGGACGAACACGGGATGCTCATCATCCAGGACCGCAAGAAGGACATCATCATCTCCGGCGGGGAGAACATCTCGTCGCTCGAACTGGAAGACACCCTGTTCGACCACCCCCAGGTCGGCGACGTCGCGGTCATCCCCGCACCCTCCGACGAGTGGGGCGAGGTCCCGAAGGCGTTCGTCGTCCCGAAGAGCGGCGACCCGAACGACCCCGGCACCTCGGAGTCCGAACTCGTCGAGTTCTGCCGTGAGCGCATCGCGACGTACAAGGTGCCCAAAGAGATCGAGTTCGTGAAGGCGCTTCCGAAGACCGCGACCGGGAAAATCCAGAAGTACGAACTCCGCGAGCAGGAGTGGGAAGACGAAGACCGGATGGTCGGCCAGGGATAGCGAACGTCAGTCGTTCCGGCGGTCGACGAGGTCGATCGCCCGGTCGATGAACCGTCGCGGCGTCGAGCGCGTCGACGCCGCAGCGTCGTCTTCGGTGTTCCGTGCTTCGTCTGCGTCCGCGTCCGCGTCTGCGTCCGTATCTCGCGTCCCCACAGCAGCGGCACCGTCCGACGCGACCGTCTCGATGTCGTCGTCCCCGGGGACTGGCGCCCCCGTGTCATCGTCCGCGTCGGTGAGCCCTCCCGTGTCATCGCCGGCCGCTGTCGTGGCCGATTCCGCGTCGTCGGACGCTGTGGTGGGTGCGTCCGTCTCTTCGTCGTCTCCGGGACGAGCGGACGCCGTCGTCCGGTCGGCCACGTCGGCGGACGCGCCGCCGTCGGGGTCAACCCGCTCGGCGTCGTCACCGTCGATGTCCTCGCTTCCGACGGTGCCGGGGTCGACATCGCCCTCGTCTTCGTGCTCGTCGTCGTCCGGGTCCCTGTCGTCGGAGATGGCGGATATCACTCGGCCAGTCGTCTCGGGCGGAGCCGTTCCCGCCTCATCGGTGACGGCGTCCGCGTCGTGGACCGCCGTCGTACGTGGCCCGGCGTCCTCCCCGTTCGTCCGGATCGACGAGGAAGCGGCCGTCGTCCCGTTCTCCGGTCGACCGTTCGTCGCTTCGGTGACGACGCCCGTTGGCCGCACCTCGGGTTTCGTGTCGACATCGTCCGTGTCGTCGGCGTCCACGTCGCCCTCGTCCTCTTCGGTGCTATCGACGAACGCGAAGCCGCTCCCTTCGCCGTCGAGCCTGTCCGCAGAGAGGACCGTCGACCTGGTCGCACCGAGGGCGTCGACCCGCTCCGCGACGCGCTCGCCGAGGGCTCGATACGCCGCCGCGGCGTCGCTGTCGCGCTCGGCGACGACAACCGGCCGTCCGGTGTCCTGGGCGTCCGCGACGGCGGTGTCCTCCGGGACGTGTCCGAGCAGGTCCACGGAGAGGAAGTCGGCGATGTGGTCGACGCCGGGCGACCGGCCGGTCCCGGACCTGACGAAGACGACGCCGGCGACGCTCCCACCGACCTGTCGTGTGAGGTCGCGCGTCTTCTTCGTGTCGCGGACGGACGCGACGCGCGGCGACGAGACCAACACCGTCTCGTCGGCGAGTGCGAGCGCGAGGACGGCGCTCGGCATCACCCCCGCGCCGGTGTCGAGGACCACCACGTCGTACGCGAACCGGAGGGTCTCGAGGACGCCCGGCATCGCGTCGACGTCGGCGTTCACGAACCCTCGGAGCGTCGCCCCGCTCGGCAGCACGTCGAAGCCACCTGGCGCGTCGTAGGTGGCGTCTACCACACTCACCGTCCCACCCAGCACCTCGTGCAGCGTCGGGTCTTCCCCCTCGAGTCGGACGTCGATGTCCAGAAAGTCGCCGACGTTGGCCATCGCCAGGTCGAGTTCGACGAGGACGACGTCGTAGCCCGTCTCGGACAGAACCGTACTGAGATTGATACTGGTCGTCGTCTTCCCGACACCTCCTTTCGACCCCGCCACCGCGAACACCACCCCGTTACCCATGCGCATACGTCCATCTGCTCCGCTGTCGGACCTGTATGTTTCTAGCCGGATATCAATAGAGATACTCAGGACGGACCGCGCGCCGACCGACGCTCGCGGACGTGGTGGCCGAGTGACGAGAGTCGAGCACTCGCCCGAGTCCGGACGGCCACGAGGTGTCGCCAGGTCCCGATTCAGTCGGTCCGTCGGTCGACGAGGTCGATCGCCCGGTCGATGAACCGCTTCGTAGCCGACTGCTTCGACCCCCACGACTCGTCTTCCGGTTGCGGCTCCGCCGGCCCGTCAGCCAGCGTGAGCGACTCCTCGGGCGAGCGGTCCTCGTCTTCCGTGTGCCGACCGTTACTCGCGTGCCGACCGGTGTGTTCCTGCGGTTCGTGACCCTGCGGTCGGTCGGCTTCGCCCTCCCGGTCGCTTGCTCCGTCCGCGTCGTCCGACTGACCGTCTCCGTCGGTCTCGATGGATTCGAGTCGGGCCGCGATCTCGTCGTCGGTCGCCCCGGCCGGCGCGTGGTCGTCGTCCGCTCGCTGGACGCGTCTCCTCCCCCGTCGCGTCCGGGCCGAGTCGTCGTCCGTCTGTCGTCTGGTCTCGTCGCCAGAGAGCTCGGGTGACCGGTCGACCGTGGTCCCGTTCGTCGTGGCGGTCGCGGCCGTCTGTCCGTTCGCGGCCTCCACCCCGACGCTCGGTGCGTCCGGCGGGTCGGCGGCTGTGGTCCCCGCGTCGTCACCGTCGTCGCTCCCCGCGTCCCCGTCGACGAAGCTGAACCCGTCGGCGTCGTTCTCGTCGCCCGTCGAGAGCGCCGTGTCGTCTGGTCCCCCGGCGTCGACCATCGCCGCTTGCTCTTCGTCGCGCGTGTTGGCCGCCTTGAGCGTCCCGACGCGCTCGTGGATGCGAGAGCCGAGGGCCCGGTACGCCGCCGCGGCGTCGCTGTCCCCTCTGGCGACGACGACCGGCCGTCCCACGTCCTGTGCGCTCGCGACGGCGGTGTCCTCCGGGACGTGTCCGAGCAGGTCCACGGAGAGGAAGTCGGCGATGCGGTCGACGCCGGGTGACCGACCGCTCCCGGACTTGATGAAGACGACGCCGGCGACGCTCCCGCCGACGTGTCGGACCAAGTCGCGCGTCTTCTTCGTGTCGCGGACGGACGCGACGCGCGGTGACGAGACCAACACCGTCTCGTCCGCGAGCGAGAGAGGGAGGACCGTCTCGGCACCCAGCCCCGCTCCGGTGTCGAGGACCACCACGTCGTAGGCCGCACGAACCTCTCGGACGACGTCGGCGGCCGCGTCGATGTTCGCGTTCGCGAACCCCTGGAGCGTCGCCCCGCTCGGCACCACGTCGAAGCCGCCGGGGGCCTCGTAGGTGGCGTCGGCCACGCTCGCGGCGTCCGCCAGCACCTCGTGCAGCGTCGGGTCGCGGCCGTGTTCGAGGCGCACGTCGAGGTCGAGGAAGTCGCCGACGTTCGCCATCGCCAGGTCGAGTTCGACGAGGACGACGTCGTGACCGACCTCCGCCAACACCGCGCTGAGGTTGATACTGGTCGTGGTCTTTCCGACCCCCCCTTTCGCCCCCGCGATTGCGAGGACCACTCCAGTAGCCATACACACCGGTTACGGCTCTAACATTTGTACGTTTTCACCCAAGTATCGAACATGAGAACTCCGAGACAGGTGTGTCGGCGAGGGAAGACGCGCTCAGAGGTAAGCCGCGTCCCACCGGGTCGCCTTGCTCCGATTCCCGCACGCACCGCACTCGAGGCGTTCCATGGTGTCCATGACGACGCCCGTGTTCCCGCACGAACACGCCCAGCCGTAGCGTTCCTCGCGGTCGGTGTCCAGATACATCGCGTGGAAGACGCCGCCGGAGCCACGGACGGTCTCGTCGTGTGCGACGTACACCGTCCGACCGTTGACGGCCCGCTCCTCGAGGTCGCCGTCGTACTCGCCGGGGTCGGGGAACTTGACGTACACGCGCTCGGCGAACTCCTTCCCACTGATGTTGATGATCCGTTCGCCCGCGGCCGTGAAGCCGTGGTCGTCGTAGAACTCCGTTCCCATCTCGTTGGCGACGAGGACGGCCCCCTCGAGTCGCTCGACGCCCGCGCCGAGGAGTTCGTCCTCCAGCGCCGCCAGCAACTCCGCGCCGATGCCTCGACCGCGGTGGTCGGGGGCGACGTGGAGCCAGTCGATCTCGCCGACGACCTCGCGCCGGGAGACGACGTAGCTCTGGACGAAGCCGACGAGTTCGCCGTCGTCCTCGGCGACGACGAAGTAGGTATCCTCGGCCGCGAGGTCGTCGGCGAGGTCCGCCGAGTCGTACCAGCGCTCGATGACGGAGTCGATGAGGTCGTGGTCCAGCGCGTGCCCGTACGATTCCGCGAGCGATTCGCGTGCGACACGCCGTATCTCTGCAACGTCGTCGGCCGTTGCCTGACGGATGTCCATATCTAGTACACACTTCGATACGCCTTAACAATGTTACTCCCTCGCACTCGCTCACGTGGATTGATTACGCCCGAGAGTGAGGTGGGGGCCATGTCCGAGACGACGGCGCTGTGCTTCGACATGTACGGGACGCTGTGTGACACGTCGAGCGTCACGCGACGGCTCGGTGAGGTCCTCGACCTCTCGGGTGTCCTCACCGACGCGGTCGACGCGACGTGGCGCCGAAAACAGCTCCAGTACTCGTATCAGGCGGCACAGATGGACGCGTACGAGCCGTTCTGGGAGGTCACGGGGCGTGCGCTCGACTACGCGCTCGCGGAGTACGACATCGACCCGACGCCCGAGGAACGCGAACGGGTCGTCGAGGCGTACGACCACCTCTCGCCGTACCCCGACGCCGCTGCGACGCTCGAGGAACTCGGCGACGCGGGCTACACGGTGACGGTCCTCTCGAACGGCAACCCGGCGATGCTGGAACGACTCGCGGAGAACGCGGGGCTCACACCACATCTCGACGACATCATCAGCGCGGACGAGGTGAGGACGTTCAAGCCCGACCCCGCAGTGTACGAGAACGCGGCGCGTCGACTCGGCGAGGACATCGGTGCGTGCCGACTCGTCTCCGCGAACGCCTGGGACGCCGCGGGTGCGGGCAACGCCGGGATGGGCGTCGCGTGGGTCAACCGTCGGCGTGACCCTCCGGAGGCGATTGGTCCGGTGCCCGAGACGGTCGTCGACTCGCTCGCTCGACTCCCGGACGCGCTCGGCCGCGCGTAGGGCGAGCGCCGCGCTCGTTTCACCCGACCGAGCCGCCTCTGTCATTTCATCTACTAATACTTTTCGGCACGGACGTGCCACCGCATATCCATAACAATTATTAAGGAAACCTTCTGGGTCTAAGTATGGCACGGGATAACACCTCGCCAAATCGCCGAGACGTGTTGAAAGCAGCAGGTGCCGCTGGCGTGGCTGGGCTGGCCGGGCTGGCTGGCTGCAGTGGCGGTGGCGGAGGCGGCGGAGGCGGCGGAGATGGCGGTGACGGTGGCGGCGGAGGCGGCGACGGGGGCAACGGTGGCGGAGGCGGCGGTTCCGGTGACGACTATCCGGAGCTCGGTAACTATCCCGTCGAGGGCGACGAGGTCGTCTTCGGCTTCAACGTCCCGCAGTCGGGGTCGTACTCTCAGGAGGGGGCGGACGAGCTTCGCGCGTACAACCTCGCAGTGCAGCACCTGAACAACGGCGGCGGCTGGGTCGACGAGTGGGACGACCTCTCCGGTGACGGCGTCTTGGGGAAGACAGTCGTCTCCGTCGAGGGTGACACCGCGACCGACCCCGACACGGCCCGCCAGTCCGCCTCGCGGATGATCAGCCGTGACGAGGCGATCATGGTGACCGGGGGGTCCTCGTCCGGTGTGGCCATCGCGGTGCAGCAGCTGTGTCAAGAAGAACGGGTCATGTTCATGGCCTGTCTGACCCACTCGAACGACACCACGGGGCCGGAGTGTGTCCGCTACAGCTTCCGCGAGATGTTCAACGCCTACATGACGGGGCAGGCACTGGCGCCAGTCCTCGCCGAGGAGTACGGCGAGGACCTCAACTTCTACCAGCTGTACGCCGACTACTCGTGGGGACAGACCCAGCAAGAGTCGATGAACCAGTTCTTCACCGAGGTCGGCGGCTGGACGCAGCTCGACTCCGTCCCGACGCCCCTTGGGACCTCCGACTACTCGTCGTACCTCTCGGAAGTCCCGAGCGACGCCGACGTGCTCGTGTTGAACCACTACGGGCTGGACGCGGCGAACTCCCTCCCGCAGGCCATCAACCAGGGTCTCGACGAGGAGATGGAGATCGTCGTCCCGCTGTACAATCGGCTGATGGCGGAGGCCGCGAGCGACTCCATCGAGGACATCTTCGGCACGGCCGACTGGTCGTGGCAGCTCGAAGACAGCGCCTCCCAGGCGTTCACCGAGGCGTTCCAGAGCGAGTTCGACAAGGTACCCTCGTACGCCGCCCGGCTGGCGTACACCCAGGCCTTGCAGTACGCCGCGGCCTGCGAGCGCGCGGGGACGTTCTACCCGCCCGAAGTCATCCGTGCGCTGGAGGACTACGACTTCAGCGGTGCCGGCCTCGGCGAAGAGACGATGCGTGGCTGCGACCACCAGGCACAGCGCGACGTGCTGGTCATGCGCGGGCTCGCTTCGGGCGACCAGACCGAGAGTCGACTGCTCGAGATCGTCAACCAGACCGGCCGGGACCAGCTCGGCTACGCCTGTGACGCGGGCCCGGCAGCCGACTGCGAACTCGGCGAGTACGGCGACGAGTAACCGACTCCAGACTACGTCCACCGACTTTCTTCGTCGTACCGAGACGAAGAGTCCCACGCGAATGTCAACACCGACAAATACTAACAGGTACCACGGGAACCGGAATTTGTACGAACAATCATGAGTCTCCTGTCGCAAGCCGTAACGATACTCCTCAACGGGCTCCAGCAGGGCGCGATATTCGCGCTGCTGGGGATCGGGTTGACCATCATCCTGGGCACGATGCGGTTTCTCAATCTCGCCCACGGGGCACTCTACCTCGTCGGCGCGTACATTGGGATGTTCGTCGTCCGGGAGACGACCCTCACCAACGGAGTGTTGCAGAGCCTCGGAATCACCAACTACGGTGTGGGACTCGGCTTCCTCGCCGCGCTCGTCCTCGTCCCCATCATCGGGGTCGTCGTCGGAGCGTTCATGGAGCGGTTCATCGCCGAGCCGTTCTACGACCGCCCCGAGACCGACCAGCTCCTCGTGACGTTCGGGCTCGCGCTCGTGGTCGAAGAGCTCATCAAGCAGGTCGTGGGGGGGAACACCTTCCAGCCGATTCCCCCACAGACCATCCTCGGCTTCCAGATGTCGGGGCCGATCACCCTCCCCATCGTCGGGTCGTTCCCGCGGTGGCGGCTCTATCTCGTCCTCCTCGCTGGCATCGTCATCGTCCTGACGTACCTCGTCATCGAGCGGACGGACTTCGGGCTGGTCGTCCAGGCGGGGACGCGTGACTCCGAGATGGTCAGACTGCTCGGAATCCCCATCAACCGGTCGTACACGCTCGTGTTCGCCGTCGGCGCGTCGCTGGCGGCCTTCGCGGGCCTCGTCGGTGCGTCCATCCAGACCATCAGCCCGCAGATCGGCACCCAGCAGGCGCTGATTCCCGCGTTCCTCACCATCGTCGTCGGCGGGGCGGGCTCCGTCGTCGGTGCCATCGCGGGTGGGATGGTGCTCGGCCTCATCGTCGCCGCGTTCCAGCAGACGTTCTCACAGTGGGCGTTCATCATGATGTACCTCTTCGTCGCGCTCGTGTTGGTGTTCAAACCAGAGGGCCTCTTCGGGGGCGTGGAGGTGGGCGAGTGAGCCCCGACCCAGAAAGCGACGGGGGCACTGTCGTCGACGACGCGACCGGCGCTCGCTCCGAGCAGAGCTTCTTCGAGCGGATGCAAGAGAGCGACACGATGTCGCTCGCCGGCTTCGCCGCGATGATCGTCGTCTTCCCGGTCCTCTTGGTGCAGGGGCTCGGCACCCTCGGCGACATCGTCGGCCTGCGGATCGGCGGCTACGTCGGCCTGCCGGATCTGGTGCTCATCTTCGGCATCGCCGTCATCGGCTTCAACCTCCTCTTGGGCTACACCGAACTGCTGTCGTTCGGTCACGCCGCGTTCTTCGGGTCGGCCGCCTACGCCGCGGCCATCTTCAGCGGCGTCCTCGACAGTCCGGTCGTGATGGTCGGCGTCGGCACGCTCGTCGCCATCGTCATCGCCTGGCCCATCGGCTACGTCTCCATCCGTCGGAGCGGGGTGTACTTCGCGGTCCTCACCCTGACGTTCGGGCAGATGCTGTACTTCTACGCGCTCGGGCCGGGGTCGTGGATCACCAACGGTGACAACGGCTACTCCGACATCTCGGTCGGACACCTGCTGACGGTGTTCGAACTCGACGAGGCCATCGTCGGCATCGACCTGCTCGAAGCGTACACCTGGCAGTACGTCTTCGTCGCGCTCTGTGCACTCTTCGCCCTGTGGTTCGGCTACCGCATCATCAACTCGCCGTACGGCCTCATCTTCAAGGCGCTCGGCGAGAACGAAGAGCGCGTCTCCTTCGTCGGGCTCAACGTCTTCCGGTACAAGCACATGGCGTTCATCATCTCCGCGGGCTACGCCGGCGCTGCGGGCGCGCTGTTCGTCATCCACGAGACGTACATCCACCCGACGACCGGTCTCTTCTGGATCACCTCCGGCGACTTCGTCATCATGACCGTCCTCGGCGGGACCGGTTCGCTCATCGGCCCCGTCTTCGGGGCGCTCATCTTCGAGTACGTCTCGAACGTCATCTCCGGCGTCTCGCTGCCTGTCATCGGCTCTATCGGCTCGTTGTGGCGCATCGTCCTCGGCGCGGTGTTCATCGCCGTCGTCTGGGTGTTCCCACAGGGCGTCTGGGGCGCTATCTGGGACGGTATCAGGTGGCTGACGAGCCTCGGTGGCGGAGGTGACGACCGATGAGTCTCCTCGAGACAGAGGACCTCCGGAAGCAGTTCGGCGGGCTGACCGCTGTCGACGACGTCTCGTTCCAGGTCGAACGCGGTGAGACCCGCGCCGTCATCGGTCCCAACGGGGCCGGCAAGTCGACGCTCATCAACTGCATCACCGGGATGCTCGAGCCGACCGCGGGGTCGGTCTACTTCGACGGCGACGACATCACGGGGATGGACCCACACGTGGCGGTCCAGACGGGTATCTCGAAGTCGTTCCAGACGGCCTCCATCTTCCCCAACATGACGGTCAAAGAGAACGTCGAAATCGCCGCCCTGGCGGCCGAACACGGGTCCTTCCAGCTCAACTTCTTCAAAAACCGGGGGTCGTTCGAGGAGGTCCACCGTATCTCCGAGCGGATGCTTGACGCGGTCGGGTTGCTCGAACACCGCGACAAGACCGCCGGGAGCCTCCCGTACGGCGACAAGCGCCGTCTCGAGATCGCCATCGCGCTCGCTTCCGAGCCCGAGATGCTGTTCATGGACGAGCCGACGGCGGGCATGTCGCCCGAAGAGACCAACTCGACGGTCGACCTCATCGAGGAACTCCAGGACGACCTGGGGCTGACCATCCTCATCGTCGAACACGACATGGAGATCATCTTCCGTATCTCGGACCGAATTTTGGTGTTGAACCGTGGCCGCGTCATCGCCGACGGGACGCCCGAAGAGGTGCGTGACAACGAGGACGTCCAGGAGGCGTACCTGGGGGGTGTCGAACTGTGAGCGACGACCCACTCCTCCGACTCGAGAACGTCGACTCGTACTACGGGCAGAGCCACATCCTGCGGGACATCTCGATGGAGGTCCGAGAGGGTGAGATCTGTGCGCTGCTCGGTCGTAACGGCGCGGGCAAGACGACCACGCTCCGCTCTATCGCCGGCGCGCGGCCGCCGGACGTCCGGGACGGACGCGTCCTCTTCGAGGGCCGAGACGTCACCGGGGAGACGACGGAGGACATCTCTTCGGGGGGCATCGCGCTCGTCCCCGAGGAACGCCGTGTCTTCCCGAACCTCTCCGTCGAGGAGAACCTGCACCTGCCCGACGTCGCGCGGAACTGGTCGAACACGTTCGGCCGGAACATCAGCGTCTCGAAGACCGGGTTGACGAACGAGGAGATATACGAGGACTTCCCCCGACTCGACGAGCGACGCACGCAGAAGGCGGGGACGCTCTCCGGCGGCGAGCAGCAGATGCTCGCCATCGCGCGCGCGCTCAAGCAGGGCGCGGACCTCCTGATGCTCGACGAGCCCTACGAGGGGCTCGCTCCACAGATCATCGAGAGCGTCGAAGACGCCATCGAGCGGATCCGCGACTCCGGCAAGACCATCCTGCTCGTCGAACAGAACGCGGTCGCCGCCATCAACATCGCCGACCGCGCGTACGTCGTCGACCAGGGTGAGGTCGTCTTCGACGGGAGCGCCGAGGAACTGCGCGACGACGAGGAGACGCGACAGCGGTATCTGGGGGTCTGACGATGGCCGCACACACCAGCGTCGACCCCGAGTCCGCGCTCGACCGCCTTGTCGACGAGGGCGTCGTCGAAGCACACGCCGACGGGTCGCTGACGACCACAGAGGCGTACGAGCGGACCCGCGTCGTCTACCACGATACGTACGGGAACGCGGACGAAGCGACCGTCGTTCAGGCGCTCTCGGAGGTCTTCGACGTCGACCGGGAGGCCGTCGCGGCGTACGTCGACGAACACGACGTCGGACCGGCAGACCTCGTCGCGTACCTGTCGTTACAGTCGTTTCTCGACCCGGTGCCCGACCGGGAGCTCCTCGCGACGATGGCCGCCCTCGTCGTTGAGGTCGGACCGGGCTCGCCGGTCCCCGGCCAACTCGACGAACTCGACGACGACAGCTACGAGGCGTTCCTCGCCGAACATCCCGACGCCGTGCTGACGGTGTGGAAGACGGGCTGTCATCCCTGCGACGCGATGAAGGACGACCTCGACGAGATCCTCGGTCGCGTCCCGGACGGCGTCGCCGTCGCCGGCCTCGACGGTGAGTCGATCCCGTCGTTCCGACTCGAGTACGGGGTCGACTCAGCGCCGGCCGTCCTCGCGTTCAGCGACGGCACTCTCGTCGAGTCGCTCACCGGTCGCCGGTCGCCCGTCGCGCTCGAACAGTTCTTCGCTGTCGTCTACGGGGACGACGACACCGTCGACCCCGTCGCCGCCGTCGAGGCGGCGGCCGACCGTGACGACGGTTCGGTGGAGTTCGTCGACGCCGACGCCGACGTCGACGAGTAACGGTCTCCGCTCTCTTTCGCCTTCCGCGTCACCGTCGCTCGTCGTCCTACTTTTTGGCCGTCGAGAAGCCGCACGTCTACCGCTCGTCCCGCGCCTCAGCTCGTCTCCGGCACGCCCGTGACCATCACGGGGCGACCCGCGTTGAGGATGACCGTCTGGGTGACGCTCCCGAACAGGGCCTTGCCGGCCGGCGAGCGCTTTCGCCCCCCGATGACGATGAGGTCGGCGTCGGCCTCGTCGCCGGCGTCGACGATGGCCTCCGCGGGGTCGCCGCTCGACTCCGTCACGTCGAACTCGATGCCGGCCTCGTCGAGGACGTCACCGGCTGCTCTGACGGGGGCGAGCTGTGTCGCCGAGGCACCGCTCGGGTTGTCGGTGAAGCTGTGGATGAGCGTGACACGCTTCTCCGAGCCATCGCCCGGCATCCCGGCGACTTCCTCGGCGCAGAGCTTCGCGTGGTCCTCGTCCTCGTCGACCCCGATAATGACGTGGTACATACATCACACGTCCGACGGTGATGGCTTAGTCCTTTGGGGATTCGGTCGACTGCGCCGCCTTACTCGATGTCGTCGCGTCCGACGGCGTCGACGTCGTCGACGAACTCCGAGACAGCGACGACGAACAGGAGCGGGATTCCGAGGACGACGGCGACAGTGAGACCGCCGTAGAGTCCGAAGCCAATCGCCGTCGGCGGAAGCTCGAAGACGAAGAACAGCGCCGGTGCCGACGGGTCGTCGACCGCGACGGTGAACAGCACGCCCATGACTGCCGCGATTCCGACCAGGACGGCGTAGAGGACGACGACGAACCGTCGGCCCCCGAATCCGTCGCCACCGTCGGCTGTCGACTCGGTGGGTGTCACACGCGTCGTTCGGGACGGCGGCGGATTAGCCCTTTCGACCGGGGACGAACCGCGGACCGATTGACCTTTACTCCCGGCACCCGAGATACGAGTATGTCGGATAAGGACCTTCTCGCGCTCGTCCTCGGTGGGGTCGCGCTCCTCATGTTCGCGACAGGAATCATCCTCGCGGTCTGAGACGACGACTCACTGTGACGGTGTCTCCGCGTCGTGTTCGACCCGCGCCAACACTCGTCCGGGGACGTACCCGACGAACGGACGCACGAGGTGTCAGTACACCTCGAACTACCACGCGGCGACCGGGTCGGGCCCTGCGGTCCGCGTCTCGTCGGTGACGGGTGTCCGCTCCTCGCCGTACGGACCGAACGAGAGGCCGGCGATGGTTTTTGCGTATCCACGAGGTCCGGGGTGGTCGACCGCCAGCACCGCCTCGTACCGTAGCCCGGTGGGTATCCCGGCCCCGTCGGTGACCGGCAACGGTCCGACGGCTCGGCCGGGACGCGTCGTGTGCACGTGGTCTCACCGTCCGAACGGCGGGAGCCGGCGCGAAGTACTCGTGAACTGGGCTCGCGAGTCGAGAGTCGTGACTCGGACCCGGTGAGGACGAACCGTAACGCGGGCGCGAAAAGTGTCGGGAGTCGTGTCGCGTCTCAGGCGTCGTCGGCTTCCGTGTCGACGTCAGCGTCGCCGTCGACCGCCCCGCCGTCGGTCGCGACTTCGAGTTCCTCCTCGCCGCCGTCGGCGATGGCCGTCTCGAGCTTGCGCTCGTACCACTGCCACTCAGCGGTCTCGAGGCCGTAATCCTTGAGATTCCACGGGTCGCCGTCTTCGACCTTCGGGCCCTCGAGCCAGGAGTTGACGAAGTTCCAGAGCCAGATGAGCTGCCCGACGAAGATGATGAGCGCGCCCAGCGTGGCGACCTGGTGGAGCGTGGCGAACTCGGGGAGGTAGGTCGCATAGCGCCGCGGCATGCCGCCGTAGCCGAGCAGGATCATCGCGATGAACGTCACGTTCGTCCCGATCATCGAGAGCCAGAAGTGTGCCTTCCCCAGGGTCTTCTGGTACATCCGCCCCGTGTAGAGCGGGAACCAGTAGTAGAGGCCCGCGAAGCCGGCGAACGCGATACAGCCCATGACGATGTAGTGGAAGTGACCGACCACGTAGTAGGTGTCGTGGAGCACGAGGTTGACGGGAATCGAGGCGAGGAAGACGCCCGTCACGCCCCCAATGATGAAGTTGGAGACGAAGCCGATGCAGAACAGCATCGGCGTCGTCAGTCTGACCTTCCCGTTCCACAGCGTCGTGATCCAGTTGAACGTCTTGACTGCCGAGGGAATCGCGATGGCGAGCGAGACGGCCATGAACGAGGCGCGGAGGCGCGGGTCGATACCCGTCGCGAACATGTGGTGCGCCCAGACGCCGAACGAGAGCACGCCGATGGCGAGCGTCGAGTAGACGACGAACTTGAAGCCGAACAGCCGTCGTCCCGCAAAGCGTGGCAGGACGTACGAGACGATGCCCATCGGCGGGAGCACGAGGATGTACACCTCGGGATGGCCGAAGAACCAGAAGAGGTGCTGCCAGAGGATGTAGCCGCCGTCGACGGAGAAGAACGTCGTGCCGAGGTTGCGGTCCATGAGCAGCATGATGATGGCGCTGCCGAGCAGCGGGAACGCGAAGAGGATGAGCCCCGACTGGGTGAGGATGGTCCACGAGAAGATGTCGAGGTTCGCCCAGGTCACCTCCTCGGCACGCTCGGTGAAGATGGTCGCGATGAAGTTGATCGCACCCATCGTCGCCGAGACACCGGTGAGGTGGAGCCCGAGCAGCATCAGGTCGACGCCGGCGTTGGCCTGGTTGCCCGACCCGACGCCCGACGACAGCGGCGTGTACATCGTCCACGCGGTCTGTGCCGGAATGAGGTCCGGGATGGGGAAGAAGCCGGCCCAGATGAGCAGCGCACCGGGCGGGAGGAGCCAGAAGGCGATGGCGTTGATGCGCGGGAACGCCATGTCGTCCGCGTCGATGATGAGCGGGACGAGGTAGTTCGCAAAGGCTGCGATGATGGGCGTTCCGAACAGGAACAGCATCGTGATGCCGTGGCTCGTGAGCATCGAGTTGTAGAACGTGTTCGAGATGAGGGTCATGCCGGGGTCGGCGAGTTCGATTCGCATCAGCGTGACCATCACCCCACCGACGACGAACGCGACGACCGCGTACGCGCCGTAGAGGATGCCGATGTCCTTGTGGTCGACCGTCGTGAGCCAGCGGATGATTCCCGCGGGCTTCTCGCGCGACACGTAGGTACTCTCGCCGCCGAAGCCGCCACCTCCGGCCAGCGGTGTGTACGAGCGCCAGTTCTCGACCCGTGCGAGCCAGACGGCGACGATGACGAGGAACACCCCCATGAGAACCGTCAATGCCAGCTGTCCACTCATCCCCGAACCGCCGGATGACGATTGGAGAAGAGCCGACGCCAGCTGTCCGTTAGCAACCATGAGTATGCCTGAGGATTGGAGCGTAATGAAAGATTCGGGATGCACGCCATCGGGCGTTTGTCCACAGCGACCGCCGTCACATCGCCCGAACGCCGACGTCGCGAGCGCGGTGGGCACTCGTGGCCGTCCGTGACGCCCTTCGTCGCTACCGCACGGCGGGGAACGGGGACAAAAAGGACGTTACCCGTCGGTGTCGGACCGCTCGTCGCCGGCTTCGAGCTGCGGCTCGTCCGCATCGGCCTCGGCTTCGGCTTCGAGGTCGTGCAGGGGCTTCGCGCCCGTCACCGTCGCCTGGCCCGGCAGGTAGACCGTGTAGTCCTTCTCCGCGCCCGCGATGGCCTTCCCGGAGATGTACGTCAGGATCGCCAGGAGGATGAACGGGGCGATGAGCAGGCCGAACTGGATGCCTGTCGGCAGCGTCTCGACGCCGAACGGGTTGAACACCACGAACGCGACGATGAAGAAGAAGATGATGAACAGCGGGATGATGTTCACCACCAGGTCGAGCATCGTGTCCCGGTCGAATATCTCGTTCGCCATATCTCTCGCTTACGACCAGCACTCAAATAGGTTGTCGATTCTCGCTCGTGGCTGGAGCCCGCGCCGTCAGACCGCCGGGGCGTCGTCGGTGACGAAGAGCTCCCCCGCGGCCGCACCGACGACGAGGAGTACGCCGGTGACGATGATGGCGTACCCCCGAGTGACGAGGTTCAGGTCCGTGAAGGTGAACGCCGCCCCGATTCCGAGGAGGACGACGGCGAGGACGCCGAGCGCCCGCCACGGTGACTCGACGTAGCCTGCCTCCTGCAGGATGCCCGAGACGCTGCCGCAGAAGAGGATGAGCCCGCCGACCGAGAGGGGAAACAGGTCGAAGAGGATGCCCAGTTCGGCGATAGGAATCCCCAGCGCGATGAATATCGGCCACGGGCTGGCCATCCGGTACTGCTCTGAGAGCCCCGGTTGCTCGTCCATACGCTCTCTGGGGAGTGAACGGTAAGAAGCGCTTCGGTCCTCGGTAGTGGCTTCAGTGGAGTTGGTGACGCACTCAGTCGTACTCGTTGCCGTGCCCGTCCGCACGTCGCCACGCAGAATACCCGGTACGGACACGGTCATACTTACCCTCACCCGACTCGACCCCGGCGGTCACGTAGCGTCGTAATGAACAGGTTTTTCGACGGGCGTGACGGACCGTCGGACAATGGGACTGGAGGAGGAGATCGAGGAACTCCGCGAGGAGATCTCGAACACGCCCTACAACAAGTCGACCGAGCAGCATATCGGCCGGCTGAAGGCGAAGCTCGCGGAGAAGAAGGAGAAACTCGAGAATCAGTCCTCCGCGGGCGGCGGCCACGGCTACGCCGTCGAGAAGACCGGCGACGCCACGGTGGCGCTCGTCGGGTTCCCCTCCGTGGGCAAGTCCACGCTCATCAACGCGCTCACGAACGCCGACAGCGAGGTCGGTGAGTACGAGTTCACCACGCTGAACGTGAACCCGGGCATGCTGAAGTACAACGGCGCGAACATCCAGATCCTCGACGTCCCGGGGCTCATCGAGGGTGCGGCGGGCGGACGCGGCGGCGGGAAGGAAGTCCTCTCGGTCGTCCGAACCGCCGACCTCGTCGTCTTCATGCTGTCGGTGTTCGAGATCGAGAAGTACGAACGCCTCAACGAGGAGCTGTACTACAACAAGGTCCGCCTCGACACCACCCCAGCGAGCCTTTCGATCAACAAGACGGCCAAGGGCGGCATCCGGGTGACCAAGAGCGACGCCGTCTCACTCGACGAGGACACCATCAAGAGCGTCCTCCGCGAGCACGGCTTCGTCAACGCCGACGTCACCGTCCGTGGCGACTGTGACATCGACGAACTCATCGACGGCATCATGGACAACCGCGTCTACCTGCCGTCGATGGTCGCGGTGAACAAGGCCGACCTCATCGACCGCGACTACCTCCCCACGGTGGAAGAGAACCTCCGCGAGTGCGGCATCGACCCCGACGAGGCCGTCTTCATCAGCGCCGAGAAGGAGAAGGGCCTCGACGCGCTGAAAGAGAAGATGTGGGAGTCGCTCGGCCTCATCCGGGTGTACATGGACAAGCCCGGCCGCGGCGTCGACTACGACGAACCGCTGGTGCTCAAGATGGGGGAGAACACGGTCGAGGACGCCCTGCACAAACTGGGCGGCAACTTCGACGAGCGGTTCCGTTTCGCCCGCGTGACGGGGCCGAGCGCCAAACACGACGAACAACAGGTCGGTCGCAGCCACGAACTCGCAGACGAGGACGTCATGCGCATCGTCGCGCGGAAGTGACCCGCCACCTGCGGAAGCTCCCGTCCACCTCAGAGGGCTTTTCTTCGCCGACGACAACTCCCGGCCATGCCCGACCGGACCGACCGCGCCTCGTTCGTCGTGCTGCTACTCCTCGTCGCCATCCCCTGGTCGGTCCAGACCTTCTCGCGCGGCGGTGGGACGACGTTCGTCTTCGCGTGGGGCCTGTTCAACACGGCACCGCCAAACGCGACGTACATCTGGGACTTCTTCTTCGTCTACACGCAGGGACTTCCCGGGTACATCTACGCGTGGCCGCTCAGCGTGTGTTGTTACCTCGGGGCCGTCGTGAGCGGGTTCGTCGGCCTCGTCTTCGGCCGAGAGGACCCCCGCGTGACCGGTGGGTTGCTGGTCGTCGCGGGCGTGGCACAGCTGTCGCTCGCGCGTGACTTCTCGGTGCAGCCGTACCGGACCGCGTGGCCCCTCGGGACCTTCGCCTTCCTCGTCGTCGCCTGGTGGCTCTACTGGCCCGCGGCGAAGCGGCGCTTTCAGTCCGTGTGGTCCTGAGCAGTTCGGCCCGCCGACCGCGTGAACCGGGCTTCGAAAGGCCGACGATTCGACCGATACCACACCCTTTTTCGCGCACGCACGCGTGCTGTGATGCATGTCCGGAGTACTCGACCACGTCATGATTCGGGCGGAGGACCTCGACGCCTCCCTCGACTGGTATCAGACACACCTCGACTACGAGGAGAAGGACCGCTACGAGGGCGACGGCTTCACCATCGTCTACCTCGGTCCCGAGGTGATGCACGAAGACGGGGCGATGCTCGAAATCACCGCCAACCACGACGACTCCGACCTCGAGATGGGCGACGCGTGGGGCCACATCGCCGTGCGCGTCCCCGAGGACGAACTCGAGTCCTCCTACCAGCAACTCATGGACGAGGGCGTCGAGGACTACCGCGACCCCGAGTCCTGCGGCGGCCGCTACGCCTTCGTGAAAGACCCCGACGGCCACGAGGTCGAGATCGTCAAGCGCGACCACGGCGAGAAGTGGAGCATCGACCACACGATGATTCGCGTCGAGGACGCCGACGAGGCGCTCGGCTACTGGACCCGCAAGTTCGAGTACGAACACACCGGCCGCTGGGAGTCCGACACGTTCGCCAACTACTTCATGAAGCCCGAGGGGGCCTCCGAGGAGGCGATGGCGGTCGAACTCACCTACAACTACGACGGCCGCTCGTACACGATGGGCGACGCGTGGGGCCACCTCTGTGTCCGTGTCGACGACCTCCACGACGACTGGGACGAGTTGATGGTGCGTGAGGCCCCCGACTACCGTGACCCCGCGTCCTGTGACGACATGTACGCGTTCACGAAGGACCCCGATGGCCACGAGGTCGAACTCATCGAGCGCGACCCCGAGGCCGACTCGCTGTTCCCGTTCTGAGCGGTCGGACTCCTCACTCGCGGTTTTCTCGCGTCGCACCGCCGGCAACGTGGGAGCGGCCCGTGGAAACACGGCTCGCGTGCCGTGTCAACATCCGAGCAGTTGTGCAACCGGGACGTCACTAACGACAAGGACTTTAGTTCGAGACGCACATCTCGGGGTGTATGCCGGGATTGCTCTCTGACCTGCTCGGATGGGGCGTCATCCTCCTGTTCACCACCGGGGCGCTCCTCGTCGACCGCGACCGCGACCAGGCTCGCCTGGTGACGACTGCGGCCTGGGGCGGCTTCGCCGTCTTCTGGGCGCAGCTCGTCCCCTGGTTCGCCTTCAGCCACAAGAGCTACGTCGAGGGCTTCCTCTCGCTCGCGGCCGTCCCCGCCTGTCTGTACGCGGGCTATCTGGTCTACTCCGGGCGGGACACGCTGTTCGTCCTCTCGCGGGCCGTCGCGGCGATGGGCCTCGTCTACCTCCCGTTCGAGACCATCCCCGCCATCACCGTCATGGGGCTGTCGCTCCCCGCACCACAGCAGGTGCTCATCGAGACCGTCGCCGCTCAGACCGGCTTCATCACCAACCTGCTCGGCTACTCGCCCGCGCTCATTCCGGGCCCGAAAGGGTACATGAACACCTACCGCTTCGTCGAGCCGAGCGGCCACCGGTTGGAGTACACGGTCGTCCTCGCCTGTACGGGGCTCGGGAGCATGGCTATCTTCGCCGGCCTCATCGCCGCGGTCCGCGCGCCCCTCGACCGGAAGCTCCGGGCGTTCGCCATCTCCATCCCCATCATCTACGCGCTCAACATCGCCCGCGTGACGTTCATCGGCATCGTCTTCGGGAACCAGTACATGCAGTGGTTCGTCGACGAGGTGCTGTTCCTCTTCGGCGCGACCGACCCCTACCGGGTCTCGTTTTTCCTCTCCGACCGCGTCATCTCACAGATCGGCGCGGTGTTCGCACTCGTCGGCGTCATCTATCTGGTGGTGCGTGAACTCCCCGAACTCCTCACGGTCATCGAGGACGTCCTCTTCATGATGACCGGCGACGAGTACGACCTCGCCCGCCAACTGGACCTCCCGCGGGTGCCGGACGGCGGCGAGGAAGTGGAGTAGACCGCCGTTTCGCGCCTTCACACCAGCGACGCTTCGACCAGGTCGGCCGGCGCACCACACAGGTCACACAGCGCGTCGGCTTCGAGGTGATGGAGCGTCCCCGGGATAACGAGCAGGTGCAGCGGGCCGCCGAACTCCCTCTCCGAGAGGGCGGAGAGTCGGTCGGCGACGACGGTCGGCTCTGGACTCCCCGCGCGGGCGACGACCACCCCCAGGACGTCGTCCCACTCCTGTAAGAGCGAGGCCGCGACGTCGCCCGTCATGAACTCGTCGTCGTCGCTCTCCTTTCCGGGGACCTCCCCGACCTTGATGTCGAGGTAGACGAGCGTGTGCAGGCCGCGCTCGCGGTTGGCCTCGATGGACTCGACCATCGACGGCGGGACCCCCTCGCCGCCGTGGGCGTACGGGAACGGGAGCGTGACGGCCTTGCCGAACCGGTAGTTCTGGAGCCCGGTCAGCCCCGCCGCCGCGGACTGGGCGGTCACGCCGTGGACCACGCGCGTGTCGATGCCGCGCTCGACGGCACGCATCCGCAGGTCGACGTGTGTCGTCGAGATCATCGTATCCCCCGCGGTGAGAAAGACCACGTCCTCGTCTTCGGCCGCATCGAGCATGTCTTCGGGGTGCTGTTCGACCCCCGCACGGTCGCGTACCTCGATGGACTGGCCGTGATACGCTTCGAGGTCCTCGACGGTGGTGCCGACGAGGCGACTCGTGTAGAACTCCGCGTAGGCGCGGTCGGCGTTCCGGAGGGCGTCCTGCCCCTCGACGGTGACCGAGCGCTCGTCGTACAGGCCGAGGCCAACGAACGTGAGCATACGCTCTCCTGGCGAGTGGAACAGTTAAACGGCGTGGAGTGGCGGCGAGGCGTGGGCCGTCGTCCCCGCTCAGGTCATGTCGGTGGCCGTCCGGTACGAGAGGTAGGCGGTGATGTCCATCGTCGAGACCATCCCGACGACGGCCCCCTCGTCGTCGACGACCGGGAGGTGGTGGACCCCCCTGCCGATCATCTTCGCGGCGGCGTCGCGAGCGCCGTTGCGCGCGTCCAGCGTGTAGAAGTCCTCGGTCATATACTCCTCGACGGTCGTCTCCGTCGCCGGGTTCCCGGCCGAGACGGCCCGCGCGAGGTCGGTCGTCGTGAACATCCCCACGGGCTGGCTCGCGTCGTCCACGACGACCAGCGACCCGATTCCCTCCTCGACCAGCGTCTCCGCCGCCTCCGTGATGGTCGTCTCGGGGGTGACCGTCCGGATGTTCGTCGACATCAGCTCTGTGACCGGAGCACCTTCGTCCATACTGCCCCGAACGGGTGAGAGTCGCTAATACCTGTCGGCGAATTTGTATTTATTCGCGGGCGAGTACCTTTCCAGCCTCGGGTACGTCGGGCGACGTCGCACTCGACGTGTCGGTCGTGGAGACGAGACCGTGACGCACGGCCGGTTCGTTCGCTCCGCGTCAACTCTCTACGCGGGGTTCTTCGGCCTCACTTCGTTCGGCAGAAAGAGCCGGTGGAGGGATTTGAACCCTCGGCCTATTCCTTACGAAGGAATCGCTCTGCCAGCTGAGCTACACCGGCGCGCCGTCGTGCATCACCACGTACCCGCAAGAAGAAAATAAGGCTTCCGAATCGACTGCAGTACCTCGTGCACCCGAGCACTCGTCACCGGTCCCGGCGAACCAACCGCACGTCGAGACAGACGTTCACCTCGTGGGGGGCGTACGACCGCACGACGTGTTCGGTCTCGACCGTGACGTCGTACGCGGGTTCGGCAGCGGCCCGAATCGCGTCGAGTCCCGGGCCGAACGGGTCGTCCTCGTGCTGGATGTCGTAGTAATGGACGACACACTCGTCGCCGGCCAGCGCGACGGCCGTCTCGAGGAAGTCGTCGGCGGAGTGTGGGAGGTTCATGACGACGCGCGTCGCCCAGCCCTCGTAGTCGGCGGCGACGTCCCGGACGTCGCCCTCGATGGCCGTCACCCGTTCTTCGACGCCGTTGCGCCGGGCGTTCTCGCGGAGGTACGCCACCGCGTCGGGGTTGAGGTCGACGCCGACTACCTCGGCACTGCTCGCGGCCATCGGCACCACGAACGGGCCGACACCGGCGAACATGTCGAAGACGCGTTCGCCCGCCTGCACCTGCGAGACCACGCGGTGGCGCTCGGTGGCGAGGCGAGGGGAGAAGTACACCCGGGCGATGTCGAGGGCGAAGGCGTGGCCGTACTCGCGGTGGACGGTCTCGGTTTCCGCCCCGACGAGGACGTCCCAGTCGCGCACGCGGAGTTCACCCTTGACCTTCGAGGCGCGGTTCACCACGGTCTCGACGGGGAGGGCGGACTCGACGAGCGCGGCCGCGATTTCCCGCGCCCGTTCGTCGTCGTCCTCGTCGATGATGACGATGTCACCCAGCCGCTCGTAACTCGGTTCGAAGCCGAGGAGGTCGGCAGGCGTCACCTGCGCCTCTCGCGCGGGGGCGTCTCGGCGGACGACGTCGGCGTCGACGTGCTCGGCGGCGGCCGTCGGGTCCGTCACGGGGATGTATATCGACCCCTCCGCGACGGTAATCTCGTGGTCGTTGTCCAGTACGCCCGCGGCGGCGAGTTCGCGGCGGGTCGCCTCGCCAGCCTCGCGGGGGACGCACACGCAGGGGACGCTCATCACTCCCGAGGAGACCAGCGGCGCGAGTAAGGCTGACGCTTCGCGATGCCCGCGCCCCGGTCTCAGGCGATGAGTACCGGGCCCGCCTCACAGCCGGGTGCCGCCCCGTCCGCGGCGGCGTCGACCCACTCCCACGGCGTGTGTTCGACGCCGTCTTCGACACAGGGTGCGACCCACTGGAGTCGCCCGCCGCGCCGGACCGCCAGTGCGGTCTGTGGAAGCCGCAGCGCCGTACACTCCGGTCCCATCCGCCCGACACCCGTCGTCACTCGGTCGTCGAACGCCGGCAGCGCCACGCCCGCCCGCGCCGCCCACCGTCTGAACTCGCGGACCCGGTCGGCGATGGCGCTGTCTCGCGCCGTCGCGGGCTCGTCGACGACAACCTCGTGTGGCCACGTGCGGACCCGAACCGACTCGACCACGCCGCGGCGGTCGAGCGCGGCGAGCCGTCGCCGGAGCTCGTCGTGTTCTTCTCCCTCCCCGGTGGGGAGCGTGCGAATCCACAGTTCGACCGTGGGACGAGTCATCGCGGGCATTGTGCTCACCAGCTAGCGATACGTCTGTGCGATGAAAAGAGACGGCACACGGTTCCCACCACGCGGGAATCCGTCGGCGCGTCCGGGCACGCACCATCGGTTTTTGTCGTCTGCGCACGACGGCTTCCGCGTGCGCCGCCCCAGCGTGTTCGTCTCCGCCCGTGACCGCCGCCGCGCCATCGCGTTCCTCGCGGGGTACGTCCTCCTCGCGGCGTTCGTCACGTTCGGCCTCCCGGAACTCGTCCCGGCAGTGACCGACCCCGTCGCCGTCCGGACGTTCATCGACGGGGCCGGCGTGTTCGCCCCCGCCGTCTTCCTCGCCGTGCAGGCACTACAGGTCCTCATCGCGCCCGTTCCCGGGCAGGTGCTCGGCTTCGTCGCCGGCTACCTGTTCGGGGCCGTCTGGGGCACCGTGCTCAGCGTGGCGGGCGCGACGGTTGGCGGCTACGTCGCCTTCGTTCTCGCCCGGCGCTACGGCCGCCCGGTCGTGGAACGACTCGTCGAAGCGGAGGCGGTCGGCCTGTTCGACTCCTTCTCCTCGAGACACGGCGACGTCGCCCTCTTCGCAGTCTTCTTGATTCCAGGCCTGCCCGACGACGCCATCTGCTTCCTCGCGGGCGTGAGCGACATCGACGCTCGCTCGTTCCTGCTCGCCTCCATCGTCGGTCGTCTCCCGGGCTACTTCCTCGTCGCGCTCGCGGGGGCGCGCCTCGCGGAGGCGCGCACCGCCGAGACGACCGTCCTCCTCGTCGTCCTCGCGGTCGTCTCGACCGCCGGGTATCTCCTCCGTGGCTGGGTCGCCCGCTGGCTCGACGATACGGCCGACGAGTCGTGAGCGGCCCCACGCCCCACACCGAGCCAAACGGCTATGTCGACTGCGCCGGTTGTATCGCTATGGTCGAGTCAGTGACACGCACCCGGGGGGAGGACGGATGAGCGACAGCGGCGAGCACGACCGGCAGTTCGCGGCCGCGGAGAGCATCTGTCCCTTCTGCGGCGTCGGCTGTGGCATCCAGTACATGGACGGCGGCAAGGCGACCGGCTGGAAGGGCCCGGTCAACACGAAGGGTGAGATCTGTCCGAAGGGGGCGGCCGCGTGGGACGTCATCGACCACCCCGACCGACTGACGGCCCCGCTCGTCCGCGACGGTGGCGTCCTCCGGGAGGCGACGTGGGACGAGGCGCTCGACCGGGTCGTCGAGCCGTTCGAGCGCGTCCGACGCGCACACGGCCCCGACGCGCTGGCCTTCTTCGCCTCCTCGAACTGCACGAACGAGGAGAACTACGTCCTCCAGAAACTCGCCCGCGCGCTGGGGACGAACAACGTCGACAACTGTGCGCGACTGTGTCACGCCTCGACCGTCGCCGCGATGGGAGACAGATTCGGCGCGGGGGCGATGACGAACTCCCTCGACGACCTCCGTGAGGCCGACGTCTTCTTCCTCATCGGCGCGAACCCCGCCGACCAACACCCCATCATCTTCCGGTCGTACCTCCTCCCCGCGCTCAAGGCGGGCACGAAACTCGTCCACGTCGACCCACGGGAGACGACGACCACGCAGGCGGCGGACCTCCACCTCCCCGTCAGGCCGGGGTACGACATCCCGCTCCTGAACGCGATGGCGGCCGTGGTCGTCGAGGACGGACTCGTGGACGACGCGTTCGTCGCCGAACGGACCACGGGCTTCGAGTCGTATCGGGAGTTCCTCGACGGCGTCGACGTCGACGCCGCGGCCGAGCAGGCGGGCGTCGACCCCGCGGACCTCCGCGAGGCGGCCCGACTGTACGGCGAGGCCGACCGCGCGGCCGCGTTCACCGGCATGGGGATGAGCCAGCACCACTACGGGACGGAGAACGTCCACGCGCTCATCAACCTCGCGCTGCTCACGGGCAACGTCGGGCGACGCGGCACCGGCGTCAACCCGCTGCGCGGACAGAACAACGTCCAGGGCGCGGGCGACGTCGGTGCCCTCCCGAACGTGCTCCCGGGCTACCAGTCGGTCACCGACGCCGACGCCCGCGCCCGGGTCAGCGAGGTGTGGGGCTTCGAGCCCCCGGCCCTCCCGGGCCGTACCGAGGTCGAACTGACCCACGCCGCCGGCGACACGGTCCACGCGGCCTACGTCTTCGGCGAGAACCCCGCCGTCACCGAGCCCAATCAGGAACGGGTCCGGGCGGCCCTCGAGCGCTTCGACTGCCTCGTCGTCCACGACGGCTTCCTGACCGAGACGGCCGAGTACGCCGACGTCGTGCTTCCCGGGAGCCTCTGGGCCGAGAAGAGCGGAACCGTCACGAACACCGACCGGCAGGTGATGCGGATGCGGCCCAACACGACGCCACCCGGTGACGCCCGGACCGACCTCGACATCCTCTGTGCGCTCGCTGGACGCCTCACGGACCTCGACTTCGACTATCCCGACCCGGAGTCAGTCTTCGACGAACTCGCGCGCGTCTCGCCCGACTACGACGGGATGACCTACGACGGCATCGGGACGGGAAGCCAGCGATGGCCGTTCGACCGAGAGAAGGGAGAGGGAACGGCCGTCCTCCACCGCGAGGCGTTCGAGTCCGGGTCGAAGACGGCACCCTTCCGCATCGTCGACCACGTCGACCCCGCCGACGCAGTCGAGGGAGACGCGCTCGTCCTCACCACCGGCCGAGTCATCCAGCACTTCAACAGCGGGGCGCTCACCCGCCGGTCGGGGACGCTGATGCGGATGCGCGGCGAGGACGTCCTGCAGATTCACCCCGACGACGCCGACGCCCGGAGTATCGAGGACGGCACTCGGGTCGTCGTCGAGAACGACCGGGGACGCGTCGCACTCGCCGCGGAGGTGACCCCCGCTATCCGTCCCGGGACGGTGTTCATGACGTTCCACTACGCGGACCCGCTCGCGAACCGACTGACGGGCGACGCGCTCGACCCCGTCGCCAAGATTCCCGAGTTCAAACACAGCGCCGTCCACGTGCGGGTCGCGTCCGACGACTAGGCTCGGCTGTCAGCCGAACCGCGGCGTCTGCCGCCCCGTCACCGACTCGATGTCGAGTTCGAACAGCCGGACGTCGGTGTCGCCGATGTCCTCGTCGAAGATTCGAGCGGGGCCGAACCGCTCGTTGATGGCGGCCTCGTCGTACTGGTCGGGGTCGTCGACGGGCGTGACCGGACCACGGACGAGGACGCTCCACGAGTCGCCGTTCGTCGCCTCGTAGAGGACGAACGACGCCTCGGTGGTGGCGTCGAGGAACGTCAGCTTCTCGCTGTCGGCGTCGTCGGTCAGTCGGAAGAGGAGAACGCCGTCCTCGTACTTACAGTGCACCGGGACGGCGTACGCCCGGCTCTCGTCGGCGAGCGACAGCACTCCCGTCTCGGCCGCCGCGAGGTGTCGTTCGACGTCTTCCTCACTCATCCCCACCGTGTACACGTAGTCGATGTGTTCCACGCTCTGGGCACCTCCGTCGGCGTACGTCCCGTGGACGGTTAATCGTGCCCCTCGTCGGCGGACAGCGGCGTCGTCAACACCGGCACCGACGACGTCCGGACGACGCGCTCGGTGACGCTTCCGAGGTGTCTAAGCCGGTCGAGACCGCTCCGGCCGTGAGTCCCCATCACGACGAGGTCGCTGTCGTAGTCGGCGGCGGCGACGACAATCTCCTCGTGGGGCCGCCCGCGCCGGAGGTGTGGCTTGGCGTCGACGCCCGCGCGTTCGCACGCCGTCGTCACCGCCGCGAGCGCCGCTTCGGCCTCCGCCTCCAACCCCTCGACCACCACGTCGTACTCCGTGGCGGCCGCCGTCTCGTCGACGACTGAGAGCGCGTCGACGTGCGCGTCGAACCGCGTCGCGACGGCGACTGCCTGGTCGACGACGCGTTCGGTCCCCGGACTCCCATCGGTCGGTACCAGGAGGCTCTCGTACATCGTGGTACTTTATCGCACACCACGGGTATAGCTCTCTCGCCGCCGTGACCCCGCCACCACCCGCCGCCACAACGGTTAGGACGGTCCGTGTCCTGACAACGAGTATGTACGAGGTCGTCGTCCTCGCGACGGACGGGAGCACGCCCGCACGCGACGCGTGTGACCAGGCAATCGCGCTCGCTCGGGCGGAGGCGGCGACGCTGCACGTCCTCTCCGTCGTCGACGAGGGCGACCTCGACCTGTTCTCGAGCGGCGAGCTCCCGACCGTCGACGACCTGCTCAGGGGCGCGGCCGAGGACGCCGTCGACGACGCGGCCGAGCGCGCAGGTGACACGGGCGTCGACGCCGTCCGCGCGGTCCGGGTGGGGACCCCCCACCGCGAGATTGCCGACTACGCCGACGAAGTGGGTGCCGACCTCGTCGTCGTCGGCACCCACGGCCGCCGCGGGCTCTCGCGGGCGCTCCTCGGAAGCGTCGCCGCCAGGCTGCTCCGACAGTCGCCCGTCCCCGTGCTGGTCGTTCCCCAGTCGCCACCCTGAGCGTCGGTCCCCGGACGGACGTGAGCACGCGCGGTCGGTGACTCATCCGCGCAGCAGGTTCAACACCTCGTCGACGACCTCGGGTTCGACGGCGACGACGTACTGCCGGCCGGGGTCGAGTGTCGTCTCCGGGCGGGCGATACGCTCACCGTCGTCGTCGCTGATGACGAGCGTCCCCGACGGGAAGCGTACCTCCTTCAGCGTCCGTCCGGCGGCCGGGGCACCCTCCTCGACGCGAATCTGCATGATGTCGAGCGTCCCCGTGACGTCGGCGAGCGTGCGGACGTCGCTGCCGACGATCTCGTTCGCGGCGACGCGCGCACCGGCCCGCTCGGGGAACAGGACGGCGTCGACGAATCTCGTGTACGCCTCGCTGGCGGCCCGGTCGATACGACAGACCGTCCGGGTGCCCGGGGACAGTTCGCGCGCGGCCATACAGGCCGCGAGGTTCACGCCGGTCTCGCCCGTCAGCGCTGCGACGACGTCGGCGCGTTCGACGTCGGCCTGTTCGAGGATGTCGGGGTTGGCCGCGTCGCCCTCGACGACCGTCGCGAGGTACGCGTCCGAGAGGTCGTCACAGCGGTCCTCGTCGCGCTCGATGATGCTGACGTCGTGGCCCTGGTCGTCGAGTATCTCTGCTGTCTGAAAGCCGACACGTCCGCCGCCCGCGATGATGACGTCGAGTTTGGATTTCATGATTCTGGCTGAGTTCTCGGTCAGTCCTCGTCGGTGACTGCTCCGCGCTCGGAGTCCGTCGGAGTCGGTTCGTGGTCCGCTGCCGCGGCCGTCGCTGTGGGCTCTCCGGACTCGCCGCCCCCGCGCCTGTCGAGTGCGACGTACGCTATCACCCCGAGGATAATCCACCCCGCGCTGAGTATCAGCGCGAGTGGGTCCGTCCGGACGAGGAAGCTGATGAGGACGCCCGTCAGGACGAGGTTCAACACGATCCCGAGGATCGGCGGCAGCGGGTAAAAGGGCATCTCGTACGGGCGGCGCATGTTCGGCCGCTCCCGGCGGAGTTTGATGACCGCACCGTTCACGACCACGAACGAGAGCAAGAAGAACAGGCTAGACATGTTGCCCGCACTCTGTGTCGGGAGGACGACGGAGCCGAGCATGACGATGGCGCTAGAGACGATGGCGATGAACGGCGTCCCGAAGCGGTGGTGAATCTGGCCGAATCGGGGGAGGAGTTGCCCCTCCCGGCCCATCGAGAACGCCACGCGCGAGGAGGCGATGACGACCGCGTTGAGCGCCGTGAGCGTCGAGAACACCGCCCCGAAGACGATGACCGCGCCGCCGTTCTTGATGACCGGCAGTCCGGTCGGCATGAACTCGGTGGCCGCCGCGGCGATGCCGGCTTCGCCCGCCTCGGCCAGGCCGCTCGCGCCGAGCGTCCCGATCGCGACGGTGACGACGAGCAGGTAGACGACGACGGTCACGGCGAGACTGACGAAGATGGCTTTCGGGATGTTCTCGCGGGGGTTCTTCACCTCCTCTGTCACCGTCGTGATGAGGTCGTACCCCTCGAAGGCGATGAACGTCAGCCCCATCGCCGGCAGGATGGAGAACGCCGTCTTGTCGCCGGGGAACAGCGGCTGGAACTCCGCCGTCGTGAACATCGGTGAGGTGACGCCGAAGCCGACGAAGACCATCAGGATGGTGACCTTCGTCGCGGTGAAGATGGTCTCGATACTCCCGCTCGCGGCCGTCGAGACGGCGTTCAGCGCAACGAACAACAGGACGGCCGAGAAGGCCAGTCCGACCCCCGCGGGAATCCCGACGTCGACGACCGGGAGCGCGACGGCACCGACCTCGCCCGGCGGCGGCACGATGCCGTAGACGTGGAGCAGTTCGAGGAAGTTCGGTGCGAAGCCGAGCGCGTACAGCGCACCAGCAATCATGTACGCGAACCACAGCATCCAGCCCATCAGGAACGACTGGAGGTCGGCGAACACTTCCCGGACGAAGGCGTAGCCCCCGCCCGACTTCGGGATGGCCGACGCGAGTTCGGCATAGGAGAGCCCGGTGAACGCCGTGACGACGCCGTTGAGCGCGAAGACGAAGATGGCTGCCGGCCCCGACAACTCCGCCGCGAGCCCCGTGAGGACGAAGATGCCCGCGCCGATCATCGCGCCCATCCCGATCATCGTCGCGTCGAGGAGGCCGAGTTCGGCTTCCGGCGCACGCTCGCCGTGGCTACTCATGAGCGTCTCCTCACCCCGCGAGCGGGTGTCCGCTTCCCGCTCGTCTGTGGCTCCGGTATTTGTAGTTCAGCGGCCCGATACACTGTCGTCGACCGCGACGTCGACGCCCCCATGGCTGCCCTGATACAGTCGAACCCCTTTGTTTCTCTGGCTCGGTCTCGGCGACCGAGAACCGTCCCCGGCGCTCACCAGCCCGGGGGCCGGGTGTCGTCCGCGCGGCCGACCGTCCGCGTGACCGCCCGCCGTCCCGTGTCGAGGTCCCGACCGACCGATGCAATCGCCGCGAGTCCCGGGCGTCCCTCGTACAGGTACTCGGTGACGTCCGCGTCGACCGTCGTGAGTGACCGGCGGTGGCTGGCGAGCGTCGCCTGTCGGTCGTCGGCCGCCGCGTCGAGGACCGCGGCGAGGTCGTCGAGTCGGTCCCACGCGGCCAACGCGGCGTCGAAATCGGCCGACGTCGGCGCTGTCTCCCACGCTCGGGCGCGACGGAGTTCGGCCCGGACGCGCTGACAGGCCGTCTCGACCGCCTCGAGCGACGCGTCTTCGCGGTCCAGTACGGCAACGAACGACGTCCGGGCGTCGAGTGCGAGGTCGACCCGGTCGAGCAGTGCCTGTCGGTGCTGGGGTGTCAGCGACCCCGTGCAGACGACCGCCGCGAGGTCGGGGCCGAGTTCGGCCGAGACGTGCTCGGCGACCGATTCGTCGGTCTGTGTTCCGTCCGCCATCACCCGCTGGCGATAGGTTCGAACGAGCGACGTCTCCGTGGCCTCTCGAGTGGCCGCCCCGGTGCCGGGGAGCCCGCGCGTGGCGGTCGCCCCCCGAGCGACGTCGACAGCGGGCACGGCTGTCGTCGGCCCCACTCCGCCGCCGGTGTCGGCCCGAACGACCGCCGCCCGGAAGTGGCGGAACGCCTTGCACTCGGTGACGCACTCGCGCCGCTCGGCCGCGACGGCTCGTCTCGCCGCCGCCAGCGTCAACGCCACCGTAGCGCCCCGGGCACGTCCGCGCCGACCACGTCCGTGTCGACGCGTTCGTCGGCTTGCGGGAGGTCCGTGACCAGCCCGTCGTCGGCGTGCGCCGCGATACCCTGTCCGTGTGCGTTGCCGGCGGCGGCGCGGACGTACGCCTCTGCCATCCCGGCACCCTCCGCGAGCGGGACGAGGCGGACCGTCGTCCCCGCCGGGCCCGCCTCGAAAAGTAGTCCTGCCGGCGGGAACGAGCAGGTCGACGGCGCGGCGAGCTCTCGGACACCGTCGCGGGCCGCCGTCGAGGGGAGATGGACGTGTCCCGCGAGCGTGAGGACGTCACCGCGGTCCGCGAGCAGCGTGTGGAGGGTGGCGTGGTTCCGGAGCTGATAGAAGTCGCTCTCGGGGAAGGAGCCGACGTGGTCACGTGGATGAAAGAGCGGGTGGTGCATCGCCACGACGGGGTGGTCGACTTCGTCGACCGTCCGCCGAAGCCAGTCGAGGGTCGCGGCGCTCACCGCCCCTTCGTGAGTCTCCGTGAGCCGACCGCCGGCGCTCGCCGTGTCGAGACAGAGCAAATCGAGGCCGCCGACCGTCACGCGGCGCGGGTACGTCCCCAGTCCGTACCGCTCGCCGAACGCCGCGGCACTGGGGGCGACGTAGTCGTCCCACACTTTGGGGACGTCGTGGTTCCCCGGTACTGCGACGAGCGGCGACGACAGCTCCGCGAGCACGGCGTCGGCGGCGGCGTACTCACGGTCGCGACCGTCGCGTGTCAGGTCGCCGAGGAAGACGAACGCGTCGACCGCGAGGTCGTTGGCGACGTCGACGGCCGTTCGGAGACGGGTCTCGGACCGGTGGAGTACCTTCCAGGTCCCCGACGCCGTCGGTGAGACGTGGGAGTCGGCGGCGACGAACAGTCGTGTCGGCGTCTCCGGTCGGGGTCGAGCGAGATGTGCGAGGACCGGACCGAGCGTGGGACCGGCGGCCGTCCTCATCGCTCGATAGTCTCCGTGAACGTTCCCAGCGGCGTCGAACGGTGCAGACGGATCCGGCCCGTCTCTGCACAGAGGTCGATACGGAGGTCGGGTGTCAGTGGCTCGTCGTCACCCGTCATCGAGCGATGCTCCGACGCTCTCTCACCTAAACGTATCGAACATATTATATATTGTGGTAAGTATCTAGGTAGTGTAGGCCGAAGTCTATATAGTAATCTTCCCGCCTCAGCCGACGATGGCACCCGCCGTCAGGAAGACGAGCGCGCCGGCGACGGCGGCACCGCGGAAGAGGCCGAGCGCGTTCGCGGCCGGCTCGCGGACTTTCTTCCGGTCGAGGCCGTCCCGGAGGCGGCTGCTGCCGACCTCGACGAGCGCGGTGAGGCCGAGCCAGAGCGCGAGCATCACGAGGACGAGGTTACCGTTCGTGGTCGACGCGAGCGTCTCGAACGTGTACCGGGTGCCGGTGAGGTGGCCGCCGGTGAGGAACATCACCACGGCGGCGACTCGCGACCCGCGCGTCAGCGACCCCGCCATCGAGTCGAGGGGCCCGGCGTTCAGGGCCCCGCCGCGAGCGGCAGGGAGTACGACCACGGCGAAGAAGACGACGCTTCCGACCCAGAGTGCGCCGACGACGAGGTGGGTCGTCGCGAGCGCAGTATCGATGAGAGCCATACCGCGAGCCACGAACCCACCCGTCTTGAACGTACTCGTCTCCGTGCCGTCGGGCCGTCACTCGACCCGCGTGAGCGTCCCCGCCGTGACGTCGAGCGGGGCCGCGATGTGGACGAGCGGGTCTCCGCTGGGGGGTTCGAAGCCCGCCGCACGGAACAGCGACTCCTCGTGGACGGTCGCGTCGGCGGGGGCGAGTCGCCACGGTTCGTGGGCGATATCACCCCGGTAGAGGTGGGTACCACGGGTGAAAAAGCGGTAGTTCTCGGTGAGAAAGGCCGACAGCGAGTCGGCCTCCGGGACGGACGCCTCGCCGTCGACGCGCTCGTACGAGAGGTCGAGACGGGCGCGCGGTTCGCCCGCGTGGTCCCGTTCGCTCCGCAGTCGGAGGTGGTCGTCGTCGCGGTCGACGTGCATCCGCGCGCGGTAGTACGGGAGCGCGTACAACGACCGCGCAATCGACACCGAGAGGCGGTCGTCGGCGTCGAGGCTGAAGAAGTACACGCCCGACGTCCCGTCTCGCGTGACGTAGGTCCGGAGGTTCACCTCGGGGAAGCTCCGCCCTACCGGCGAGCCGCGCGGCCGGATGTCCTCCATCACGAACGCGACGATGCCGAGCCACGCGTCCCCGTCGTGGGTCGCTACCTCGACACTGTCGGGGAGGTGTCGAGCTACGACGGCCGGGTCGGCCCGCCAGTGTGCGAACACCCCGTCGCGCCAGCGCATCGAGAGCAGGTCCGTGTCCATATCGGAGCCACGGGCGCGGCGTACTTCTGGGTTCCTCGTCGCCTCGTCGATGTGGGGAAACACAAGAGATATAATCGGTTTTGAGAGAGTAGTACGCTGGGGACGGCGCGGCGTCGTGCCGATCCCGTGTATGCCATACCCACCTTACACGGACCCGTCCCCTTCTCTCGAAGCCACTCACCGAGAGCCGTCGGTCGAACGCACGCTGGATTCTTCAGACCGCCGGCCGAACGCCGACGTAT
This sequence comes from Salinigranum halophilum, assembly GCF_007004735.1. NCBI lineage: Archaea > Methanobacteriati > Methanobacteriota > Halobacteria > Halobacteriales > Haloferacaceae > Salinigranum > Salinigranum halophilum. Next base: position 243,051 of record NZ_ML660182.1, read on the forward strand.
GGAGTTCACCGTCGTCCAGGGCGACATCGCCGCACAGTCCGCCGACGCCCTCGTCAACGCGGCGGGTACCAGCCTCCGGATGGGCTCGGGCGTCGCCGGCGCACTCCGCCGCGGCGGCGGCCCGGAACTGAACGAGGCGGCCGTCGCGAAGGGGCCTGTCGACCTCGGCGCGGCCGCGGTCACGGACGCGTACGACCTCGACGCAGAGTACGTGGTTCACGCGGCCGCGATGCCACACGACGGCGACGGGCAAGCCACGGCCGAGAGCATCCACGACGCGACACGGAACGCGCTCGACGCGGCCGACGAACGCGGCTGCACCTCGCTCGTCATCCCCGCACTCGGCTGCGGCGTCGCGGGGTTCGACCTCGCGGACGGCGCGCGGCTCATCTGTGAGGTCGTCGACGCGTACGAGCCAACCTCGCTCTCTGACGTGCGGTTCATCGCCTACAGCGACGCCGAGTACGAGACGGTCAGCGCGGTCGCACGGGAGTTCCAGGGCCGCGACGACCGGGAGTAGCCTTTTGTCTCGGCGGTCCTCCTGGTCAGTCGATGGACGTCCCCGAGGACGCGCCCGACGTCTGCCCCGTCTGTGAGACCGCGTACGACTCGGTCTCCCGGCACGACGCGGGCCTCATGGTGAACCTCCTCGACAACGCGCGCTACCGGCGGGTGTGTTTCGAGCCCGTCTCCGAAGACGGTGTGGCGCTCGTTCGCTTCTACCACCACACCCACGACCAGGTCGGTGTGACGGCGGGAGGACCGACCGACGACGCCACCGACGCCGCCGTCCTCTCCGACCCCGTCTCGGGAGACACGCCGAGCGACTGTGGGTGACGAGAGCTCGCGTCGTCGCCTGTCTGTCCGAGCGCCCGAGCGTTCTTATCCGAAGCGGGGGCCACTCCGTCCCGTGACCTGACGAGAGCCGTGAGGTGGTCTGCGACGCGACGGCACCACCGCCTCACGACGAGCGAGCGCTCCGTGCCGTCCGCACGCCCCCCGACGTTTTGCCCCTCGAGCGCCTTCGTGTCCCATGGCTCGACTCGAGGAGCCGCTCGATATCGGCGGCCTCACCGTTCCGAACCGGCTCTACCGCGCGCCTCTCCTCGAATGTGCGGGCAACGGAGCCGATGCCGTCGACGCGCTCGTCTCGCATCTCGAACCCGCCGCGGCTGCGGGTGCCGGGCTCGTCTGTCAGGGCGCGACCATCGTCCGTGGGCCCGGTGGCTGTGCCGCACCGAACATGACGTACGTCGACGACCCGGCGTTCGTCTCGCGGCTCTCGGCGCTCACCGACGCCGTCCACGACCACGGCTCGACCATCGCCATCCAGCTCGAACACGGCGGCCTCCGGAGCATGGAGACGTGGCACGCCGGGTATCGGGAGGACCACCCCGACTACCGTCAGCTGGCGGTCTCCCCACTCCCGCCGCTCCTCGGACTCGCCGACCGGCTCGGCGTCCTCTCGTACGACCTCGACGTGCTGGCGACCGACGAGGTGTACGGCCTCGCCGCGGACTTCGGCCGCGCCGCGGGCTACGCGGTCGACGCCGGCTACGACGCGGTTCATATCGCCGGCGCGAACATGGGCATCGTCCACCAGTTCCTCTCGCCGTTCTACAACCGCCGCGACGACGAGTTCGCCGACGGCGTCCGGTTCCTGGAGGTGGTCCACGACGAGATTCGCGACCACGCCGGCGATGTTCCGCTCCTGACCAAGGTGCCTGCGGAGACGGAGGCCCCGCCGGGCGTCCCGCACATCTCCAGCCGCGAGGCGGTCCACGTCTGCCGTCGGCTCGCCGACTACGGCTACGACGCGCTCGTGCCGGTCACCGGGAGCGTGTTCTGGGACGCCAGCATCGTCCGCGGCGCGTTCCCCGACGTCGCCTGGCGCGACGAGCGGTTCCACGACGGCTACGTCGAAGCGTTCGGCGGTCGGCTCCGCGCGGGCCTCGTCGCGCTCGGGAACTGGCTGGAGTCGCTCGTCTACGACTTCGAACCCGCCTGGAACGCTGGTCTCTGCCGCGCCGTGCGCCGCGTCGTCGACGTGCCGGTCCTCGCCGAGGGCGGCATCCGAACCCGCGGAGAGATCGACCGCCTCCTCGGGACCTCCTGTGACATGGTCGGGATGGGTCGGCCGTTCTACGCCGAGCCCCGACTCCCTGCGCGCCTCCTCGATTCGCCGCCCGAGACGAGTGTCGTCTGCGCCAGTTGCAACAACTGCACCGTCCCCCAGGTGACCGGTGCAGGAGGTGTCTGCCGGACCCCAGACGTGCTCAGAGAGGCGGGACGGCTGCGGCGAGATGGCGCCTACGACGGGTCGGACGACGCCGACGACCCGAGCGGGTGACGGCGAGTAACCGGCCGCTGAGACGGGCGACCTACGGCCGAGTGGTCGGTCCAGCAGCCGTCACGTCGGGCGGAAACCCCCGAAGGTTATTAGTGGCCGAAACCGACCGAGTCGTAATGGCTCGCGACCGCTCGGGCGAGGAACCAGACGAGTTACAGTCCGTCCTCGACGCACTCGACGACGCGGACGCGAGAACCATCATTCGTGGTCTCGAAGACCCGATGACCGCGAGCGAGATCTCCGAGCGCTGTGACATCCCACTCTCGACGACGTACCGAAAACTCGACCTCCTGACCGACGCCTCGCTTCTCACTGAGGGGACGGCGATCCGGGCGGACGGCCATCACGCGACCACGTACGAGGTTTCGTTCGAGGCCGTCCGCGTGTTGCTCACCGAGGGACGAGAGTTCGAGGTCGAGATCGAAGGCGGCGAGCAGGGACCCGACGAGCGCCTCGCAGACATCTGGTCGAAGGTCCGGAGGGAAACGTAATGGTTCACACGACAGCCTCACAGACGGTCGTATCGCTCATCATCGCGGTGAAGACAGGCATCCTCGTCCTGGGTGGGCTCATCACCTACTTCAGCTATAAGGCCCACCGCCGCACCGGCGAGGAGTCGCTGCGCGCGCTGGCGCTCGGCTTCGGTATCATCACGTTCGGGGCGCTGACCGCGGGCGTGCTCGACGCCCTCCTGAACGTCTCGCTCGCCGTCGGTGTCCTCGTCGATGCGGCCCTGACGTTCCTCGGCTTCGCCGTCATCACCTACTCGCTGTACACCGACTGAGCTGGCGTGAGTGTTGCCTGTTCCGCGCAAAACCGTTAAGCTCCGTGCCCGAGTAGTTCGGGTATGTCCGATTCGGAGGAACTGGCCGACATCAGGCGAAGAAAGCGCGAGGAACTCGAACGTCGACTCGAAGGGGGCGACGCTGACGTGGACGACACGTCCGACGTGACGACGGCTCCGACGACCCCACAACAGATCGAGAGCGCGGACGACCTCGCCGAGTTCGTCGCCACACACGACGTCGTCCTCGTCGACTTCTACGCCGACTGGTGTGGCCCGTGCAAGATGCTCGAGCCGACAGTCGAGCAAGTCGCTCGCGAGACGGCCGCGGCGGTCGCGAAGGTCGACATCGACGCGCTCCAGGGGCTCGCCACACAGTACCAGGTCCGCGGCGTCCCGACCCTGCTGCTGTTCGCGGGCGGCGAACCGGCCGAGCGTGTCGTCGGCGTCCGCGACTACGGGACGCTCGCGTCGCTCGTCGCCGACTACGCTGGCTGAGGTGTCCGTTGCGTCCGGCCTAGAGTTATACACCTGACAGCTGTTCTCCGCACATGCAGTTCACCGTCGAACCGGTCGACATCGCCTCGCGGTCGCCGACAGTGCTGTTGAACGAGAGCGACGCGGCCGAACTCGGCGTGCACCCGCTCGACCGAGTCCACCTCGACCACGAGGGCGGGACGACCGTCGGCATCGTCGAACTCACCGACCAGCTCGTCCCGCCCGGCGTCGTCGGGACGACGCGTCGGCTCGATGCCGTCACAGGCCCCGTCGACGTCTCCCTGGCACCGACACCGGCGTCGGTCCGATACATCCGTAAGAAGCTCGACGACATCGAACTCGAGAGCCGCGAGTTCGAGCGAATCGTCCACGACATCACCGAAGAGCGGCTCGCTGACGTCGAACTCGGTGCCTACGTCGCTGGTGTGTACGCGAACGGCCTCTCGCTGCAGGAGACGCTGCACCTCACAGAACAGATGACGGCCGTCGGCGAGGTCATCACCTGGGACCGCGACGTCGTCGCGGACAAACACTCCATCGGGGGGGTCCCGGGCAACCGCGTCACCCCGGTACTGGTCCCGCTCGTCGCCAGTGCGGGGCTCACGATACCGAAGACGTCGTCGCGCGCCGTGACGTCGGCCGCGGGGACCGCAGACACGATGGAGGTGTTCTGCGACGTCTCTTTTACCCGCGCCGAGGTCGAACGGCTCGTCGACGAGGTCGGCGCGTGTATCGTCTGGGGGGGTGCGGTGAACCTCTCGCCGGTCGACGACAAGATCATCCGCGCGGAGACACCGCTCTCGTTGGACCCCCCTGGACAGCTCATCGCCTCGGTCCTCTCGAAGAAAAAGAGCGCGGGCTCGACCCACGTCGTCGTCGACATCCCGTACGGCGAGGGCGCGAAGATGGAGAGCCTGGCGCGCGCCCGGGAGTTCGCGACCGACATCCGTCGGGTGGGCGAACACATCGGACTGTCCGTCGAGTGTGCCATCACGCTCGGGTCACAACCCATCGGACGCGGGGTCGGACCGACGCTCGAGGCGCGCGACGTGCTCGAGACGCTCGACGGGGCGGGACCGGCCGACCTCCGACTCAAGAGCATCCGCCTCGCGGACGTGCTGTTCGAGTGCTGTGACGTCGACGCCGACGCGACCGAACTCCTCGACTCCGGCGCGGCGCTCGACCGGTTCAGGCGCATCGTCGCCGCCCAGGGCGGCGACCCGGACGTCTCGCCCGGCGACCTCTCCGCCGGGAGACACACCCGAGTCGTCCACGCCGACCGCAGTGGCATCGTCACCCACGTCGACAACCGCCTCGTGAACGACGTCGCGAGGCGGGCGGGGGCCCCGAGAGACCACGGTGCCGGCGTCGACCTCCACTGCCGCGCCGGCGACACCGTCGAAGCAGGGGAGCCGCTCTGTACCGTCCACGCCGACGTCGATGCCAAACTCGACGACGCCTCGTCGCTCATCGACCGGTCGGAGCTGATTCGCGTCCGCGGGGCGCGAGAGACGCTCGTCGAGCGCGTCTGACTCCCCGTCCAACTTTTCAGCCCCCGCGTGCTAGCCTGATACATGGACGTGCACAGGGAGGTCCACGAGACGGCTGCGGCCATCGACGCCATGGAGACACGTGGTGCCGCGGCTATCGCGGACGCGGCCGCTCGGGCCCTTCGTTCGCAGGCACGGACGAGCGACGCGGAGACGCCCGAGGCGTTTCGAGCGGAGTTACGGGCGGCGGCGCGGACCCTGTTCGAGACCCGCCCGACGGCGGTGAGCCTGCCGAACGCGCTTCGGTACGTGCTCCACGGCGCGGACGGACAGACCGTCGCGGCGCTCCGCGAGTCGGTGGAGACGACCGTCGCGGAGTTCTGCGCCCGCCTGGAGCACGCGCAGGCGGACCTCGGCGAGGTGGGCGCGAACCGGCTCCGCGACGGTGACGTCGTCATGACGCACTGTCACTCGACGGACGCGCTCGCGTGCGTCGAGGCCGCCGTCGACCAGGGCAAGGAACTGAGAGCCATCGTCAAGGAGACTCGACCCCGAAACCAGGGGCACATCACCGCGGAGGCGCTGTCCGAGTTGGGCGTCCCCGTGACGCTCATCGTCGACAGCGCGGCGCGACACTACCTGAACGACGTCGACCACGTCCTCGTCGGCGCGGACTCCATCGCCGCCGACGGGAGCGTCATCAACAAGATCGGCACCTCGGGCCTCGCGGTGAACGCCCGCGACCGGGGGACGCCCATCATGGTCGCCGCCCAGACGCTGAAGCTCCACCCGGCGACGCTCACGGGCCACACCGTCGACATCGAGACCCGGGACGTCACAGAGGTCATCGACGAGGCGACCCGGGCGAGCATCGGTGCCCCCGACGTGGTGAACCCGGCGTTCGACGTGACGCCCCCGAGATACGTCGACGCCATCGTGACCGAACGCGGCCAGTTCCCCCCGGAGAGCATCGTCACGCTGATGCGCGAACTGTTCGGCGAGGGGACGACCCGTCCGTGGGAAGAGCCGTGAGGTCGTGAGTCGCGACCGGAGGGCCGGCCAGTCGGGGTGGGGGCGCGCGGCTCCGCGGCCTCCGTGCCGCGGGGCGCTCGTGCGAGGGATGAGGACACGAGCGAACGACCGTGAGCGAGTGTCCGAAGCGGCTGGGGAGGGGGTGGGTACACCGCCCTGGCGACTCCGCCGTCGTGTTGCACCGTCGCTGGTCACGTCGGCGGCGTCATGGTCGTGTTGCACCCCCCTCGCGTGGCCACGTCTACCGCCGTAGCGGAACGGCTCACACGAACAGGAACGACGGCAGATACAGCGCGAGACAGCCGAGCGCCGCCCGGCGGCCGATGCCGCGACGCCAGTAGAACAGTCCGAGCACGAGAAGCGAGACGACGAGCATGTACGCCGCCGCCGACTGGACGGCTCCGAGGTCCGTCACGACCACGTCGGTGACGAGCGCGCCGACTCCGAGCGAGAAGACGGGGTCGGTGATGTTGCTCCCGAGAATAGACCCGACGGAGATGCCCGAATCGCCCCGGTGGGCGGCCAGTCCCGCGACGAAGACCTCCGGTGCCGTCGTCCCGAGGCCGGTGAGGATGCCGATGAGGAACTCCGACACACCGACGACACGGGCGATAGCGACTCCGTTGGTCACGAGCAGGTGTCCCCCGACGACGACCAGGGCGAGCCCACCGACGACCAGCGGTAACGCCCGCTCGGGGGGTTCGGACTCCTCGACGATCTCCTCGGCGACCTCGCTCCCGCCCTCGTTGGTGTACAGCGTGTAGACGAAGTTCACGTACGCGAGCATCATCAACACGCCCTCCGACCGCTGGACGACGCCGTCGTCGAGCGTCAGGAGCATCACGACCATCGCGAGCGTCATCGCGCCGCCGTATATCATCACGTTCCGCCGCTCGGCGACGATGGGTGAGATAAGCGCGACGATGCCGATGGCGAGCGTGATCTGCGCCGTTTCGGAGCCGACGATGTTCCCGACGACGATGTCGCCCGCGCCGTACCACGCGCCGTACACCGACGTCACCATCTCCGGTACCGACGTGCCGACCGAGATGAGCGTGACGCCGATGAAGAACGGCGAGATTCCGTAGAACTTGGCGACTTCGGCCGCGGCCGTCACGGCGCGGTCCGACCCGACGACGAGTGCCGCGAGGCCGACGACGAACAGGGCGAGTTCGACCAGCATCGTCCGTCGAGACGCCGCTCCGTGGGAAAGGTCTTACCCGTCCGACACGTCCGGTGCGAGTCGCTCTCGAACGCTCCTGAACGCCGACCCGTCACCGCCGACCACGTCCGCGACGGCGGCCGCGGCACCGAGTAGCCACTGCGCGCGCTCGACGCGCGATTCGAGGTCGCCCGGCCCGATGCGGTACTCCTCGACGAGGGCGTCCGTCGACGCGCCGTCGGCCCACTCGAGCAGGATGCGGGCGGTCTTCACCGCCTCGAGCCACCGCTCGAACCGGTCGGTCGCGCCCATGTCGGTGGTGAGTTCGGCCGCGTGGCGCCGGGCGAACTGGTACATCGCCGCCCGCTCGCGATTTCCGAGGTAGGTGCCGTGCATGTCCGGCGTGTCGCAGACGACCTCGAGCGCGGTGAGGCCGGTGACGGTCTCCATCCCCCGCATCGTCTCGATGCCACTGACGACGCGCGCGCCGGTCTGCGGCGCGATGTACTGGCGGGAGACGGCCTCGCCGAGCGTCGTCGCCGTCAGCGTCTCCGCACCCTCCCCGTTCTGGGCGGCGAGCATCTCCCACTCGACCAGGTCGTCGACCACGCTCTCGACGAGGCCAGCGAGGCCTTCCTCGGGCCGGTCGTGCGCGTAGAACGTGGCGTCGAGCAGGTCGAGTATCCCTCCCTGGGAGTCGGCGAAGCCCGAGGCGACGATGGCGAGGACGTGGGTCCGGAGCGCCTCCCGGTCGGCCAGTTGGGACTCGACGGCCTCCGGTTCCGCGCCGACGTATCGGTCTTCCAGTTCCGCCCGTCCGTCCTCGTCGTCGGCGACCAGCACCGCCTCGCCGTAAGGGTCGAGGTGCGGTCGACCCGCCCGCCCGCACATCTGGTGGACCTCGAGGACGGGGAGCCACTCCATCCCCGACCCCGTGTAGCGTTGCTGGTCGCGGATGACGACCCGCCGCGCGGGGACGTTCACCCCGGCGGCGAGCGTCGGCGTCGCGCAGATGCACTTCAGCGCTCGGTCCCGGAAGGCGTTCTCGACGAGAGCGCGGTGTTCGGCGCGGAGGCCGGCGTGGTGGAACGCGACGCCGCCCTCGACGCACTCGGCGAGTCGCCGCCCCGTGTCGGCCCGGCCGGCGTCTCGAACCTCCTCGCCGAGTTCGTCCGCCGCGGCGGCCGCCCCGACGCCGGCCTCGGCCAGGCGTGCCGCGAGCGTTTCCGCCTCGCGGCGCGAGCGCACGAACGCGAGGCACTGGCCGCCGTCGTCGATGGCCCCGCGGACGAGTTCGACCGTCGCCGCCGTCCCCGCGTCCTCGTCCCCATCCCCGTCTCCGTCCGTGTCGACCGCGACCGGCAGGGTCGAGCCGTCGTCGAAGTCGACGCGTCCCTCGGCGTAGACGCCGGTGCGGAGGTCGACGGGACGCCACCGGCTCCGGACGAGTTCGGCCCCGAGCCAGTCGGCGATCTCGTCGGGGTTGTCGACCGTCGCCGACAGCGCCACGATCTGGACGTCGGGGGCGCGGCGGCCGAGCGTCGCCATGGTCACTTCGAGTGTCGGCCCTCTGCCTTTGGAGCCGAGGAGGTGGACCTCGTCGACGACGACGCAGGCGAGGTCGTCGACCCAGGACGCCCCGCTTCTGATGGCGGAGTCGACCTTCTCGGCCGTGGCGACGACGACGTCGTACGCGCCGAGTTCCGCCGTCGAATCGAGGTCGCCCGTGGAGATGCCGACCTCGACGCCGGGGAGGTCGGAGAACGTCTCGTACTTCTCGCGGGCGAGCGCGCGGAGCGGGACGATGTACAGCGCCGGGCCGCCAGAGGTGAGCATCGCGAGCTCGGCGATGAACGTCTTTCCGCTCGCGGTGGGGACGGCGACGACGACGTTCTCGCCGCGGGTGATGCCCGCGTCGACGGCCGCCGCCTGCGGCGGATAGAGGTCGGTGATACCCGCGGCCTCGTAGTGGGCGACGAGGTCGTCGGCGAGCGGCAGGTCACGAACGCGCATTCGTTCGTTTCTGGGGCCGTTCCGGTATAAAAGTCTCCGCGCCAGTCAGTCGTCACCGTCCCGTTCGGCACGACGGGCGTCGTCGCGCCTCAGATGAGGTCGGCCGCGGCGAGGCGGTCGACGGCCTCGCGGAGGCGGTCCTCGCTCGCGGCGTAGGAGATGCGGGCGTAGCCGGGCGCGCCGAACGCGCTGCCGGGCACGGTGGCGACCTGCGCCTGTTCGAGCGCGTCCTCACACCACTGCTGGTCGTCGCCGTCGGGTGCGAACTTCGGCATCATGTAGAACGCGCCGTCGGGGTACGGCACCTCGACGTCGTGTTCGTCGAACAGTTCGAGGAGCATGTCACGGCGCTCGCGGAAGGCGTCGCGCATCTCGACGACGGTGTCGTCGGTGCGCTCCGACAGCGCCTCGACGCCCGCGTGCTGGACGAAGTTGACGGCACAGGAGACGGAGTGCGAGTGGACCTTCCCCGCCTGCGAGACGAGTTCCTCGGGCGCGCAGTAGTAGCCGAGCCGCCACCCGGTCATCGAGAACGCCTTCGAGAAGCCGTTGAGGGTGATGGTGCGGTCTTCCATCCCCTCCAGCGCGCCGAGCGAGGTCGGCTCGACGTCGTAGGCGATGCGCTCGTAGATCTCGTCGGAGATGACGGCGATGTCGTGTTCGACGGCGAGGTCGCGGACGCCTTCGAGCGCCGCGTCCGTGAACACCGACCCGGTCGGGTTCGACGGGGAGTTGACGACGAGGAGTTCGGTGTCGTCGCTGACGGCCTCGGCGAGGTCGTCGAGCGCCGGTTCGAGCTGGAAGTCGTACGGGGAGAGGTCGACGCGCGAGAGGGTGCCACCCGCGAGCTTCACCATCGCCTCGTAGGAGACCCACGCGGGGTCCAGGAGGACGACCTCGTCCCCGTCGTCGACGATTGTCTGGATGACCTCGAACAGGCCCTGCTTGCCGCCGGGAGTGACGACGATGTTCTCCGACCCACAGTCGATGCCGTTGCCCTGCAGTTTCGTCGCGATGGCCTCGCGGAGTTCGGGAATCCCGTTCGAGGAGGTGTAACCCGTGTGCCCCGCGTCGATCGCGTCCTTGCCGGCCCGGACGACGTTGTCGGGCGTCGGGAAGTCGGGTTCACCGACGGAGAGGTCGACGACGTCTTTCCCCTGTGCTTCGAGTTCCGAGGCGAGGTTCGAGATGGCGAGCGTCGCGCTCGGCTCCACCCGCTCGACGCGCGCCGCGAAGTCGAATTCGTGTTCGCTCATGCTAGTGCTTCCACCATTTCCACGGCGGCGTATACCGCTTCCGCTCCTTTGTCGACGCGCTCGCGGGCTTCGGCACCGCTCATCCCCGGCCCGGAGACGCCGAACAGCACCGGCGTGTCCCGGTCGAGGCTCACCTGCGTGAGTCCCTGCGCGGCCGCGTCGGCGATGACGCGGTCGTGGTCGGTGTCGCCGGTGACGATGGCGCCCACGACGGCCACGGCGTCGACGTCGTCGCGCCGGGCGAGACGGTCCGCCGCGAGCGGGGTGTCGTAGCTCCCCGGCACCGAGAGCGTCTCGACGATTTCCGCCTCGTGCTCGGCGGCGGCCTCTCTCGCGCGCGTCTCCATCGGTCCCGTCACCGATTCGTTGAACTTCGCGACGACCAGTCCCAGTCGAGTCATATCGGTGGGTCCGCCGGGGTGGTAAAAGAGGTGTCGTCCCGGGCCCGTCTCCGCCGTCCGTCCTGGCGACGCTCAGGGCTTGACGAGGATTTTCACCTGGTCGCTCTCGGGGTCGAGCAGCGACTCGAAGCCCTCGTCGATGATGTCGTCGAGGTCGATTCGCGCGGTGATGAGGGGGTCGACGTCCAGCGTGCCGTCCGCGAGCATGTCGATGACCATCCCGTACTCCTCGCCCGACCGTGGCCCGCCGAGGTACGCCAACGTCCCCTGTATCGAGCGCTCGCCGGTGACGATGCCGAGCGGGTGTGCGCTCGCTTCCTCCTCGAAGATGCTGACGATGGTGGTCGTCCCCTGCGGCCGGGTGGCCTGGATGGACTGCTTGTACGTCGCCTCGATGCCGGCGACCTCGAACGCGTTGTCGACACCGCCACCGGTGAGGTCGTGTATCTCCTCGACCGCGTCCACCTCCGTCGGGTCGACGAGGTGGGTCGCACCGGACTCCGTCGCCAGTTCCCGGCGGGCCTTCCGGGGTTCGGAGACGATGATGTCGCCCGCACCCGCGGCGCGGAGCGACTGGATGACCGAGAGGCCGATGGGGCCGCTGCCGAACACGGCGACCGAGTCGCCGGCCTGGACACCCGCGCGGCGGACCGCGTGCAGGCCGACGGCCAGCGGTTCGACGAGCGCCCCGTGTTCGATGGGGACCCCCTCGGCGAGCGGGACCGCCTGGTGTTCGGCCACGACCACGTTCTCGGAGAACCCACCGTCGGCGGCGAGACCGACGAAGTTGATGTCCGCACAGATGTGGTAGTTGCCCTCGGCGCACTGGCGGCACTCGCCGCAGTGGAGGATGGGGTTGATAGCGACCGCGTCACCCTCGTCGAGCGACTCGACGCCGTCGCCGACTTCGCTCACCACGCCGCTGAACTCGTGGCCCATCGTGATGGGCATCTGCTTGCCCGAGAGCGGGTGGGGTGCCTCGCCCGGAATGAAGATGGGACCTGCGGCGTACTCGTGCAGGTCCGTCCCGCAGATGCCACAGGTCTCCACGTCGACCCGCACCTGCCCCCGTCCAACTGTCGCGGGTTCGACGTCTTCGACTCTCACGTCCTTCTGACCGTAGTAAACTGCTGCGCGCATTACGACAGCAGGTACCACGCACCAAATGATAAATGATTATTATTCATATCTGTCCAGTGTGCCCTGACGAGAACGGGGCCGCACCGAACTCGCACGACGGACCCGTGACGGAACACACGGCTCGACGCGTCCGTGACGGAACACAAGAGTTGTAACCTGCGGGTGCCCGACTACCACCCATGCGTACCGACGAGGGGCCGCTCGCCTCGAGAACCTTCCTCGCCCTCCTGGGACTCTCCCTCCTCGCCCTCCTCCTCCGCGTCGTCTCGCTCGGCGGCCGCGTGATGCACTGGGACGAGGGACGCGTCGGCTACTGGATTCTCCGCTATCAGGAGACGGGGATTCACTCGTACCGCCCCATCGTCCACGGTCCGTTCCTCCCCATCGTCAACGACTACCTCTTCGCCGTCGTCCCCGCCTCTGACTTCGCCGCTCGGCTCCCCGTTGCGGTGGTCGGCGGACTCTTGCCGCTGGCCGCGTGGCTGTTCCGTGACTACCTCGACGACGACGAGGTCGTCGCGCTCGGCGCGCTGTTCGCGCTCAATCCGCTTCTCGTGTACTACTCGCGCTTCATGCGCAACGACGTCCTCGTCGCCGCGTTCTCCGTCGTCGCCCTCGGCTTCCTCCTCAGACTGCTGGTGACCCGCCGCCTCCCGTATCTGGTCGGGGCCGGTGCCTCCATGGGGCTGGCGTTCACCACGAAGGAGAACGCCCTGCTCTACGTCCTCTGTTTCCTCGGTGCCGGCGCGCTCCTCCTCGACCACCGACTCGTCCGCGAGGCGCGGGCAGGTACCCGGTTGAGCGACGTCTTCGCCGAGACGTGGCCCACCGCCGCCTACCGGTGGGTCCGCGGCGAGGAGGGGACGTTCGAGCGCGGCCTCGCCCGAGTCGGCCTCGCCGCCGTCGGGGCCCTCGCGGCGTTCTTCGTCGTCGTCGTCTTCTTCTACGCCCCGCGCCCGGACCTCTGGACCGCGCTGTCGAACCCGGCGTCGCTGCCCGGCGTGGTCGAGGCCAGTACGGTCGAACCCGCAGAACGGCTCTACGGCACCTGGATCGACGGCGGTCACCAGGACAACCCGTACCTCCCGTTCCTGCACGACTATCTGGAGACGCTCGTCTACGGCGCGCCGGTGGTCCTCGTGTTCGGCCTCGTCGGGTCGGTGGTCGACCGCTACTCGCCCGTCGACCCGGGCTTTCGGCCGCTCGTCGCCTTCGCGGTCTACTGGGGGCTCGCGAGCGTCGTCGGCTACCCGCTCGCGACGGACATCGAAGCCCCGTGGGCGGTTGTCCACGCCGTCGTTCCCTTCGCGATTCCCGCCGCGGTCGGCCTCGCGTTCGCCTTCCGCGCCGGCCTCGACGCGCTCGGCGACGACGACCGGGTCTCGACCGGCCTCGCCGCGCTCGTGCTCCTCGCCGCCCTCGGCGGGACGATGGGGGCGAACGCGGCGTACTGGAACTCCACCGAGGAGGCGGACAAGGCAGTCCTCCAGTGGGCTCAGCCCGGGAACGACCTCCGCGAATCCGTCGTGGAGATGCGGGCGGTCGTCGAGGCCAACGAGGGGACGGACGTCCTCTTCTACGGGACGACGACACCCGGCGGCGACTCCGTCGAACTGTACGTCTCCGACGAGTCCTCCGCCGACACGCCACCGCCGGGTGGCCCTGCCTGGCACTCGCGGCTCCCGCTCCCGTGGTACCTCGAACTGTCCGACGCGGAGGTGACCTCGACCGCGCCCGAGACGCCGCCCGAGGAGGCGCTCGCGGACGCGCCGCCGGTCGTCATCGCACACGACTGGGACCGCTCCGAGGTCGAACCGCACCTCGAGGGGTACACGGCCCGCGAGCACGCGTTCAAGCTCTGGGGTGAACACATCGTGGTCTTCGTCGACCAGGACGCCCTCCGGCGCGCGACGAGCTAACCCGCGCCTCGTCGGACCACACGTCCGTGTCTATCTCGCGGGGCGAGGTGGCAACTCTTATGCACTGACGTACACGACTGACGCGCGTGACACTCGACTCCGCCCCCACCCTCCCCGGGCCGACCCTCGGCGTCGTCGGCGGCGGCCAGCTCGGCCGGATGCTGGCCGAGGCCGCGGCTCCGCTCGGCGTCAGCGTGGTCGTGCTCGACCCGACCCCCGAGTGCCCCGCGTCGGTCGCTGCCGACCAGGTCGTCGGCTCCTTCGACGACCCCGAGGGGGTCGCCGACCTCGCCGCGCGGTGTGACGTCCTCACCTACGAGATCGAACTCGCCGACCCGGACCTCCTCGACGAGGTGAGCCGAGCACACGACGTCCCGGTCCACCCCTCGCCCGACACGCTCCGCGTCATCGAGGACAAGTTCCACCAGAACCGGATGCTCTCGGACGCGAACGTCCCCGTCGCGCCGTTCCGCCGCGTCGAGAGCGTCGCCGACCTCGAATCGGCCGTCGACGAGTTCGACGGCGTCATGCTCAAGGCACGCCGCGGCGGCTACGACGGCCGCGGGAACGTGCCCGTGCCGACGCCGGCCGACGCCGCCGACGCGCTCGACCAGCTCGAGGGGATGGTCATGGCCGAGGCGTTCGTCGACTTCGACCGCGAACTCTCGGTCATCGGCTGTGTCGGCGACGACGAGATCCGAACGTTCCCCGTCGGCGAGAACGTCCACGAGGAGGAGATACTCAGAGAGACCGTCGTCCCGGCACGGACGACGGACGCGGTGGCCGACCGCGCACAGCGTGTCGCCCGCGACGTCCTCGCCGAACTCGCGGGCCGCGGCGTCTACGGCATCGAACTGTTCGAGGTCGACGGCAACATCCTCGTGAACGAGATCGCCCCGCGTCCGCACAACTCGGGCCACTGGAGCATCGAGGGTGCCGTCACCTCCCAGTTCGAACAGCACGTCCGTGCCGTGTTGGGGTGGCCGCTCGGGTCGACTCGACTGCGCGCGCCGACGGTGTCGGCGAACGTCCTCGGGACCGTCGACGCGCCACGGCCGGCGCGCCTCGGTAACGTCGACGCCGTTCTCGCCGCACCCGGCGCAGCGCTGCACTGGTACGGGAAACACGAGGTCCGTCCGCTGCGGAAGATGGGCCACGTGACGCTCGTGGGCGACGCCGGCGAGGGAGACGGCGTCGACGACACGGAGACGCTCCTCTCGCGCGCGAGAGAGACACGCGACAGCCTGACGTTTCACTGACCACCACGCGACACTGACATTTCACCGACCCTGCCAATGACCGACGAATCCGACCTCATCGACAGACTCCGCGACGAAGCCGCACAGGACCGCCCCGCAGAGGAGACCCCCGACGTGGGCATCATCATGGGCTCCGACTCGGACCTCCCCGTGATGGCGGGGGCGTACGAGGCACTCTCCGAACTCGGCTTCGGCGAGCAGACAGACTTCGGGGACTCCCCCGAGGAACGGTTCACCTTCGAGAGCTACGTCGTCTCCGCACACCGGACGCCCGACCTGATGTACGCCTACGCGGACACCGCGGAGGCGCGTGGCCTCGACGTCATCGTCGCCGGTGCCGGCGGCAAGAGCGCGGACCTCCCGAACATGACCGCCTCCATCGCGTTCCCGGTGCCCGTGGTGGGTGTCCCGGTTCAGGAGAAGTCCGTCGACTCCGTCATCGGGATGCCGACCGGCGCGCCCATCACCGCGGTCGACGCGGGCAAGTCGTTCAACGCCGCCCTGTCGGCCGCGCAGGTGCTCGCGCGCGAACACGACGAGGTGAACGAGCGACTCGTCGCGTTCCACGAGGGCCAGAAGGAGGGTGTCGCGGACGTCTCCCGGGCCCTCCACGACCTGGGACTCGAGGGGTTCCGCGCGCGCTCCGACGAGTCGTAGGCGGCAAACCGCCCGACAGCGGCATCGTCACGTGATATCACATGGCACGACTTTCTGCGAACGCTGTCGCTCCGTGAAGATAGCGGACGGAGCGGTGTTCGGTCGCCCGCCAGGGCACAAATCAACGCTTATAATGGTGGTGTTCTAACCGACGGACGATAGGAGACTTCCGTATGAACGATTGGATAGCAATCGGCGCGTTGGGCCTCGTCGGAATCGGCCTCCCCCTGGGGATGATGGCCGCTTCGGCGATTCTGCGCCCGACCGTGCCGGAACAAGGCAAGAGCGCCACCTACGAGAGCGGTGAGGTGCCGACAGGGACGGCGCGCGTCCAGTTCAACATTCAGTACTACATGGTCGCGCTGCTGTTCGTCATCTTCGACATCGAAACCGTTCTCATCCTCCCGTGGACCGTCATCTACCGGTCCGCGCTCGAACAGGGCGCGAGCCTGGCGACCGTGTTGCTGCCGATGCTGATATTCATCGGCGTGCTGGTCGTCGGCCTCGTGTGGGCGTGGCGTAACGGCGCCGTCAGGTGGGTCAAGAGCCCGCGTGCGAGCCGCCGGAAGACAGAGAGACAAGACGCATGAGCAGCGACAACAAACCGTTCGTAACCGACGACGCACAAGTACAGACCGCGACCCGGGACGCCCGGATGGCTGGGGCAGACGACCGGTTCAACTCGACGCTGCGTGAGGCGTTCGGCTCCTCGCCGTTCATTCTCACGAAGTTCGACCAGTTCATGAACTGGGTCCGCGGGTCGTCGATGTTCATGCTGCAGTTCGGTATCGCCTGCTGCAGCATCGAGATGATGCACACCTACGCCGTCAAGCACGACCTCGACCGCTTCGGTGCCGGTGTGCCGCGGGCTTCCCCGCGACAGGCGGACGTCATCATCGTCCCCGGGACCATCGTCTCGAAGTTCGCCCCGCGCATGAAGCGCGTCTACGACCAGATGCCCGAGCCGAAGTTCGTCATCGGCATGGGTTCGTGTACCATCTCCGGTGGGCCGTTCCAGGAGGGGTACAACGTCATCAAGGGCGCAGAGGAGGTCATCCCGGTCGACATCCACGTCCCGGGCTGTCCCCCGCGCCCCGAGGCGCTCGTCTACGGCGTCGCGAAGCTCCAAGAGCGCATCGCCAACGGCGAGTCCTCGCCGGTGACGGTGAAACCCTACGAACTCGAACAGTTCGGCGACCTCGAGCGCGACGAAATCGTCGACCAACTGGCCGAGGAGATCGACACCGACGACCTCGTCATGCGCTACAACTGGGGTGACTCGCCATGAGTCTCGAAGAGCCCGCCGACTCGACGCCAGAACTCGTCGAGGAGTCCCTTCCGACCACGGGCGACGAGCTCGAGGAACTGCTGGGCGAGCACGTCCTCAAGCGTGACGACCACCTGAACGCGCCCGGCTTCGAGATTCGCCCCGACGCCGTCCAGGACGTCCTCTCGACGCTCAAGCAGGAGGCCGGCTTCGACCACCTCTCGTGTGTCACCGCACAGGAGTACGAGGACCGCTACGAGTCCATCTACCACCTCACCTCCTACGACGACCGCACGCGGGAGGCGAGCGTCGTCGTCCCCACCGCCAAGGACGCCCCCAAGAGCCAGACGGCCGAGCCGGTGTTCCGGACCGCCGACTGGCACGAACGCGAAGCGTACGACCTGGTCGGTATCGAGTACGAGGGTCACCCCGACCTCCGACGCATCCTCCTCCCCGAGACGTGGCAGGGTCACCCCCTCGGCCTCGACTACGACCAGGACCGCCCGCAGATCGTCACCCTCAAAGAGCACGCCAACCCGCTGCAGGAAGACCACGCCGACGACGAGGGCAACACGATGTTCGTCAACATCGGCCCGCACCACCCGGCGACCCACGGCGTGCTTCACGTGAAGACGACGCTCGACGGCGAGCAGATCGCCGACCTCGAGTCCGACATCGGCTACCTCCACCGCTGTGAAGAGCAGCTGTGCCAGCAGGGGACCTACCGCTATCAGATCATGCCGTACCCCGACCGCTGGGACTACATCTCGGCGGGGCTGCTCAACGAGTGGGCGTACGCGCGCGCGGCCGAAGACATGGCCGACATCGAGGTGCCCGAGTACGCACAGATCATCCGGACCCTGGGTGCGGAGGTCTGCCGCATCGCCTCGCACATGCTCGCCGTCGGGACGTTCGCGCTGGACGTCTACGGCGACTTCACGGCCATCTTCATGTACGCGGTCCGCGACCGCGAGAAGGCCCAGAACATCCTGGAAGACCTCACCGGACAGCGGCTGATGTTCAACTACTTCCGGTTAGGGGGAGTGGTCTGGGACCTCCCCGAACCCCGCGAGGACTTCTTCGACAAGATTCGGACGTTCCTCGACGAACTCCCCGAGGCACTCGAGGAGTACCACGACATGATCTCGGCGAACGAGATTCTGCAGGTCCGCACCGTCGGGACCGGCGTCTTACCGCCGGAGGTCGCCAAGTCCTACGGCGCGACCGGGCCGGTCGCCCGCGGGTCGGGCGTCGACTACGACCTCCGTCGGGACGACCCCTACGGCTACTACGACGAACTCGACTGGGACGTCGTCACCGAGGACGGCTGCGACAACTTCTCGCGCCTGCTCGTGCGCCTGCGCGAGGTCGAGGAGTCGGCGAAGATCATCGAACAGTGCGTCGACCTGCTCGAGGACTGGCCCGAAGAGGAGCGGAACATCCAGGCGAACGTGCCCCGGACCATCCGCCCGGACGACGACACGGAGATCTACCGGGCGGTCGAGGGGGCGAAGGGCGAACTCGGCATCTACATGCGCGCCGACGGGACGGACAAGCCCGCCCGATTCAAGATCCGCTCGCCGTGCTTCTCGAACCTCCAGACGCTCCCCGAGATGAGTGAGGGAGAGTACATCCCCGACATGATCGCCTCGCTCGGCAGCCTCGACATCGTGCTCGGTGAGGTGGATCGCTGATGCTCGCGGAGGCGCTCTTACAGTCGAGCGCGCCGCTCCCCGACGCGATCGCGCGGCTCCTCGGGCTCGACGGTCTCGCGGGTGCCGTCGTCGGCGGCCTCATCGGAGCGTTCATCATCGCGAACCTGATGCTGACGATGACGGCCGTCGCCGGCCCCTGGGCGAAGCGGAAGATCACCGCCGCCTTCACCGACAGGATCGCCGTCAACCGTATCGGTCCGTTCGGTCTGCTCATCATCGTCGCGGACGCGGTCCGACTGCTCTCGAAGGAGCTCATCGTTCCCGAAGGCGTGGACCGGCCGGCGTGGGACCTCGCACCCATCGTCCTGCCCTTCTCGGCTCTCCTCGGGTTCGCCGTCATCCCGTTCGGGAACGGCATCCAGTTGGCCGACCCCGAGACCGGGCTGGCGTTCGCCTTCGCGGCGGCGTCGATCGCCTCACTCGGCCTGGTGATGGCGGGCTACGCATCGAACAACAAGTACTCGCTGCTCGGTGGCCTGCGCTCTATCGCACAGAACATCGCGTACGAGATTCCGCTCCTGATTACGGCCGCGTCGGTCGTCATCTTCACCGGGACGCTTCAGATGAGCGGCATCGTCTCCGCACAGGCGGAGCCGCTCGTCACCGTCGCGGGCGTGACGATTCCGCAGTGGTTCGCGTTCGTCAACCCGTTCGCGTTCGTCCTGTTCATGGCGGCGAACATGGCCGAGATCGGCCGCAACCCGTTCGACATCCCGGAGGCGCCGACCGAAATCGTCGCCGGCTACCAGACGGAGTACTCCTCGGTGTACTTCGTCCTCTTCTATCTCGGCGAGTTCATCCACATCTTCCTCGGCGGCGCGCTCGCCGCCGTGTTGTTCCTCGGCGGGCCGGCCGGCCCGGTCCTGCCGGGCTTCGTGTGGATGATCATCAAGATGTGGGCGTTCTTCCTGTTCACGCAGTGGTGCCGCTCGGCGGTGCCCCGCGTCCGCATCGACCAGCTCATCGAGATCGGCTGGAAGGGTATGCTCGTCCTTTCGTTTGCGAACCTGGTGCTCACGGCCATCATCGTGGGGGTGATCGCGTAACATGATTGGAATACTCAAAGGAATGGCAGTAACGATGAAACACGCACTCGACGGTCAGACGTTCACCGTCGAGTACCCCGAAGCGGAACCCGAGGTGAGCCCGCGGTTCAGAGGGGTTCACAAGTTCTCACAGGAGCGGTGTATCTGGTGCCGCCAGTGTGAGAACGTCTGTCCGAACGACACCATCCAGATCGTCACGGACGACAAGCGCAACGGGGAGCAGTACAACCTCCACATCGGGCAGTGTATCTACTGCCGGCTCTGTGAGGAGGTCTGTCCCGTCGACGCCATCCTGCTCACGCAGAACTTCGAGTTCACCGCGGACACGAAGAACGACTTCGTCTACAACAAAGAACAGCTCAAGAACGTTCCCTGGTACAAAGGGATGGACCCGCTCAACGAGCGCAACCCCGACCGCAACGCGTGGGTCGGTGAGAGCGACGGCGAGGTCGACTACCAGTAATCGCCGAGAGCGTTCTCGAAATCTTCAAAGGGCATCCACAAGGAGACACACACAATGGCTACCGTTTATGAAATGGCCGCGTTCTTGCTGTTCGCGCTCGTCACAGTCGGGAGCAGCATCGGCGTCGTCCTCGTGCGGGACGTCTGGCACTCCGCACTGTTGCTCGGGGCGGCGCTGTTGAGCGTCGCGGTGCACTACGTGATGTTGCAGGCGGAGTTCCTCGCCGCCATGCAGATCCTCGTCTACGTGGGCGGGGTTCTCATCCTCATCACGTTCGCCGTGATGCTGACGCGGACAGAACCGACAGACGCGGACGAACCGGAGGTGAGCCGCACATGAAACCAACCACACGACCCGAACTCGACCTGGGTTCGCATCTCGTTCCCGGGCTCGCGGCGGTCGCGCTGTTCGCGGTGATGGCCGGCGCGTTCCTCACCGCACAGTTCCCCGAACCACAGGGCTTCCCGGCCGACGCGAACGTCACCGCGAGCATCGGCTACGCGATGTTCAACCTCGACTTCGGCTCCGTCCCCGCGGAGTCGTTCCTCGTGGCGTTCCTCGTCATCGCCATCGCGCTCGACGCGGCGCTCGACGGGGCGATCATCCTCGCGCGTCGCGAGGACGACGGCAAGACGGTCTCGCTGCTCACCGACGGCGGGCGCGAACTGAAGCGCACCGTCTTCGGCGACGACACCGAGTCCGAATCCGACACCGACGCCGACGAGGACACAGGCGCATCCGGAGGTGACCGCTGATGGTGCCGCCGGAGTGGTATCTCCTGCTCTCGGGGGCGGTGTTCTGCATCGGTCTGTTCGGCATCCTGACGAAGCGCAACGCGCTGCTCTTCTTGATGTCCGTCGAGCTGATGTTGAACGCCGCGAACATCAACCTCGTCGCGTTCTCTCAGTTCTGGGGGAACGTCACGGGGCAGACGTTCGGGCTGTTCACGATGGCACTCGCAGCCGCCGAGGTGGCGGTCGGTATCGGCATCATTCTCGTACTGTACCGCAACTTCAAGGACGTCGACGTGACCGTCCCGAAGACGATGAGGTGGTAAGATGGCAGGAATATTCGACTTCGCGCCGGCCATCGTCCTCTTGCCGTTCTTCTCGTTCGTCATCGCCCTCTTCGCTGGGCGATACATGCCGAAGGGCGGGGCGCTGGCGGGCATCGCGGCGACCGGCGGATCGCTTCTCCTGTCCATCGGTGTGGCCTTACAGGTCGCCGGTGGCGGGGCGTACAATCAGACGCTCTACACGTGGGCCGAAGGGCTCGATGCGGTCGACCTGACGTTCGGACTCCTCCTCGACCCGCTGAGCGCGATGATGCTCGTCATCGTCTCGCTCGTGGCGTTCCTCGTCCACCTCTTCTCGCTGGGGTATATGAACGACGAGGGCGAGACCGGACTCCCTCGGTACTACGCCGCGCTCGGCCTCTTCAGCGCGAGTATGCTCGGCTTCGTCGTCAGCGACAACCTGCTGATGGCGTTCATGTTCTTCGAGCTGGTGGGGCTGTGTTCGTACCTGCTCATCGGCTTCTGGTTCCGCGAGGCCGGCCCGCCGTCGGCGGCGAAGAAGGCGTTCTTGGTCACCCGGTTCGGTGACTACTTCTTCCTCGTCGGTGTCGTCGCCGTCTTCGCGACGTTCGGGACCGCCGCGTTCGCGGGCGAGGGGTCGTTCCCCGTCCTCGCCGAACAGGCCATCGCGGGCGAGGCGAGCGTCAACACGCTCGGCTTCGCGCCGCAGACGTGGTTCACCGTCGTCGGCCTGCTCGTCCTCGGCGGCGTCATCGGGAAGTCCGCGCAGTTCCCGCTGCACACCTGGCTCCCCGACGCGATGGAGGGCCCGACGCCCGTCTCCGCGCTCATCCACGCCGCGACGATGGTCGCAGCCGGCGTCTATCTCGTCGCGCGGATGTACGGCTTCTACGCCGTCTCGCCCACCGCCTTGGCGGTCATCGCCCTCGTCGGTGGGTTCACCGCCCTCGTCGCCGCGACGATGGGCGTCGTCAAGCGCGAGATCAAGCAGGTGCTCGCGTACTCGACCATCTCCCAGTACGGCTACATCATGCTCGGCCTGGGCGCGGGCGGCTACGTCGCCGCGACCTTCCACCTGATGACCCACGCGTTCTTCAAGGCGCTGCTCTTCTTGGGTGCGGGGTCGGTCATCATCGCGATGCACCACAACGAGAACATGTGGGACATGGGCGGACTCAAAGAGAAGATGCCCGTGACCTACTACACGTTCCTCGCGGGGTCGCTCGCGCTCGCGGGCATCTTCCCGTTCTCGGGCTTCTGGTCGAAAGACGAGGTGCTCTACGAGACGCTCATCCACGGTCTGGGTGGCTCGCCCATCCTGCTCGCCGCCTACGCGATGGGGCTGTTAGCCGTCTTCTTCACCGGCTTCTACACCTTCCGGATGGTGTTCCTCACCTTCCACGGGAAGCCGCGGTCGGAGACGGCGCGTGATCCCCACGGCGTGCGGTGGAACGTGAAGGTCCCGCTCGTGGTGCTGGGGACGCTCGCGGCCGTCACGGGCGTCGTCAACATGGTGCCGGTGGAGAAGCTCCTCGGCATCGGCGGCATCGACTTCCTCCACCAGTGGCTCGACGGCGGCTTCGAGTCGCTCACGGCCCACCACTACGGGGACGTCCTGCCCTACAGTTCGGCGTACATCGGCGGCGAGGCGGCGACCGTCGCCATCGGCGCGGCCGTCTCGCTTGGCCTCGCCCTCGCGGGTGCGCTGCTCGCGTACACGCTGTACAACGTCCCCGAGCCGGTCGAACACACCGACAAGCTCGGCGGCATCAAGACGCTGCTGTACAACAACTACTACCAGGACGAGTACCAGGTCTGGCTCGCTGAGGACGTCGTCCGGCCCATCGCTCGGGTCGCCGACAAGTTCGACCAGGGCGTCGTCGACGGCGTCGTCAACGGCGTCTCCTCCGTCAGCCTCATGACCGGCTCGCGGATGCGCCGCATCCAGACGGGTGTCGTCTCGAACTACGCGGTGCTCTTGACACTCGGGCTGACGGCGCTCTTGGTAGTGTTCGGTCTGATGGGAGGTTGGTTCGCATGATCATCGAAGCACTCATCGCGTTCACGTTCGTCGCCGCCCTCGGCGTCCTCGTCGCGCCCGACGAGTACGCCGGTCGGCTGGCGTTCGTGCTCAGTCTGGCCCCGGTCGCCGGGGCGCTCTGGATGTGGTCACAGTTCGACGCGAGCGGCAACGCCCTGATGGACGGAACCATCGCGTTCGAGACAGACGTCGTCTGGTTCACCCTCGGTGGACTGGACCTCCACTGGTTCGTCGGGGTCGACGGCATCTCGCTCCCGCTCGTCGTGTTGACGACCATCCTGACGTCGCTCGCCATCGTCTCGGCCTGGACGCCCATCGATATGCGGCAGAGCCAGTTCTACGGGCTGATGCTCTTTATGGAGGCGAACCTCATCGGCGTGTTCACCGCGCTGGACTTCTTCGTCTGGTTCGTCTTCTGGGAGGCCGTCCTCGTCCCGATGTACTTCCTCGTCGGTGTCTGGGGAGGACCTCGGAGAAAGTACGCCGCGATCAAGTTCTTCGTCTACACGAACGTCGCCTCGCTGGTGATGTTCATCGGCTTCATCGCCCTGGTCTTCGGCCTGGGTGACTCCGTCGGCTCGATGCGCCTGCCGGAGATCGCGATGGCGCTCCGCGCCGACGAACTCGGCTCCCTGTACGGCATCGCGCCGAGTACGCTCGCCGCGGCCGCCTTCGTGGCGATGTTCATCGGGTTCGCGGTGAAGGTGCCCGTCGCCCCCCTGCACACGTGGCTGCCCGACGCCCACGTCGAGGCCCCCACGCCCGTGTCGGTGATGCTGGCGGGGGTCCTCCTGAAGATGGGGACCTACGCGCTGCTCCGGTTCAACTTCACGATGCTCCCCGAGGTCGCCGTCGACTTCGCGGTGCCCATCGCGATTCTGGCCGTCATCTCGGTCATCTACGGCGCGCTGCTCGCGCTGGCCCAAGAGGACCTCAAGCGCATCGTCGCCTACTCGTCGGTGTCGTCGATGGGGTACGTCATCCTCGGCCTCATCGCCTACACCACCTACGGCGTGGGCGGCGCGACGTTCCAGATGGTCGCGCACGGCCTCATCTCGGGGCTGATGTTCATGACCGTCGGCGTCGTCTACAACACGACCCACACCCGGATGGTCGGCGACATGTCCGGTATCGCCGACCGGATGCCCGTCACCGCGGGCATCTTCGTCGCCGGCGCGTTCGCCTACATGGGGCTGCCGCTGATGGCCGGCTTCGCGGGCGAGTTCTTCATCTTCAAGGGCTCGTTCGAGTCGACCACCTTCGCGGGGATGCCGCTGTTCACGGCGGCGGCGATGTTCGGCATCGTCATCGTCGCGGGCTATCTCCTCTTGGCGATGCAGCGCACGCTGTTCGGCCCGTTCAGGTTCGACGGCGACTACACCGTCGCAGAGGCACCCGTCCACGACGTGGCGCCGCTGGCGGTGCTGCTCGCGCTCATCATCGTCCTGGGCGTGGCCCCGGACCTGTTCTTCGGGATGATTCAAGACGCCGTCAACCCCATCCTGGGAGGTGTCTCGTAGATGTTCGCTGACGTCTTCATCCAATCGTCGAGCCTGCCCGACTGGGCCGCCACGGCACCCATCCTGGCGCTCGCCGCGGCGTCGATCGTCCTCTTGCTCGCGGACACGATCGACCCCGACACGTCGAACAGCACGCTGCTCGCGGCCATCGCCACGGTCGGTTCGCTCGTGTCGTTCGGTATCGCCGGCTGGTACCTCGTGTCCGGCACGGGCCAGCCCAGTACGGGCGGCGCCATCGAACTGTACGGTGCCTCGCTCGTCGTCGACGGGATGGCGCTGTTCTTCCAGCTCATCTTCGCCTCCGTCACGGCGCTGGTCGTCATCGCCTCGTACGACTATCTGGAGGGCGAGGCCTACCAGGGTGAGTTCTACTCGCTCGTGCTCTTCGCGGCGACCGGGATGAGCCTCATGGCGGCCTCGAACTCCCTCGCGACCGTGTTCGTCTCGCTCGAACTCGCCTCGCTTCCGTCCTACGCGCTCGTCGCGTTCCTCAAGCGCAACCGGGGCAGTGTCGAGGCGAGTCTCAAGTACTTCCTCATCGGCGCGGTCTCCTCGGCCGTCCTTGCATTTGGGATCTCGCTCGTCTACGCCGCCACGGGGTCGCTCGTCCTCGGTGACGTCGCGTCCGGACTGGTGGACGCGACGGGGATGGTCGGTGTCGCCGGCATCGGCGTCTTCATGATCATCGGCGGCTTCGCGTTCAAGACCGCCTCCGTCCCGTTCCACTTCTGGGCCCCGGAGGCGTACGAGGGCGCGCCCGCGCCCATCTCGGGCTTCCTCTCGTCGGCTTCGAAGGCCGCCGGCTTCGCGGTCGCGTTCCGCGTGTTCACGGTGGCGTTCCCCGTCAGCGAACTGGTCCCGATGGGTATCGACTGGCCGCTCGCGTTCGCCGTGCTGGCCGTCGTGACGATGACGCTCGGCAACTTCGCGGCCGCCACGCAGGAGAACGTCAAGCGCATGCTGGCGTACTCCTCTATCGGCCACGCGGGCTACGCGCTCATCGGCCTCGCCGCCGTCTCCAGTGGCGGCCCGAACGGTGACGTCATCGGCGCGTCGATGGCGCACCTCCTGGTCTACGGCTTCATGAACACCGGCGCGTTCATCTTCATCGCCATGACCGAGTACTGGGGCCTGGGTCGGAAATTCGAGGACCTCAACGGTCTCTCGACGCAGGCCCCGATGGCCTGTATCGCCATGACCGTCTTCATGTTCTCGCTGGCCGGTCTGCCGCCGTTCGGCGGGTTCCTCTCGAAGTACGCCCTCTTCTACTCGGCCATCGAGGGCGGCTTCTGGTGGCTCGCGGCCGTCGGCGCGATCAACAGCGCGCTGTCGCTGTTCTACTACTCGCGCGTCGTGAAGGCGATGTGGATCGAAGACCCCATGGGCGACTTCGAGATCGAGTCGCGTCCCATCGGGCTGTACGTCGCCGTCATGGCCGCCGCGCTCGGAACAGTCCTGCTGCTGCCGGCCTTCGCGCCCGTCGTCGAGACGGCGCAGGCATCGGCTGCCGCGCTGTTCTGAGGCTGTCGCGTTCACTCCGTTTCTCGTTCGATGTAGAGACGCGCCAGGCGTCGCACTAGCTCTCGACAGCACGATGCGGCAGGGTTTTTGGCGAGTACTGGCAACCTCCGCTAATGTCGCGGCCAAGCCGTCTGGTGCTCGGATGGAGCCCGGTCGCCCGCGAGGTCGTCCGGTCCGCCCGGACGCGTCCGGGGACGCTCCACGTCGTCTCGGAGGCCCGGAGTCGCGTGGACTCGCTGCGCGACGACGGTGTCGACGCGAGGGTGGGCGACCCGACCGACCCGGAGACGTACCCCGACGACGTGACGACGGTCGTCGTCGCGGGCACGGACGGCGAACGCAACCGTGTCGCCGCCGAGGTCGCACGTGAGCAGTTCTCGGACGCGCTCGTCGTCGCGTACGCGGGTGACGACCCACACGAGGAGACCGTCGCCGCGCTCGACGCCGTCGCCGACCGCGTCGTCGACCCGCACGGGTCAGTGGCGAGGGCGTTCCTCGACACCGCGACGGGGGAGACGGTGACGCGCGTCACCCGACTCCTGCGCGTCCTCCGGACCATCGACGGGACGCTGGCCGTCGTGATGCACGACAATCCCGACCCGGACGCTATCGCGTCGGCGCTCGCACTCGTGCGCATCGCGGACCTGGTCGGTATCGACGCCGTCCCCTGTTACTTCGGCGAGGTCTCTCACCAGGAGAACCGGGCGCTCATCAACCTGCTCGACCTCTCGCTCCGGAACCTCGAACCGGGCGCGACGATGGACGAGTACGACGGCATCGCCCTCGTCGACCACTCGCGCCCCGGCGTCAACGACGGGCTCGCACCCGACACGCGCGTCGACATCGCCATCGACCACCACCCCCCGCGCGCGCCGGTCGAAGCGCGCTGTCTCGACCTGCGGAGCGGGGTCGGCGCGACGAGCACGCTCCTGACGGAGTATCTGCGTCGGCTCCGCATCGAACCCGACACGACGCTCGCGACCGCCCTGTTGTTCGGAATCCGCATCGACACGAAGGACTTCTCGCGGGAGGTGTCGAACGCGGACTTCGAGGCGGCGTCGTTCCTCAGTCCGTACGTCGACCACTCGGCGCTCGACCGCATCGAGGCCCCGAGCATGGGACCGGAGGTCCTCGACACGCTCGCGCGGGCCATCCGTAACCGCGAGGTGCGTGGCGACGCGCTGGCGACGAACGTCGGTGAAATCGCCGACCGCGACGCGCTCGCGCAGGCGGCCGACCGTCTCCTCGACATGGAAGGCGTTCGCCTCACGCTCGTCTACGGCTACCGCGACGACACCCTCTACGCCTCCGGCCGCGCCCGCGGGACCGCCGTCGACCTCGGCGAGACGCTGCGCGACGCGTTCGGCTCCATCGGGAGCGCCGGCGGCCACGCCGACATGGCCGGCGCGCAGGTCGACCTCGGCGTCTGGGACGCGGCGTACGTCGAGGGCGACGATGAGTTCGAAGAACTCGTCACGGAGGTCATGAACGCCCGCTTCTTCGAGACGCTCGAGACCGCGCCGGCGTCGCTGTCGAGCGTCCACAGCGAACTCGGGTTCGAGTACCCCTTCGAGCGGTGAGCGTTCGCCCCCGGCGTGGGGTAGGGTTTTCTTCCCCCTCGGCGTACGACGCTCCATGCCCGGGAAGGCGACCGTCCAGGAGTACATGACCCGTGACGTCGCGACGGTCTCACCGACGGACACCGTCGCCGCCGTCGCGCGGCGTATCGTCGAGAGCGACGGCCACAACGGCTTCCCCGTCTGTGAGGCGCGCAAGGTCGAGGGGTTCATCACCGCGAGCGACCTGCTTCTCGCCGCCGACGACGCCCTCATCTTCACCGTGATGACGGAGGACCTCATCGTCGCCCATCCGGATATGGACATCAACGACGCCGCGCGCGTCATCCTCCGGTCGGGCATCCGCAAACTGCCCGTCGTCGACGACGCCGGCAACCTCGTCGGTATCATCTCCAACACGGACGTCATCCGCTCACAGATCGAGCGCGCGACGCCCGAGAAGGTGGGGAAGCTGATGCGCACCCTCGAACAGATACACGGTATCAAGGTCCACGAGGAGCGAAACGTCGTCCCGCTCGACGGCCTCATCCCGACGCAAGCGCGTGTCTACGCCGACGAACTCGAGGGCAGACAGTACGAACTCGAGCGGGGGCTCGCCGAACCGCTCGTCGTCATCGACAACGCGGGGACAAACCTGCTCGCGGACGGCCATCACCGGGTCATGGCGGCCGACAGGCTGGGCATCGAGGAGATGGACGCCTACGTCATCGTCGTCGACGACCCCGTCGAGTTGGGGATGGAGCGAACCGCGCGGAAGGAGGGGCTCGAGTCGATTCGCGACATCGAGGTCGTCGACTACGCCCGTCACCCGCTCGTGGAGACGACGCGTCGACTCCAGTGACTGCGCTTTACCGCTCCGCGACGTCGTACGTCTCCCGCCACTCGGCGGCAACTCGCTCGGCCTCGTCGCGGGTCTCGGCGCGCTCGTCGAGGTACAACGACCCCTCCGGAGCCTGCGTGAGTCGGTCGAGGCGGACAATCCACCCGTCGTGGCGCGTTCGGAGGCGGATGGTCGCCCAGCCGTCGTCGCGCACCCACTCGGTGTGTACGTTCCGTTCGTCGTTCGTCTCGG
The DNA here is from genome assembly GCF_007004735.1 of Salinigranum halophilum. Taxonomy (NCBI): domain Archaea; kingdom Methanobacteriati; phylum Methanobacteriota; class Halobacteria; order Halobacteriales; family Haloferacaceae; genus Salinigranum; species Salinigranum halophilum. The sequence goes on from NZ_ML660182.1 coordinate 272,270, forward strand.
TCCAGGTCACGTGGGCTCGGTCGCACCCGACGGGCCTGTAGCTTACTCTCTGCGTCTCCAGCTCACGACGACCGCCCCACGAAGTCCAGTCGTTCGTCCAGTCGCCCCAGGAGCGCCAGCCCGTAGTACCGGAAGTAGGTCACGACGGGCACCTGCACGACGACGCTCAAGACGGCGACGAGCAGCGTGAACCCGACGGCGAGGACGCCGAGGACGACCAGGCCGATCCCCTGGACCCCGACGGTAGCGACGACGCCGCCGCCGACGAGTGCGAAGGGAATCGCGACGACGAGCGCACCGAGACCGACGGCGAGGCCGACGACGACGGCGGCGGCCGCACCGAGGACCAGTCGGACGACGAGGTAGAGCGCGACCTCACGCCACGCCGCCCGACAGAGCGGGGCGAACCGACGCCACGCCGACAGGAGTGTCCGTCCCTCGCCGACCATCGTCGGGACGACGAAGTCCGTCGTGAGTCGGAGGACGAGCGCCCCGACGAGCCAGACGACGCCGACACCAGCGAGCAGAAGCGGGAGGAGCACGACACGCCAGCCGGCCCCGGCGACGGGAGCCGGGCTGATGAAGAAGGCGACCGGGATGGCGGCGCTGGCGAGCAGTCCGAGGAGGACGAGCGTCCGGAAGGCGAACAGGCGGAGTCCGGGGACGAGGAACTGACGGAACGGCCGTCGGAGGTCGACCTGCCGCGTCCGCAACGACTCGACGAGGACGAACTCCATGACCGCCCCGGCGACCACGTAGCCGAGCGCGAGGACGACGGTGATGGCGACGATGACGACGATGAGCGCACCCACGCGCTCGGGCGCGAGCGTCGGCACCGGGGGCAACTCGAGGCTGTGCAGGGCGGTCTCCGGCGGCGACGGCGAGGAGACGGCTCCCTGTGCCGCCTGCCCTGCACCGCCACCACCGCCGACACCACCGACGAAGAACGTCACGACGACGAGTCGGAGCCACGTCCGCCACGAGAGGGGGAGAAGCAGCGACTCCGTCGCGGCCCGAGCGTCGTCGAGCGAGTCGACCGCGTTCCACGACATTCACTCGCCGTGACGCTCGCGGGCTACAAAAGTCGCAGGGAACAGCTACTTGCGCTCGTGGGTGAAACAGCGTCGCGTGACTGTACACGAGCGACGAACCAGGGCCTGTCAGGAGCGCCTTCGGGAGCGGGGAGCGGCCCTCGCCGTGCTCGCGCCCGGCGCGAACCTCCGGTACCTGACCGGCGTGGCGGAGACCCCCTCCGAACGGCTGTTCTGCTGTCTCCTCCCCCCGACCGGCGACCCCGCCTTCGTCGTCCCCGAACTCTCGAGCGAACAGGTTCGCGAGGCGACCTGGGTCTCGACCGTACGAAGCTGGCGCGACGGCGACGACCCGGTGGACACGCTCGACGCCGCGGTCGACGAGTGTGTCGCCGACGCGGGGCGGGTGCTCCTCGACGGGACGATGTGGGCGCGACACACCCTCGACGTCCAGTCCGTCCTCGGCGGCCGGACGTTCGGCCTGGCCGAGGAGGTACTCGGCCCGCTCCGGGCCCGAAAAGACGAGACGGAACTCGACGCGCTGCGCCGCGCCGGTGCCGTCGCCGACGAGGTGATGGCGAGCCTCTTCGCCGATGCCGGCTCCCTCGTCGGCGAGTCGGAGGCCGCACTCGCGCGCGAGGTGGAGCGCCGACTCGTCGACGCCGGCGGCGAGGGCGTCTCCTTCGAGCCCATCGTCGCCGCCGGACCGAACGGCGCGAAGCCACATCACCACCACGGGACACGGACCGTCGAACCGGGCGACCCCGTCGTCTTCGACTTCGGGACGCGCGTCGATGGCTACCCGAGCGACACCACCCGGACGGTCGTCCTCGATGGCACACCGTCGAGCGAGTTCGAGGCGGTCCACGAGGTGGTTCGAGCGGCACAGGCCGCGGCCGTCGAGGCCGTCGACCCCGGCGTCGAAGCCCGTGCGGTCGACCGGGCCGCCCGCGACGTCATCGAGGCCGCGGGGTACGGCGAGCAGTTCGTCCACCGGACCGGCCACGGCGTCGGGCTCGACGTCCACGAGGAGCCGTACGTCAGCGCGGACTCGACGGCGACGCTCGAGCCGGGGATGGTGTTCAGCGTCGAACCCGGCGTGTATCTGCCCGACGAGTTCGGCGTCCGCATCGAGGACCTCGTCGTCGTCACCGACGACGGCTGTGAGCGACTGAACGACTCGTCGCGCGACTGGCGAGTCGGCGGCTAGCCGTCACGCTCACGAGCGCTCACGAGCGCTCACGGGCGTTCGCGAGCGGGAGGCGGAGGGTGACGACGCTTCCGGTCGGGTCGTTCTCGCCGAACGAGACTGTCCCTCGCGACTCCGAGACGATCCAGTTGACGAGCCAGAGCCCGATGCCGCTCCCGTGTTCGAGCGGCGTCTCCCGCCCGTCGACCAGCACGTTCCGTTCTTGCGGCGGGATGCCGGGGCCGTAGTCCGCGACGGCGACCTCGACCGCCGAGTCGCCGACACGACGGACCGCCACCTCGACCGTCGGCGAGAGCGACGTCGTGTGGATGACGGCGTTCTCGAGGAGGTTGTCGAGCGCCACGCCGAGCAGGTCACTCGACTGCACCACGACCGGCTCGTCGGGGACGTCGAGTGCGAACTCGGCGAACGGTCGCTCCCGGCGCGCCTCGGTGACGCGCTCCGTGACGAGGTCGCCGACGTCGACCGCAGTGACGAGGCGGTCGGTCCGCCCGAGCGTCTGTTCGGCCTCGCGGACCTTCGTGGCGAGGTCGACGAGGCGGGTCGCCTTCGACCGGATGACCGCCGAGGAGTCCGCCGTGGCCGAGGGGTCCGTCGCGATGAGTTCGGCGTGGCCCTGGATGACGTTCAGGTCGTTCCGGAGGTCGTGTCGGAGGATGCGGTTGAGCACCGCGAGCCGTTGCTGGTGGCGGTACGTCCGGGTGACGTCGCGTATCGTGACGAGCCGACCGCTGACGAGGCCGCGGAGGTGCTCGAACGACGACTCCCGGAGTTCGTACCGACGGCGCTCGCCGTCCCGGGTGAGTTCGACCTCGGTCGGGAGGTTCGCGAGGTGGTCGTCGAACGAGTCGAGGGTCGCGAGGAGGTCCTCGGCGACCCGGTTCGTGTCCAGCACGCGGCCGTCCTCCGAGAGGACGACGACGCCGTCGTCCATCGTCTCGATGACCGCGTCGCGGGCGACCTCGCGGGCGACGGGGAGGCTGTCGAACAGGCCCCACTCGGCGAGCGACACGGTGAGGACGACCCCGGTGACGACGAAGCCGAACGGCGTCGGGTCGAGGGGGAGGTCGACCGTCCCCGAGAGGAAGAGGGCGTTCGCCATCCAGGGGACGGCGACGGCCGCGAGGACGGCGAGAGCGTGCCGCGAGCGGTCGCTCGAAACGACGTACATCAGCACGAACAGGACCGTCCCGGCCCCGAGCAGCAGATACGAGTACGCGGCGTGTACCCAGAACCACGGGCCGCGGCCCGTCGTCAGCACGTCCCCATCGGCGGGTGCGAGAAGGAGCGGGTGTCCGGCGACGGCGAGGGCGGCCGTCACCGTCGGGACCACGAGGAGCGCGACAGCCAGCCGCGGCGTCACGCGCGGCCCGCGTCCCGTGTACTCGACGGCGAAGACGAGCCACGCGACCGGGACGTACGCGACGGCGACGAGCGAGACGTGCGAGAAGCGACGTCGAACGACCGCGTCGGCCGCGAACAGTTCGCCGCCGTAGCTGACACACCACGCGGCGACGAGCAGCATCAACACCGCGAGTGGGGTTCCTGCGACGACGGCTCGCTCTCGGACGGCCGCGACGGCGACGCCGACCGCGAGCGCGACGGCGGCCAGGAGCGACGCTGCTACCATCGGCCATCCACCGACGACGGACGCCCCGAACGCTGGCCCCACGGTTAGTGAGAGCGCGTCTGTCCGGTAGTTGAACGTATCGCACGGGGTATCAGTCCTGAGAGTCGTCCATCGACTGCCGGGGAGCGGTCTCCGCCCAAACACTCTCTATCTCTGGGTGTCTGGGTGGTGTCATGCCACGGCTCTCTTCCGCGGACCGTGACCGACTCCGTGCCGCGTTCGACCGACAACTCGACGTCGGCCTCCACGACGGAGCCCAGTTGGCCGTCTACGTCGACGGGGAACTCGCCGTCGACTTCGCCGGCGGGACCGACGGTCGCGGCGGCGAGACCACTGCGGACACGCGCCACCTCGTCTTCTCGTGCACGAAACCGTACGCGGGCGTGGGCCTCCACCAGCTCGTCGAGGCGGGCGAACTCGCTTACGACGACCCCGTCGTCGACCACTGGCCCGACTTCGCCGACGAGGGGAGCGAGAAGGCCGAAATCACCGTCCGACAGGTGCTGAGTCACACTGCGGGCATCCCCGCGAGTGACCTCGACACCCAGCCCGAACTGTGGGGTGACTGGGACGCCGTGGTGGAGGCGATGGAGGCCGTCGAGCCGCAGTTCCCTCCGGGTGAGCAACCGGCGTACCACACGTTCAACTACGGCTGGCTGGTGGGCGAACTCATCAGGCGAGTGAGCGGCCAACCCGTCGAGGAGTACGTCGCAGAACACGTGTTCGACCCGCTGGGGATGGACCGGACGTCCATCGGTCTGCGTGCCGACGAGGAGGACGACGTCGCTGCCCTCTCGGGCTTCGAGGTGTTCGACCGGTGTCGCGACCCCGGTGAGGGGCTCGGTATCCCGGCGTCGGAGTCGGCGGCCGCGTTCAACGACGAGGCGGTCCACCGCGCCGTGATGCCGGCCGCGAACGGTATCGGGACCGCCCGCGACATGGCGCGCTTTTACGCCTGTGTCGCGAACGGGGGCGAACTGGACGGGACGCGACTCCTCTCCGAGGAGACGGTCGAAGAGGCGACCCGGACACACGCCGAGACCGACAGCGACGGGACCCTGTCGCGGCCGGCGCGGTACGCGCTCGGCTTCTGGACCGGCGGCCTCGCGAACGACATGTTCGGGTCGGTCAGCCACGAGCGGATGGTCGGTCACGCCGGCCTCGGGAGCATCTTCGGGTGGGCGGACCTCGACGCGAACGTGGGGTTCGCCTACGTCACGAACGGTATCCGCGAGGAGTCGTGGGAGCACGCGGCGCGCGTGGCGGAGCTGTCAGACGCGGTGCGGCTGTTGCTCCGGCGCTGAGCCCGACCTACGCCTCGTCCGCGTCTTCGTCCTCGGCGTCGGCGTCGCTGCCGTCGTTCGCGTTCGCGTCCGCAGTCGCTGCGCCGACGAGCGAATCGACGTCGGTGTGTTCGAACAGGAGGGTGCGCATCTGTTCGACCGTCTCCGTGTCGCGGGTCCGTCCGCTGTGGACGACGTCTTCACACCGTTCGACGACCGAGAGGGTGTCGCCGCTGACCATGAGGACGGGGACGCCCTTCTGTTCGGCCTTGCCGATGACCGCACCCGGCGGGCGGTGCGCCCCGGTGAGGAGCAGACACTTCACGCCCGGTGCCTCCAGCGCGGCCGTGTGTATTTCCGCGCGGTCACCGCCGGTGATGACCGCGGCGTCCTTCGTCCGCCGGAAGTACCGCAGCGCCTCGTCGCCGCCCATCGCCCCGACGAGGAAGCGCTCGACGAACGCGCCGGTCGGCGCGTCGTTGACGATCTCGGCCCCGAGTTCGGAGGCGAGGTCGGCGACGGTGACGCCGGCCAGTTCCTGCACGCGCGGGACGAGGCCGACGACCGGGACGCCGCGCGATTCGAGGAACGGGACGACGTCGTTCTCGAGTTCGTCGTACGCGGAGTCGGAGACGCGGTTGAACAGGACGCCAGCCAGCCGGTCACCGATGTCGGACGTGGCCGCGAGGACGTCGTCGAGATCGCCCGGGTCCGCGTAGTCGGCGACGAGAAGCACTCGTGCGTCGAGGAGGTCGGCGACCTGCGGGTCGGTGAGGTCGACGATGCCCCCGGTGGTGTGGTGGCCGCCACCCTCGACGAGCATAAGGTCTCGCCCCTCGGCGAGCGCGTCGAACTGTTCGCGGACGTTGTCGGCGAGCGCGCCGGGCTCTTCGTGGCCGCGGATAGCGCCCTGGACGAACGTCGGCGAGTAGACGATGGGCTCCATCTGGTGCATCTCCGAGTCGAGGTCGAGCAGGTCGCGCGCGAGCATCGGGTCGCGGTCGAGCGTCTTGCCGACGTTCGACTGCAGGCGCGTCCCTTTCGGCTTCATGTAGCCGACGTCGCGGCCACGCTCTTTCGCCAGGAGGCCGAGCGCGAGGGTGATGGCCGTCTTGCCTGTGCTCTCTCCGGTCGAGGTGACGAGTAGTGTCTGGGTCTGGGGTTCAGTCATTGGTCTGGCTCCGTGAGGGGCTTGTCGGTCTCCGATTCGGTCGGTTCGGCGGGCCGCTCCAGTTCGTCGAGGTCGACGGTGAGCCGAACGTCCACGGCCTGTGCGCCGTCGGGCATCGCCACGAGCGGGTTGATGTCGAGTTCGAGGATGGCGGGGAAGTCGGTCACGAGTTGTGAGAGGCGCTGTATCGTCTCGGCGACGGTGTCGACGTCGACGGGGTCGCGCCCGCGTGCACCCCTGAGGAGCGGTGCCGCGTCGATTTCGCCGGTCATCTCGGCCGCTTCGGTCTCGGTGACGGGTGCGACGCGGAACGTCGTGTCCTCCAGTACCTCGACGAAGATGCCGCCGAGGCCGAACATCATGAGCGGGCCGAACTGCGGGTCGCGGTTCATGCCCACGATGGTCTCCACGCCGGAATCGAGGTCGACCATCTCCTGGACCTGGACGCCGAGTATCTCGGCGTCGGGCTGGTAGTTCCGCGCCCGCGTGATGAGGTCCTCGTAGGCGTCGTACACCTCCTCGTTCGGGACGCCGACGCGGACGCCGCCGATGTCGGACTTGTGGAGGATGTCGGGTGAGACGATCTTCATCACGACGTCGCCCTCGATGGGCTGTGCGAGGTCGAGCGCCTCGGTCGGGTCCGTCGCGATGCCGCCCTCCGGTGTCGGAATCCCGTAGGCGTCGAGGAGGTCCATCGCCTCGACACCCAGCCTGGGCTCGTCGCGCTCGGCGGCGCGGCCGAGAATCTCGCGGGCGGCCTCGCGGTCGACGTCGAACGTCGTCGGGGTGTCGTACTCCCGCGTGGAGAGCTCCTTGAACCGGACGAGCGCGTCGAGACCCTCGATGGCGCGGGCGGGGTCGAAGTAGTTCGGGATGCCGGCCTCGCCCAGGACGCCGGCGGCCTCGTCGACCCGCGCACCGCCCATGAAGCAGGCGGCGACGGGCTTGTCGTGTTCTTTCTGGAGTGTCACCGTGTCGCGGGCGAGCTGCTCGTAGTCGAGGACGGCGGTGGGACACGAGAGGACGAGCGCGCAGCCGACGTTCTCGTCGGCGAGGGCGACGTCGAGCGCCTCCGCGAACCGCTCGTTGTCCGCGTCGCCGACGATGTCGACGGGGTTGTAGATGTTCCCCTCCTCGGGGAGGCTCTTCGAGAAGGCGTCGAGCGTCTCCTCGGAGAAGGACGCCATCCCGAGTCGGGAGTCGCCGACGGCGTCGGTCGACATGACGCCGGGGCCGCCGGCGTTCGTGATGATGGCCACGTTGTCGTTATCGGGGAGTGGCTGTGACTCGAGGACGCGCGCGGCGTCGAACAGTTCCTGGACCGAGTCGGCGCGGATGACGCCCGCCTGGTCGAGGCCGGTCTCGTACGCCTGCTCGCTGCCGGCGAGCGTCCCGGTGTGTGAGGAGGCGGCCTGTGCGCCCGCGTCGGTCCGCCCGGACTTGACGAGGACGACCGGCGTGTCCTTCGTCACCTCGCGGGCGGTGTCGATGAACTGCCGCCCCTCCTCGATGCCTTCGAGGTAGCCGATGATGACGTCGGTCTCGGGGTCGTCACCCCACTCGTTCACGAAGTCGGCCTCGTCGAGGACGGCCTTGTTCCCCAGTGAGACGACGTCTTTGAAGCCGATTCCCTGGTCGTTGGCCCAGTCGAGGACCGCCGTGATGAACGCCCCCGACTGAGACATGAACGACATGTTCCCCGCGAGGGCGTTGTCCGGGCCGAACGTCGCGTTCATCCCTCGCCGCGTCGAGAGGACGCCGAGGGAGTTCGGCCCGACGAGGTTCAGTTCGTACTCCTCGGCGACGGCGCGCAACTCTTCTTCGCGCGCTGCCCCGTCGCTGCCGGTCTCACCGAAGCCGGCGGTGATGACGACGACGTTGTCGATGCCGTTCTCGCCCGCCTCGCGGACGACCTCGACGGCGACAGAGGGCGGGACGACGACCACGGCGAGGTCGGCGTCGGCCTCCGCGAGCGACGAGACGCAGGGGCGGCCGAGCACCTCCTCGCGCTTCGGGTTCACGGGAACCACCGTGCCTTCGAAATCGGCGAGGAGGTTCTCCGTGATGGCGCGGCCGACCGACCCCTCGCGGTCTGTGGCGCCGACCACGGCGACACGCTCTGGGGCAAACAGTGCAGCTAGCTCTCCCATCCTCTGGCCGTTCACTCGCGACGGAATTAAAACCGCCGAGTCTTCTCGCGCCGTGAGAGCCGTCCGCAGGTCACACGAGGTCGTCGGGGTCGTTCGCCGCGCGGACGCGCTGTGCTTCGGCGGCGTAGCGCTCGCGCGTCTCCCGGTCCTCGACGCGACCCAGTGTGCCGGGCGACACCTCGACGGCGGCCGTGGTGTCGCGGTGGTCGGAGAAACTCACCAGCGCCCGTTCTTTACGGTAGTACCGCGTCCCGTCGGGCGTCGCGTACACGAGGATGATGATGTTCTGTTCGTCGTCCGAGTACGTCCGCTCGACGAGCCACACGCGAACGGGCTCGGCAGGGTCTGTCGCCTCTGACTCGGGGGTCATCCCTGTGTCCATACACTCCGTTCCCCCGCGACGCGCAAAAGTTCCGGCGTGGCTACCACTGTGTGAGAACCGACTCGACCTCGCCCGCGCGGGAGGCTGCGACCCGGGCCGCGTGGTAGTCGACCCACGCCTCCGTGTACGCGCGGGCTGGGTCGACGTCGTCGTGTCGGTCGAAGTACCGCAGGGTGAGGTCACCGTTCTCGACCGCTTCGCGTGCGTGCCGGAGATGGTCGCGGACGAGCGGTGATGGATTCGAGTCGAGTCGTTCCCGGAGCGCCTCCCGTGCTGTGCGCTTCTCTTCGAACACGCTGTCGGCGTCGGGTGGGGACTCGGGGTCGAGCGTCTCCAGCGCGTCGACGAACGCGTGGATATGGACGAAGCCTTCGGCGACTTTCGCCGCGCCGAACGCCGGGAACTCCGTCGTCCGATACGCTCCCTCGTTCACCCCGTTGCGTCCGCGCATTCCGCGGGTCCAGATGCCGTCGGCGAAGGCGGCCGGGTACTCCTCGTGTTCCTCCTCGAACGTCTCGAAGCGCTCGACGAGCGGGTCGAGGTCGGAGACGAGTGTCTCGACGTTACGGGTGAGCTGCTCGCCGAAGGGTCTGCGCTCTCCGTCCGGCGAGCCGTCTCCGAGCGGCTGTTTGCGGGCGACCGCCCGGTACTGCCGGACGTCGAGGAGTCGCGCCTGGGCCGTCGCGTGCTGGCCGGCGAGCGAGGCTTTGCCCTCGGGCGTCGAGCGGTCCGCCCCCGACCGCACCTCGCCACCGGGGACGACGGCGTCGGCGTCGCGCTGGCCCCACCACCGCTGGTGGTCGATGCGGCGGGCGTAGGGGAGATACCGCCCCGGGTCGGCGCAGGCGTGGTCGACGGTGAGTGACTCGAACGCCGCGAGCGTCTCGTCCGCCTCGCGATAGAGCGCGTCGACGTCGAACGACCCCTCGAGCGCCACGGCGTACGCGAGTGCGCCGACGGCGTCGTCGACGCGCCACAGCGCCTCCTCGACGGTGTCGGAGGTCCGCGGTCTCGAATCGAGGTCGTCGAGAAAGGCGCGGGCCTCCTCGACGTCGTCGCGGGTGTACGCGGGGAAGTCCGGCAAACTGTCGGGGTCGATGTCTTCCCATCGCTTCTCGGCCGCCGGCACGGCCTCGGCGAGTCGCGCCCGGTAGGCGTCGACGTGGCTCTCCAGCACGGGCACGGTCGGCTCGACAGGCGGGACGGGAATCGTGCGGGTTCGTGCCCGGACCACGACGGGTGGGAGTGGGCCATTGGGAACGGACGCACAGCCGCTCAGGCCGGCGAGCGCCGCCGTCGTCAGTGCGAGAAAGCCGCGCCTGGAGGGGAGAGGCGAGCGGTGGGACACGACAGGCGCTTGTAGAAGCGAGGAAATGTGTGTTCTGGTCGTCGCCGGTCAGTCGGTCACCTCGACGACCCGCGCGTCGGCGAGCGCTCGAATCTCGTCGGGGGCCATCGGGAAGACGGCCTCGGGCGTGCCCGCCGCAGCCCACACCGTCTCGTGAGTGAGGAGGGTCTCGTCGAACAGGACTGGGACGGCCGTCGCATGACAGAAGGGCGGGACGCCGCCGATAGACCACCCGAGCGTGTCGGCGATTCGGCCCGGGTCGGCCATCGTCACCTCGTCCGCGCCGACCCCGAGGTGGTCGGCGAGGCGGGCCTCGCTCACCCGGTTCGCTCCGCTGGTGACGACGACGACGAGCTCCCCGTCCGTAGCGAACGCGAGGCTGCTGGCTATCTGCGCCACGTCACAGCCGACGGCGTCGGCGGCGTCGGCGGCGGTCTTCGTCCCCTCGGGGAACTCCTCGACCGCGAGGTCGACGCCGTATCGCTCTCTCGCCTGTGCCGTGAACTCCGTCGCGCGTGGGTGCATAGTCTCGAGATGGTAGAGGGGGGACAAAACTCCTGTCGACTGGACGGTCTCACCCCGTGGGTAGCTGTGTGACCCGACGCCGGTCGAGACGGCCGTCGCCACGCGGCGCGCCAACGGGGCGGACCCGTGTGTCCACCGTGGTCGACGCGGAACCGCGAGACCGCACCTTCTTAGCCCCCCGTCTCGGAGATGAAGCCATGAGACCGGTCCGCCAGCGAACGCCCTCTCGACCGCGCCATCGATGAACCGCCTCCACCCGCGCGTCCGACTCGTCTGGGTCGCCCGCGCCGTCGTGAGCGCGACGGTTCTCGGCGTCGTCCTCGGCGTCGCCGCTCGAATCGTCCCGTTCGTACCCACCGACGTCGTCGCGCTCGCCGGTGTCGTGCTCCTCTTCGGGGTCGTCCACGCCGTGCTCCGGTACCGCTCGTGGCGTTACGAGATCCGCGACGACTCCATCTACCTCGAACGCGGCGTCCTCACGCGCGTCCGGACGGTCGTCCCGTTCGTCCGCATCCAGCACGTCGACTCCTCGCGCAGCCCCGTCGAGCGCGCCGTCGGCCTGGGGCGTGTCGTCGTCTACACCGCGGGGTCGCGCGGCGCGGACGTCTCCGTCCCGGGACTCACGCCGGTGGCCGCCGACGACCTGCGCGAACGACTGAAACGCCTCGCCATCCGCGCGGAGGGCGACGACGCCGTATAGATGAAGCTCTCCCCGCTCTCGGTCCCGTATCGCGTGCTCGAACGCGGCGGGAGCCTCCTCGTCGCCGCGGCGTTCATCGTCTTCTCGGGCGGATCGATGCTCGACGGGTTGGCGGGCCCGCTGACGCTGTTCGCCCTGCTCGGCGTCGGCGTCCTCCTCCTGGTCGGCTACGAGGTCGCGTACTACCAGCGGTACGAGTACGAACTCACGGCCGACACGTTCGACATCCACTCGGGCGTGTTCGCCCGGCGCGACCGAGAGATTCCGCTTCGCCGTATCCAGAACGTCGACATCTCGCGTAACGTCGTCCAGCGCGTCCTCGGCCTCGCCGCGGTCGACTTCGAGACCGCCGGCGGCAGCGAGACCGAAGCGTCGCTTCGGTTCGTCTCGTTCGAGGAGGCGAAACGCCTCCAGCGCGAGGTTCCGCGGCTGAAGCGCAGCACGGCCGGCGAGGAACCCGAGGAGCCGGAGCCGGCGACGGAGCTGTTCGCGCTCTCGGACCGCGAACTCGCGCTCGTCGGCCTCCTCTCGTTCGACTTCCGGGTGCCCGGTGTGCTCGCGCTGGTGCTGTCGGGGTCGGTGCCGGTCGTCAGCTCCGTGCTCCCGAGTCGCGGTGCGCTCCCGGTCGCCGCGTTCGTCCTCCTGCTCGTCGTCGGCGTCTTTCTCTTCTCGTGGATCGCCGGTGCCGTCGCGGCCGTCGTCAACTACTACGATTTCCACCTCGTGCGCGCGGGCGACGAACTCCAGTACGAACGCGGGTTGCTCCAGCGGTACGACGGCTCGATCCCGTTCGACAAGCTCCAGACGCTCACCGTCGAGGACACGCCGCTGAAGCGCGCGTTCGGGTACGCGACGCTCCTCATCGAGACCGCGGGCTACGCACCGGGACAGTCGTCGGGTGGGGGTCGCGGGTCGGAGGCCGCCATCCCGCTGGCCGAGCGCGACCGCGTCTTCGAACTCGCGAACGCCATCGACGCCTTCGGCGACCCCGAACTCACGCGACCGCCGAAGCGGGTCCGTCGTCGCTACGTCGTCCGCTACCTCCTCGTGGTCGGCACGCTCGTCGCCGTCCTGTTCGGCGTCGACGCTGCCCTGGCCGGTGTGGCCGGGCTCGGTCCGCTCCCGTTCCCGTGGTACCTCCCGCTGGTGTTCGTCCTCGTCATCCCGCCGGCAGCCCACCTCAAGTGGACCCACCGGGGGTACTGGCTCGGCGAACACCACGTCGTCACGCGCAACGGCGTGTTGAAGCGACAGACGAAGGTCGTCCCGTACGACAGGATTCAGACCGTCATCGACACCCGCACGGTCTTCCAGCGGCGGTGGAACCTCGCGACGGTGACGGTCGACACGGCGGGGTCGCTCTCCATCACGGGCGGTGACGCCGCTGCCGTCGACGTCGACGACGCCGTCGCCGACGACCTCCGTGCCGAACTCGACGAGCGACTGCGCGAGGCGCTCGCCGAACGGCGGCGGACGCGACAGTCGCGCCGCGCCCGCGCGGACGCGCTCGGCGGCACCGCTACGGGGGCGACGGAACGCGACTCGTCGGATGGACAGGAATCGGACGACACGTCGGCGGGGTTCGTCTGGGGGGAATCGCTCGACGGCGGGTCGTCCGACAGCGAGCAGGGACCTGAGAGCGGGGACGAAGGCAAGGGAGAGGACGATGCCGGCGTGACCGGCGGCGACGGGGACGACGCGGAACCGACGCCGGGCCCGGACACGGAAGGGCCGAACCGCGACCACACCTGACGCGCCCCGTCGGGAGCAAAGCTATACTGTCGGGGGCCGAGATACTCCCGTGCGCGTTTACGAGACGACCACCGTCGACTGGGGCGACCTCGACACGGAGACGCGCGCGTCGCTCGCGTGGACCGGGATGGCGGCCTTTCAGGTCCTCGACGGCGTCTCACCCCCGGAGGTCGACCCCATCCAGGCGTACGCGCCACACCGGGTCGACGTCGGTCGCGGCGGGAGCCAGGAACTCGTGCTCGTCTACACGGAGCGACGACCGTCGTCGTTTCCGCACTCCTCGGGCGTGACCGTCGCGGACCTCGACACCGTCGTCGAGGACGCCCTCCGGGAGGACGAGACGCGGGTTCTCAGACGGCTCCGCGACGACGAGGCGTTCCGAGCGCTCCTGCGTCGGCACCTCTCCGCCGAGGCCCGCACGTCGCTGGTCGAGGAGTACGGTCAGGACCCGGACGCGGCGGGCTACGTCCAGCGGTTGCTCGACACTACCTAATTGCGGCACTCGAAGTCGGGGGTCCGTCCCAGTCGGCCATGGCGTGTGAGGTCGCGCACGCATTAGCCTGTCTAGCGTGGTCACCGACGAGACGAGGACACCGTTGCTCTCCGGGTCGAGACCGACGATGAAGTATGAGTGTGGACAGTGGGATTGCCCGGCGTTCCGGCACGGGTAGTCCCGGTTGCCTCCTCCACCCCGCACCCCGTCGAGCGGCGCACGTCCAGTGGTGGGCTGCTCACTTCCGTGCCTGACCCGATTCCACCGACGAACCACGGACGACCACCCCTGCGGATGGGGCCCGTGGGCCGCTGCCCCCGACGGACGAGGCTTCTCAGTCGGCTCCCGGGGCCCGTGTCGGTCTGACCGGACGCCCCCGGGTTCGGTCCCCGCTAAAGACCTATTTCACGGGTGACGAGCAGGGCCTAACTGCCCGACCTAGTCCATCCCATCCTATCCCGGTGCCACATAAGGGCCTTTCGGCTTGGATTGCAGACCCAAATCAGAGGACGGCACGGGCGTACGCACCCGCGCTCAGCGGGACGAAGGCGGTGAGGCCGACGACGACCCAGCGGTGGTAGCCCATCCAGGCGGCGGAGAAGTTGAACACGAGTTCGGGGTCGACGGCGAACGCCCACGAGGCGGCCAGCCCGAGCATCCCCAGGCCGAGAACGAGCGTGAGACCGGCCGCGGTCACCGGGTCGGTCCGCCCGCGTCGGCCCGCGAGGAAGACGACGACGGCGATCGGTGCGAGGAACCCGAGCACGGTCCCGCCGGCCGGACCAGACGCGTAGTAGAGCCCGAGTTCGGTCCCCGGGTTCGAGACGAGCACGAACGGTGCGACGAGCGCAGCGACGACGGCGCCACAGGCGACACTGCCGACGAGGGGCGCGACGTCTTCGACGTCCATGTTCCAACCCCTGTCCGCCGTGGTCTTAACAGGTCTGAAACGGCGCTCGCGCTCACGGCGGCGGCGGTCGTCTCGCGCAGGCAGAAAGTGGAAAGAAGTAAGCGGGACGGTGCGCCTCGTCCTGTATGGAACGCGTTGCAATCATCGGCGCATCGATGACCCAGTTCGGGCAACGGGACGCCTGGCTCCAGGAGCTACTCGCCGAGGCGGGGCAGGCCTGTCTCGACGACGCGGGCGTCTCCGCCGACGAGATCGACCACCTCTACCTCTCGAACATGGCGAGCGGCGAGTTCGAGGGGCAGACGGGCTCGATGAACTACCTGGCGCACGACCTGGCCGCGATGCCGTCGTACACCCAGCGCATCGACCAGACCTCCTCCTCCGGCGGGGCGGGCGTCTACGCCGCGTACCAGTCCATCGCGTCGGGCGCGAGCGAGATGACGCTGCTCGTCGGCGGGGAGAAGATGACCCACTGCACCACCGCGGAGGCGACCGACGTCATCGCGTCCATCACACACCGTGCGGAGTACAAACACGGCCTGACGCTCCCCTCTTTCGCCGGGCTGACGGCGCGGCTGTACCTCGACCAGTACGACGCCCCACGGGAGTCGCTCGGAAAGGTCGCCGTCAAGAACCACAAGAACGGCGTCCACAACCCTCACGCGCAGTTCCAGAAGGAGGTCGACCTCGAGACGGTGCTGGAGTCGCCCATAGTCGCCGACCCGCTCCGCCTGTACGACTTCTGTCCCATCACCGACGGCTCCGCAGCGCTCCTGTTCTGCCCCGAGTCCGTGGCGGAGCAGTACACCGACGACTACGCCGTCGTCGCCGGCGTCGGCGGCGCGACGGACACCCACGTCGTCCACGAGCGGGCCGACCCGACGACGATGCGCGGCGTCGTCGAGTCCTCCGAAATCGCCTACGAGATGGCCGACATGGGCCCCGACGACATCGACGTGGCCGAACTCCACGACATGTTCACTATCCTCGAGTTCCTCCAGTCGGAGGACCTCGGCTTCTTCGAGAAGGGCGAGGGCTGGAAGGCCATCGAGGAGGGCAAGACCGAGTTGGACGGCGAGATTCCGGTCAACCCCTCGGGCGGGCTGAAGTCGAAGGGTCACCCGCTCGGTGCGTCGGGGGTCGCACAGGTGTACGAGATATACAAGCAGGTCATCGGTGACGCCGATACCCAACAACTGGACGCGGACGTCGGGCTCGCGTGCAACGTCGGCGGCTTCGGCAACTGCGTCATCACCACCATCCTGGAGGGTCAGTGAGATGTCCGATTCTGAGCACACACACGAACTGGAGGCGTACCGCTACTCCGACGGGAGCATCACCTACCCCGGCCACCCGGTCGGCCCCGACGGGAGCGAGCCCGAGGGGACGGTCGACCTGAGCGAGTACACGGCGACGGTCATCACGTGGACGACGTCGATGGCGACGCCGCCGGGCGTCCGCCAGCCGAACACCATCGCCATCGTCGAGTTCGACGTCGACGGCGAACCCGTCCGGGCCGTCGGACAGGTCACCGAGGGTGCCGAGGTCGACATCGGCGACGAGGTTCGCGCGGTGTACTGTGAGGAACTCCGCGAACCCGGTGCCGGTATCCGCCATCCCGACAGCCAAGAGTGGGACGGGTTCAGGTTCGAACCGGTCTGACGCCGCCACGTGTGGCTCCGGTGTGAGACGGCGTGCGGGCCGCGGAACGGGTCAGCGCTCTCGTTCGATGCGAACGACGGGCGACGACCTCGGGCGGTGAGCGAAGACAGCGGAGCACGGCAGTGCGAGAGAACGAGACGGCGGCGGTTCGCCGGCGAACCCCTACTCGGCCGCCACCGCGCGCGGCGACGCCTCGAGGGTCTCGAGTTCGTCGAGGCAGTCCTGCACCGTAATCGTATTACTCTCTCTCACGTTCGGCGCGACGGTCGCGATCCCGTCGTCGGTCCGCACTTCGAGACACATCACTGGTAAGACGAGTTCGCGCGCGACGCCGTCGACGAACGACTCGCGCTCGCGGACGGTGAAGAACGGGTCGATGTCGACTCCCACCGTGTCGGCCCACGCGTCGAACGCCTCGTACGCGGCGACGGCTGGCGGTTTGTGGCCCTCGTCCTCGGTCAGCCGGACGCGCCCGTTCCACACCGAGACGTCGTACGTGCCGATTCGGCCCGACGCCTCCAGTTCACGGAGTCGCCTCACGACCGCGTTCTGCTGGTCGTTGGCTCCGAACATATCTCCCCTGACGTAAAGCGTGACGCGCGGTGTCGCAGTCTCGCTGTGTATGGCGCACATCGTGGTGTCCCCCTGCAAGGAGAATGTCGAGCAATCTATGAAAGCGTTTTCCTGATTCTCCGTTGATGCGAGAGCGTGGACGAGCGCCCGGATGATGCGGGTGTCGTGGCTCGGCATTCGTCGCGGCCGGACTGGAGAAGAGCGTTCCCCGCGGAGTCGCCGTTACTGCGACTCGGGCGCGGGGTCGATGAGCACGACCGCTTCACCGTCGATGACCGTCGTCTCGTCGGCCGTCTCGACGGTCGTGTCCAGCCGGTATCGTCGGTCGCCGAGGTCCTCGACGATCTCGACGGTCGCGGTGAGTTCCGAGCCGATGTCGACCGGCTTCAGGAAGCGGAGGTCCTGTGAGAGGTAGACGGTCATCCCCGGGAGTCGCGCGAGCGCGGAGCTGATGAGGCCCGAGGCGAGCGTCCCGTGGACGATTCGCCGGCCGAACCGCGTCTCCTCGGCGAACTCGTCGTCGAGGTGGAGCCGGTTGGTGTCCCCGCTGATGCCCGCGAAGGCGAGGACGTCCTCCTCGGTGATCTGTTTCGTGAAGCTGACGACGTCGCCGACGCCGAGCTCCTCGTCGGCGTCGACGGAGCGCTCCATCGACCACGACTCCTGGCTGTACGCGACGGAGTCGACCTCCGGCTCGCGTACCTCGCTGGCGCCGTTCTGACTCGCCAGCATGGCTCGATTGGCTTCGGCGACGTTGGAGTACATGCGGACGAAGCTCTTCGAGACGTGCTTGGACGACTTGAGCCACGCGGAGGTCATTCCGCGGACTGGTGCAGTCATGTCCATCGCGCTATATTCCATGCTCCGTGTGAACGTCTACAACATTCATAACAGTTGTGAAAGTCCGCTTCGGCTCGACTCGTACCTCCGCCCTCGAAACCATCTGGTGGCATTGAATGGTATTAGGTGGTCAGAGTAGTAAACTTTATCCACTCACGGGGGCTACGAGAAGACGAGATGACAGACGACCCGGACGATGCAACGCCCATGTGGTCGCCCGCCGCGTTCGCGAAGCAGATGCAGGAGGCGTCCCAGCAGGCCACCAAGAGCCAGCAGGAACTGCTCAAGCAGTTCATGCAGGCGTCTTCGGGAGGCATGGACGGCTTCTCACAGCTGAACGCGATGAGTATGGGCAGCGCGATGTTCAAGACGCGCGTCCAGAGCGGCGGCCGCATCTCCATCCCCGACGCCGAGCGCGAGGCGCTCGACATCGAGGAGGGAGACATCGTCCAGGCGATCGTCATCCCCGTCAAACGAAACCGGTGATTCACCATGTCCGCTAACCCCTTCAGCACCATGTTCGACATGCAACGCACGTACATCGAAGCCAGCCACTCCGCGTTCGAGAGCTCGCTCAAACTCCAGCAGGTCGCGTCCGACGCGTTCCTCGGGAGCTTCGAGTCGACGAAGTCCCTGCAGAAGCGCGGCGTCGACCTGACGAAGCGCGCGACGCTCGCCAACCTCGACGCGGTCGAGGAGGCGCTGCCCGCCGACGTCGTCGCCGACCTCCGCTCGGCCGTCGACGAGCAGTACGCCGCCCTCGACGAGGCCCACGACGACGCCTGGGACGCCTTCGAGCGCTCCGCCGAGGACGTCGTCGACTCCTACGACGAACTGACCGAGGCGCAGGCCGAGATGGTCGACGAGCTGTACGAGTCGCTCATGCAGGCCAACGCCGAGGCCGCCGACGTCGCCGACGAGGCCGCAGACGTCGTCGAGCAGTAAATCCGACGGATTTTCCCACCCGCTCTTCGTATTTGAGACCATGGCTAACGACACATTCGACATGACAGACATGACCGACGCAACGCAGATGGAGTCGTTCTTCGAGCAGCTCTCGGAGACCTACTCCGAGGCACTCAAACGCAACATGGACGCTCAGGCGGCGTTCGCCGACCAGTGGATGGAATCGATGGAGGAGGCGATGTCCGAAGAGCGACTCGACGACGCGTCCGACGGTGCCGTCCAGGCCTACGAGGCGTGGATGAACGCGGCCGAGTCCTCGTACGAGCGCGTCGGCGACGCGCTCGAGGGTGAGGACGTCGACCCCGAGGAGTTCCGCGACATCTGGTTCAACGCCGCCAACAAGGCGTTCAAGGAGTCGATGTCGACGACGGCGTTCGCCGCCGCGACGGGCCAGAACGTCGAGGACGTCCTCGACTTCCAAGAACAGCTGAACGACGCCGCACAGGACACCCTCCACGGCATGGGCTTCGCCACGACTGGCGACGTCCGCGAAGTGGGCGAGCGCCTCGTCGAAATCGAGCGCCGCCAGCACGCCATCGAACAGAAGCTCGACCAGCTCCTGGAGCAACAGTAAGATGAACCCCTTCACCGCACCGTTCGAGGCACAGCGGAAGATGCTCGACTCGTGGACAGAGGCCGTCGAGACGGCCGAAGCCACGCCCGAGGGTCTCGAGACGATGGCCTCGGTCGACGTGGGTGAGACGCCGAGCGAGGTCGTCTACGAGGAGAACAAGCTCAAGCTGCTCCGCTACGACGCCGAGGCGGCCGGTATCGAGCCCGAGGAGACCCACGACGTCCCCATCCTCATCGTCTACGCGCTCATCAACCGGCCGTACATCCTCGACCTCCAGCCGGATCGGTCGGTGGTCCGGCGACTCCTCGAAGCGGGCTTCGACGTCTACCTCATCGACTGGGGCGAACCCTCCATGCTCGACCAGTCGCTGACGCTCGACGACTACGTCAACCGCTACATCGACAACTGCGTCGACGAGGTCGCCGAGCGGGCGGGGCTCGACGCCATCAACCTCCTCGGCTACTGCATGGGCGGAACGATGAGCGTCATGTACGCCGCGCTGCACCCCGAGAAGGTCCGGAACCTCGGCCTGATGGCCGCGGGGCTGTGTTTCGCTGGCACCGGCGGCATCCTCGAAGAGTGGGGCGACGACGAGTACTACTCGCCGCGCGACGTCACCGGTGCGTTCGGAAACGTCCCCGCGGAGTTCCTCGACGTCGGCTTCGCCCTGATGGACCCCGTCAACAACTACGTCTCGAAGTACACCACGCTGTACGACAACCTCGACAACGACGACTTCGTGCAGAACTTCGCCCGGATGGAGCGGTGGCTCTCGGACGGCATCGACCTCGCCGGCTCGACGTACGTCCAGTTCCTCGAGGACGTCTACCAGCAGAACAAGCTGTACGAGAACGAACTGGAACTCGACGGCAAGCACGTCGACCTCGGCGAACTCACGATGCCGGTCCTCCAGATCGTCGGACAGTACGACCACCTCATCCCGCCGGAGGCGTCCCGCCCGTTCAACGACGTCGTCCCGTCGGACGACACCACGCTGATGGAGGAGTCGACGGGCCACATCGGCCTGTCAGTGTCGAGCAAGTCCCACGCGAACCTCTGGCCGAACGCCGCCGCGTGGTTCGCCGAGCGGTCGCGCCTCGACGACGAGAGCGAGGCCGTCGACATCGAACTCGACGACCCCGACTCCGAGAGCGACGAGGCCGTCGACGCGGAGAACGGCACCGCTCACGTCGACGACGAGGCGTTCGACGACACGGACCTCGACCAGGTCCGCGGCGTCGGTCCCGCCTACGCCGACCGACTGCGCGAAGCGGGTGTCGGGACCGTCTCCGAACTCGCCGCGGCCGACCCCGACGAACTCGCCGCGAGCATCGACGTCTCGACGTCGCGGGTCGCCGACTGGGTCGACCACGCGACCGAACTGACGTCCTGACACGCGCGTTCCGGACTGACCACGGCTAGCGGACGCTGGGCTGACCAGCCACCATCGCCGTCGTTCCGGCGGGCGGTCGCCGCTTGGAACGAGTGAGACCGGTTCTCGTGTCGGCTTCGAGACCTGAACTATTATACGCTGCTTCCGAGTGTCACCAACTGTGAGTCACCGTCACCGCGTCGACAGGCTGTCGGCGTCGTGGCGCTCACTTCGAACATGAAACTCGAAGACAGAACCTGTGTCATCACGGGCGCATCGAGGGGGATTGGCCGCGGTATCGCGGAGGAGATGGCCGGCGAGGGCGCGAACGTCGTCGTCAACTACCGCTCATCGGAGGCGGAGGCACGGGACGTCGTCGAGACCATCCGCGACGCCGGCGGTGACGCCATGGCGGCGCAGGCCGACGTCACCGATTACGAGGCCGTCGGGCAGATGTGCGACGAGGTCCACGAGACGTTCGGCCCCGCGGACATCCTCATCAACAACGCCGGCATCACGAAGGACACGTCGTTCGCACGCATGAGCCCCGAGGAGTGGAAGACCGTCATCGACGTCAACCTCAACGGGACGTTCAACGCGACGAAGGTGTTCTTCGACGACATCAAGCAGTCCGACCAGGGGAGGCTCATCAACATCTCCTCAATCGTCGGTAAACAGGGCAACTTCGGGCAGGCCAACTACGCGACGGCGAAGTCGGGCATCTTCGGTTTCACCCGGACCATCGCGCTCGAACTCGCCCCGTCGGGGTCGACGTCGAACTCCGTCGCCCCCGGCTTCACGCGCACGGACATGCTCGACGAGGTCCGCGAGGACATCCAAGAGCAGATTCTCGAACAGATTCCGATGGGCCGGTTCGCCGAAGTGGAAGACGTCTCCCACATCGTCAAGTTCCTCGCCAGCGAGGAAGCGTCCTACATCACCGGCGAGGTCATCGACGTCAACGGCGCGATGGACCTCTGAGGCAGCTGCCCGCCTCCTGTGTGAGTCGTATACAAGGACATAATATCCTGTATTAACGATATACATAGTATATGTCCATGTACAAGGTAAGTTTAAGTGGAATCGAGTCAACGTACTGAGTAGACATGACCCAGCAACTCCTCACCCGCAGTGCGGACGAGACGACGCCCGACCTCCCGACCGAACTCGACTCGACCTCGTCGAAACTGGTCTACCTCTACCTTCGCGCCGCGGGGGCGTGCACCGTCGACGAACTCCAGGCGTCGCTGGATATGAAGAAGATCTCGCTGTACCCACTCCTCAAGAGCCTCTCGAAGAAGGGACTCGTCGACAGCGAGGGCGAGACCTACCGGCTCGCCTAGGGCGGCTCAGACTGCCCCGTCTCCGTCCCCGTTCTCGCGGTTCCCCACCTCGTCGCTTTCGTCGTCGCCCTCGTCGCCCCCCGCCGACTCCGCTCGCACTTCGTCCCGAATCGACTCGAGCTCCGCGTCCACGTCGACCGCCGCGTCGTCGTGTTCGGCACCCGCGTCGTCCACGTCGGCCTCCGGTTCGTTCCGCCCGTCGGCCGTCTCGTCGTCGACCGGGATGACGACGCTCCGTCGCTCGTCCCCCGAGCGTCGTGACCGCGACGGCGACTCCCGCCCCGCCTCCCGCGCGGCGGCCAGTCGCGACTCGATTTCGCCGGTGAGGTCGCGCGCCTCCCTGAACACGTCCCGTGCGACCGGGTCCGTCGGCTCCTCGGTCCCGGTGAGCGCCCGCCGCAGGTCGTCGAGCGCACGCTCGGTCCCCTCGACGACCCGCCGGTCGACCCCGTCGAGACTCCCTGTCCCCTCCCCTCGGAGGCTCCGCTCGGGGTCCGCCAACCTGAGGACGCCGCGCAGCAGTTCGAGCGACTGGATCGTCGTCTCGAGGATGGCGATGACGGTCGGGATGGTGTACTCCTCGGTGAACCTGACGACGTCGCTCCCGCGCGGTGGCTCGCGTCGAGCGGGTCGCCGGTCGCGCCCGTCGTCGGTGTCGAGCGTCCGTTCGAGGTCGTCGAGCGTCGTCCGGAGGTCGGAGAGGAGGGTCGCGAGGTCGTCGCGGTCGGGGTCGTGGCTCATACACCACGTTGGGGCGGCGAGGACAAAAACGTCCGCGCCCGCCTCGGCCTAGCGACGCGCCGCGCGCTGGTACTGCGGCGGCCACGCCGCGTCGCGCCCGAGTTCGGACGCGGCACGATGTGTGAAGTACGGGTCGCGGAGGTGTTCACGCCCCAGGAGCACCACGTCGGCCCGGCCGTTGCGGACGAGTGCGTCCGCGTGCTGTGCTGTCGTAATCGCGCCGACGGCCGCGACGGGCAGGTCGACCGCCGTCCGAACCCGTTCCGCGTACGGGACCTGGTAGCCGGGCCCGACGTCGGGGAGTTCCTGTTCGGGGTGGATGCCGCCGCTGCTGACGTCGACGAGGTCCGCCCCACAGTCGGCGAGGTCGCCGGCGAGGCGGACCGTGTCGTCTACCGTCCACGAGTCACGGTCGGGGAGCCAGTCCGTCGCGGAGACCCGGACGAACACCGGCCGGTCGTCGGGCCACACGTCGCGGACGGCCGTGGTGACCTCCCTGACCAGCCGCGTGCGTCCCGCGAAGTCGCCGCCGTACTCGTCGGTCCGTCGGTTGGTGACGGGCGAGAGGAACTCGTGGAGGAGGTAGCCGTGAGCGGCGTGGACCTCGGCGACGAGGAACCCGGCGTCGAGTGCGCGCTCGGCGGCCGCGACGAAGTCGTCGACGACGCCGCTGATGTCGGCCGTCGAGAGCGCGTGGACCGGCGGCGACTCGTGGTCCTCGTAGGGCCACGGGACCTCGCTGGGCGCGACGACCTCCCAGCCGCCGTCGGCCGGGCCGATGGGAGCCCCGCCCTCCCAGGGTCGGCGCGTGCTCGCTTTCCGCCCGGCGTGTGCCAGTTGGATGCCGGGCACCGCGCCCTGGTCGCGGACGAACGAGGCGAGACGCCGGAGCGCGGTCGCCTGCTCGTCGGTCCAGATGCCGAGGTCCTCGGGTGAGATGCGCCCCTCGGGGGCGACGGCGGTCGCTTCCGTCATCACGAGACCGGCCCCGCCCACGGCTCGACTGCCGAGGTGGACGAGGTGCCAGTCGGTCGCGACCCCGTCGACTGCAGAGTACTGACACATCGGGGAGACCCCGATTCGGTTCGGTATCGTCGTCTCGCGCAGGGAGAGCGGGGAGAACAGCGATGGGCTCATTACACCGTGTTGGTGCTTGGATAATTATACGTTGTGTTCGACGTGTTTTAGGCGAGCCAAAAACTTATGACCGACGCTCACTCAGACGGGTGTATGAGCGGACCCGATGCGGAAGCCTCACCTGACACCCGCGCGAACGAGACCAGTCGGAACGCGGACACGCCGCGCGTGTCGGCACTCCACACCTCCCCGGACCGCCTCGTCCTCACCGAAGCCGGGAACACGGACGGGTGGTTGGCGAGCGACGGCGCTGTCGCGCTCGACGAGATCGTATAAGCGAATCGCCCGAACCGCAGCGTCACCGCGGTCGCGTCCGCGCGCCAGGTCGTCTATTCGGTGACGAGCGAGTCGTCTTCGAGGTAGTGCTCGACGTGGTGGGCCGCCTCTTCGACCTCGATGAGGTTCTCTCGGAGCATGTGAGCGGTCGTGGGGTCGCCGAGGTTCTCGGCGAGTTCGATGTGCTCGCGGAGCGTCTCGATGATGTCCCCGTACAGTTCCACGTCGTTCTCGAGGGACGTCCGGATGTCGTAGACGTCGTCACCCTCGGGTTCGACTGGTGCGTGTTCCTCGTGGTTCTTCCCCCCCGAGAGCGGAACGCCGCCGAGCGCCTGGGCCCGCTCTGCGAGTTCGTCGGCGAACTCCTCGGCCTCCTCGGCGGCCTCGCCGAGGAAGACGTGGATGTCACGGAACTCCGCACCCTCGACGTTCCAGTGGTGTTTCTTCAGCTGGTGGTAGAGGACGTACGTCGCCGCGAGGTCGGTGTTGAGGGCATCGACGAGCTGTTCTGCACGGTCGGCATCGATGCGGAGCGCGTCGCTTCCTTCGACGCTCCCGGCGCGCTGTCGGACGGACTGCTGAGTGCTCATTACACTACGACGTAGGGAGAGAAGCCACTTCATGCTTGTGTTTTAGCAAAAATACTTTCTGTAAAGAAAAGAAAAACACTCGTTATGATACATCGTGGGGGGCCGTCTCCTGTGAGAGAGTCACACACATATGTGTCGAGCACGTAGTCTCCCCGCTGGTCTCACTGGACCAGCACGGCGACCGCAAACGACGTGGGTTCTGTCATGGTTTCCCACGGGGTAGGCCTGCGGTCGCCTCCCACTGTCGTCCCCGTTTCGACCCCGACGGGCGGACGTCCGACGGAGAGACGAAGGGAAACGCTCTTTTCGCCCACGGCCGCAGTTTCGACGTATGAGTGACGGGGACGACGCCGCCGATTCGTCTGGGTCGGACGAGGAGCCCACCGCAGAGAGCCTCGAGGAACGCCTCACCGCCGTCGAAGAGGAGCTAGACGCCGCCGAGACGGAGGCCGACCTCGACGAGGTCGAAGCCACCATCGACGACATCGAGAGCGACCTCGAACGCGCGGACCTGCCGGAGCCCGACGAGGACGACGACGACGCCGAGGACCCCCGCGCGGACCTCGAGTCGAAGGTCGACGCGCTCCGCGACGCGCTCGAGGAGGCCCGCGGCCCCTACGGCGAGGACGTGGTGGCCGAGATAGACGAGGCCAAGAGCACCATCGAGGACACCCGCTGGACCGAGCAGGGCGAAGGTGAGGTCGCGGAGGCCGTCGCGACCTTCACCGACGCCGCCGCGGAGACGCTCGACGGCTCGTTCTCGGCCGACGGTGCCGACACCGACTCGCTCGTGGCCGCACTCGATTCCGTCGCCGAGGCAGTCACCGAGGCCGGTTTCGACGCCGACGACGACGCCGAAGAGATCGCTGCGCTCCTGGAGGCGACCGACGCGCTCTCGACCGGGCTCGAGGAGGCCCAGGAGTGGGACGACCTGCTCGTGAACGAGCAGTTGGAGGCGCTCGGCTTCTACGACTGCCTCGGCCACTACAAGGACTTCCCGCCCGAGTGGTCCGCGGTCAAGGAGTGGGAGAAGCAGGGGAACGTCGAGATGGTGTTGCTCGCGCTCGACAAACTCGGCGACTCCGGCTTCATGGAGGAGCACTGCCTCGAAGCCATCACACGCATGGGCGACCCGGGCGCGTTCGACGAGATGCACGCTCGCGCGCAGAAGCGCGGCAAGCCCGCGATCAAGGCGCTCGGAAAGATGGGTGCCGACGCCGAGGACGCGGTGGAGACGCTCGTCGACTACGTCGACGCCGACTCCGACCCGGCCCTCCAGAAGGTGACGTTCAAAGCCCTCGGTGAGATTGGCTCCGAGGAGGCCACCCAGGCGCTCGCGGACAAACTCGCCATGGACAACGACAACGTTCGCCCGCACGCGGCCCGTGCGCTCGGGCTCGTCGGGGACACCCGTGCGGTGAAGCCCCTGACTGACGCCCTGACCGACGACGAACACGACAAGGTCCGCGCCGCTGCGGCGTGGGCACTCCGACAGATCGGCACCGAAACCGCCCTCGAAGCCGCCGCCGGAGCCGCCGACGACACGGCGTTCGTCGTTCAGCACGAGGCCGAACGCGCCGCCGAGACGCTCGCGTCCTCCGACACGGACGCCGAAGCCCCGACGGCGTAACGGCGCTCCTTCTTCCCGTCCAAGAGTTCATAACAGAAGACGCGGCCACCACGCGGCGTGTTCCGCACGCGCCGCCCGACCGTCCGGCTCCTACTCGTCTGTGCGCTGCTCGTCGTGGGGACGACACCCGCGGTGGTCGCCGCCGAACCGACGTCCGCTCCTCGGCTCGTGTCGGTGTACCCGAATCCCCTCGCCGACGGCGACGCCGGGGAGTTCGTCGTCGTCACCACGACAGGGCCGCAGAACCTCACCCTCGCTGACGGCGAGGGGGCCATCGAACTCTCGCTCCCCGGCGGCCCGGTCGCCATCTCGGCGGACCCGACTGCGACGAAGGCGCTCACCGACCGCCCGGTCGTCGCCGTCTCGGGACTCGAACTCGCCAACGGCGGCGAGCGACTCGTGCTCAGCCGCGGGGGGAGAACGGTCGACACCGTCGTCTACGAGGACGCGCCGGCCGGCGAACGACTCCTCGTCGACGGGGACGGACGGGAGTGGCGTCCGCTCGGGTACGAGCCCCGTCCGGTTCTCGCTCACGGGGGCGCGCAGGTGACGGCGTTCGTCCTCCCCGACTCGCCCGACGTCGCGCTGGACACGATTCGGGCGGCCGACGACCGCATCCTCCTCGCGGGCTACACCTTCACCTCGCCGCGCGTCACGCGCGCCCTCGTGGACGCCTCCGAGCGCGGGGTCCGCGTTCGTCTCCTCGTCGACGACGCGCCCGTCGGTGGCCTGACGACTCGGGAGGCCCGGATGCTCGACCGACTCGCTCGGGCGGACGTGGAGGTTCGCGTCATCGGCGGCGAGGGTGCACGCTTCGCCTTTCACCATCCGTGGTCACGAGAACCAAATGCGGCCGAAACACCCCCGTCGCCTTCGCCTGGAGACCGACCGACGGCGCGGGGCGGTTCCGCCATTGAGGCCAGTTCCGCCGCGCACTGGGATTCGTTAAGTGGGTCGCGGCCCTCGCCACGAATGCGGCCGTCGGCGGGGCGGCCCGGAGACGAAGATGAAAGACGAAGAAACGACGAGCGACGGCTATGAAAAGCGCCTCGGCGACCTCGCCGAGGAGATGAAGAGGCACATCGAGAAGTCGGACGACGGATGGGCTGCGGCGCGGGACATGGTGCTGCTGGCCAGCGACATCGACAACCTGCCGGCCGTGAAGAGCGGGGCCAGCAACCCCATGAAGGTGTACTGGAACCCCGTTCACCACATGCTGGCCGAGGGCGACGGGTCGTACCTGGCGGCGTTCGGCCTGGGCGACGGAACAAGGGCGGTCCTCGGAGGAGGCTGGGGGATAGAGGACAGCAACAAGCAAGACCTCGCCGCGTCCGTGGCCGCCATGGGATTCGAGGACCCAGAACACCTCGATAGACATTGGAAGAACATGCAGGGCAACGACGGCGCCGAGGGTGGCCGAGGAGGCCGAGCGCCGGACGAGACAGGTGACAAGCAGCGGCTCCGCCCGCTGCTCGACATGGAGCAGGACAGCGCGTACAACGGGACGGACTGGGAGGCCACGGACGCCCAGAAGGCCGGCGAGGCACTGCTATGGGCGGCCGACGAGTACGGCCTCGGCCTCGAGGACAGGCTCCGCGCCCTCGCGCACGCCTTCGAGCGCACCGACCGGTGGCGGAACAGCATCATGTCGCCGCGGGCCCTGTGGCTCCTCCTCGGGCGCAAGATGCGCGACGAGGACCTGTACGTACAGACCAAGGCGGAGGCCGGCGAGCTCGACGACGAGCTGCTCAGCCACGCCGAGAACATCGAGGTCGAGGCCGAGTGCCGGGCCGAGCGGCTGCGGGGGCTGCTGTGACGGGCGACTGGCTGAGCGTCGACGATCGGACGGCCGAGACGGACGCACTCTGGCACGCCGACTCCGCCATGGCCAGCGCCGAGCTGGGGGCGAGGCTCCTGGACGGCATGGTGCGCGACGTCGGTAACTGGAGGACGGCGTGGCTGCTCATCGGGTATGCGGCGGAGAGGGAGTACGGCATGTTCCTCCGGGACGAGGAGTACCGCGAGCTGGAGGACGACCTCGCGTCCCTTGAGGGGGGCTTCGAGCCGGCCGGCGTGCTGCGCGACAGGCTATAGCCGCGGCGGCCGAGCGCGGCCTCCTTGCCGTGGTGGACGATTTTCGCGATGCTATAGACGCCTCGTTCGCACCGGACCCGTAGCCACATGTCTGGTGCCGTTCGTCGGTCCGGACGAGGGCCGTCTGACGGGCCTCCAGACCCTGATATTCCGGGGATACGGGGTTTGTACGCAGAATATTTCTCGAAAAAAGCCAGGGCCGGCACACCGGCGCCGCAACCGCCACCCTTAGACGCACCGGACGGCGTCCCCGATATGCGATATGGGTCGAAAAACGGCGTGCGGGGTTGGGATGGCCCTCTCGACCAGGTCATCGGTAGCCCAGTGGACGCACAATCAATCTGTGGCCACATGGGTGTGGTGTGCTCCAGGCAGGCACGAGGTGTGGTTTGAGTTATTCAGCGGCCCTTGGACAGGCTACGAGTGGGACCGGTCAAGCCTTTATATAGCGGGGCCAGACGGTTCTTTAAATAGCTGACTGGGCCCTGGTCGGCCTCCTGCCTGGGGTGAAAACGC
The DNA here is from genome assembly GCF_007004735.1 of Salinigranum halophilum. Lineage (NCBI taxonomy): Archaea > Methanobacteriati > Methanobacteriota > Halobacteria > Halobacteriales > Haloferacaceae > Salinigranum > Salinigranum halophilum. Next base: position 301,169 of record NZ_ML660182.1, read on the forward strand.
GGTGCGGGGACAGCCTGTCTGGGGCGGTCGGGCCATTTCGGTAACTTTTACCCTCCCCGGGAGGCCCCGTAGGTGGACCGGTGCAGACGTAGACGAGAGAGACATGTGGTCAGGATAAAGCACGCACGGGCACACGCTCACGAAAAACAAATTGAGCCTACCCCCCAGACAGCCCGACCAGGCCGTCCCCGTACGTCGGTTTACCCCCAGACAGGCCCCCAGTCAGGGGCCCAGACATTGCCCGACCACCCCTATTAAAAGGGCCCAGACGGGTCTATTGCACGCAGGAAAACAAACCGCAGAAAAGTCTACTCGAGGTCCTGTTGGACGGCGCCCTGTTGCGCTATGCCGAGCCACCGTCTGCCGTCCTCGTTCAGCTCGATACCGCGGTAGCAGCGCTTTCTGCCGCCGCCGTGTGAGACGCGGCTGACCTCGACGTCGAACTGGTCTACCCGCTTGAGCTTGGTGGTCAGCTGTCCCTTGGAGAGCTCGGTGACACCCTCGTGGTCGGCCCACGCGTTGTAGGCGTTGAGCATCTGGTCCTTGCCGACCCACTCGCCGTGGTCGCAGAAGAGCTCGGCGAACGCTTGGACCGGGTTGGCGTTCGTGTCGTACCCCCTCCGTATCTCCGCCGCGGACTTCTCGTGCTGCAGCGCGAGCGCGTTCCGCTCCTTCACCCTGTCGAAGGCATCGACGGCGCGGTTGAGGATGCCGGAGAGCTCGGTCTCGGTGGTCATCATCGCGACCGCCTCGTGCTTCATCAGGTCCTCGTCGGTCTCCGCCTCCATGTCCACACCCATGTGGACGGGCACGAGCCTCCGCGACATACCCTTGGAGTCGTCGGCGAACTCCGGAGGTTCGTTCGCCGCGCCGATTATCTGCGCCTCGTTGCTGAAGGCGAACTTCTTGCCGTACTTCTCCCTCGCGCTGACGGTGTTGCCGTCGGTGAGCTCCTTCAGCACGCCGGTGTTCTTGATGACCCCCGAGTCCATGTCCCCGATGATGTTCGCGCGTTTGCCGTACAGCTGGGCCTTGCTCGCGTCCGCGTCGTAGCCGGTCAGGTCCCGGAGGCTCTCGGACGAGACCGAGTCGCCGACGAACTCACGGACGACGTCCAGGAGGGTCGTCTTGCCGTTCGCGCCGTCCCCGTGCAGGATGACGAAGTTGGCCACGGGGTACCCGGGCGAGATGCAGAGGGCGACGGCGTCGTAGACGGTGTCGATGAGCGTCTCGTCGCCCTCGAGCGCCGTGCGGAGGAACGCGTCGAACGCCTCCGGCTCCACGCCCGGGTCGTACCGCACCGGGATGGACTCCAGCAGCATGTGCTCCGGGGAGTGGTCGAGCAGTTCGCCGGTCTCGAGGTTCAGGGTGCCGTTCTCGCAGGCCACCAGCGGCTCGTCGAGGCTCGCGCCTATCTCGTCCTCGTCGACCTTTGTGGCGCTGAGGTGGTACTCGACCTTGTTCTGCTCGTTCTCCGAGGCGTACTTGCCCAGTTTGTCCGCGAGTATCTCGTGCAGCCTGTTCTCGCCGTCGCTCTTCCACGTCCCGGTGCTCGGGTCGTAGCGGAACAGGTCGCCGCTCTGCTCGTGGGAGAACCAGTCGTGGTCCTCGCGGAGCAGGTCGGCGGCGATCATCCGCGCGTCCACGAAGTTGCCGTTGTCGTAGTTCCACCTGACGGTGTCCCAGTCGGTGACGCCATACCCGCCGTCCTCCTTGTCGACGGCGCGCAGGACGCTCCGCTTGTAGCTCTCGCCCTTCCGCGGCCACTTCTTCAGCGCCGGCGGGTCGACGGCGTCGGGCAGGTTCCGCCCGTCCATCGCGTCCCGGACGGCGCCCTTGTCGCCGTCGAACCACCACGCGAGATTTCCGGCGAGCGCCGTCTCCGCGCTCGACCTGTCGTCGAAGCCGCTGTAGTTGCCCGACCAGAGCGCCTGCAGGCTCTCGGAGTCGCTGTCCACGACGGCCTTCTCGAGCCTGTCCCGGTACTCCGCCCGGGACACGGAGGAGGATGTGGACACATCCTCCCGTCCCGTGTCGGGAGCCGGCTCCGGCGCGTCCCTCTCGGGCACCAGCGCGAGCAGCGTCTCCGCGTCGACCTCGAGGATGGGAGCGTCGTTGGCGAGCGCGTACTCGCCCTCGCCGTCCTCGGAGCAGTCGTGGTCGTCCTTGTCGCACGCCGCGAGGGTCGAGCCGGGGCCGACGGTGAACTGGTTGTCTACGCGTATCTCGCCCCACTCCACTTTCGGGTTCCTCGCGCCGCACTTCTGCTCGAAGCGGTCCGCGATGTCCGCCGGGCCCTTCACGTAGAGGTGGCCCTCGTGCGGACCGGCGTGCGGGGAGGCGACCGAGAGGGTGTCGGCGAGCTCCTCAAGCTTGTCGGGGAGCCCGTCGCCGGCGTCGTCCACGTCGATGTCGACGAGCCCGTCGCCGCCGTACACGCCGTAGTTTCCCGACAGCTCCTCCGCGGTGGGCCCGTACCGGTCGTGCCGCCCGACCGGCTTCTTCCACCCGTCGTGGACGTCGATGAAGCGCCCGTAATCGAGGTCGGCCTCCATGAGCCGCTTGGCGAACGCCCTGCGGTCCCGCTTCGTGTCCGGGCTCTCGTGGGACCACACGAGGCCTGCGCAGTCGTCGCACGCGTCCTCGCCGCCGAGGACGGACGATGTGGCCGGCTCCCCGCAGAAGTAGCACGGGTCCGACTCGCCGGAGCCGAACATTCCCGCGCACTCGTCGCAGACCTGTTCGCCCGCGACCTCCGTCGTCTCCCGGTCCGATTCGCACACATGGCAGCTCATAGTCGGCCCGCCTCCGGCTCGTGGGCCTTCCTCGCGTGCTGAATCATGCCCCTGCGGCCGGCGTACTCGCCGTTGCAGACTGGACAGACGCCGTCGTCGGGCAGCTGGTGGAAGCTCTGACCGGTGTGGTCGACGGCGAGGTGGGCGTACAGCCGCGGGACGCGCCGCCCGCAGAACCCGCAGTCCTCGCCTACGACCTCAAGCCGCCCCTCGGGGAAGGCATAGGTGGCGCACGGCGGCGCCTCGGTGTGGTAGCGGGTCCGCCACTCCCAGCCGGCGTCCTCGGCCATGTTGACGAACACGACCTCCACGGCCCGCTCGTCGGGATCGCAGCCGGTGGCCTCGTGCACGGTCATGCCGTCGTAGGCCTCCGTCTCGGCGCACGTGCCCGGGACGGCCACCACGACCGCCGTGTCCGGGTCGCCGTCTTCGGAGTCGACCACGATGTCGCCCGGCTCAGGCATGGGCCACCTCCAAGTCGCGCCCGACGTCGCACGGCTCCGCGTTGCAGTACAGATAGCCGCGGTTGGGCTCGTCGTACCAGTCGGGGTCGCTCACGACCAGCTGTGGGTACCTCTCGGCCATGCTCTCGACCATGTCGGGGCTCCCGGTGAGCATGAGCGGGCTGCCGCACTCGGGGCAGCTCTCGCCCATGTCCATCACGCTGGCGCCGTCGTACGCGAGGGCGTACAGCGCCGCCGCCTCGCGCTGCCCCGGGTCGTCTGCGTCGTACGACCACACGATGTCTTGGGTCATCGCTTCACACCCCCGCGGTTGGAGATGTCGTTGCCGACGAGCTCGTGCGCCTCGCGCCACGAGCCGAACCGCCGGATGTACGTCTCCGGTGCCGCTTGTCCGTTCCGTCTATACTCCGCCATCGTCACGGGTCGTCCGAGCTCCTCGCAGACCCGCTTGAGGTCCGAGATGAGCTCGTCTTCTTCGTAGTTCCTCATGCTTGCGCTCCACGACGGGAGAAGAAGGGCTTATTTTCCGGGAGCGCGTATCCAAACACACTGGTTCTGTGCTTGGGCGCTCCGGCGTCCTCCTTCCAACCGTCTACTCTCATGTACGCCCTGTGCCATATTAAATCCGTCACTGAAAGACTAAATTCAAGTCTTGGTAGTTCTGGATTCTTTATTTTCAGGGCCTGAGCTGCCGGTTCTCTGTTTCCGGAGCCCGCAGGACGCACTCGTGACGACGTGCGGAACCCACTAAATCGTTCCGAGAGCGTAGGTCGTCCTCAGGAGTCCATATTCGGCCCATGCCAGGTCCGGTCACGGGGACGACCGAACGCAAGGGCCGGCCAGAGAAGTCCGGATCTGTGAGAATGTGGAGACGAAACAGTGTGATGAGCGAGAGGCGGGAGCGCTCAGCCCATCATGCCCTTCAGTTCCTCAGCGGGCGGGACCCCGGCCTCGTCGAGGAGCCTCCCGACGGCACCAGTCTGCGTGTTCATGATCATGAGCTTGTAGTAGTTCAGCCGCAGCATCTCGTCCTCCGAGACGCGCACCCTGCTCTTGTTCACCATGCCGTATTATACGATTCGCGGGCTTATCAGACCTTCCCGCCGGGATCAGCGGCTCCGACGGTCTCAGGTTAGGCGCACGGCCCGTATAGAATTATTTACGCGCGTTGTCGAAGAAAGTCCGACCAACTTCGACCGTTGGTAAAATCGACCAAGTGGACCTGGGAGGATGGGGTGTCCCAATGGGGTCGTCATCGGAAATGGGGTGCGAGAAGGCAATCGCATATCGGAGAGGCCTGAGGGACGCCGGAAGGGCAGGGGTTCGGGGACCGGTTCAGTCCCCGACGATCCTCGTGGGCGTCCACTTGCGAGTCAGGCTGAGCAAGGAGGCCTCGTCGGGGCCGCATCCCCAGGTGCACTCCACGTCGGTGACGGTCCTGGCCGTGCAGGACCTCTCGACTTGAACCTGCACGAGCCCGCCGCACGCGTGGGACGGGCACGGCCGGAGGAACACCTCGGTGATGCGGGCGCAGTCAGTCATCGTCCCTCAGCCCCATCCGGTCCAGACGGTCGTACACCGTGTTGCGGGACACGTCCAGCTCCTCGGCGAGGTACGAGACGTTGGCGCCCTTCTCGTACTTGTCCCTGAGCCACTCGAGGTCGACGTCCTCCTCCGGCCTGCCGACCCGGCCCTCGCGCTGCGCCTCGCGGTAGCCGCGCTCCATGCGCTCCCTGATGATCTTGCGCTCGTACTCCGCTATCGAGGAGAGCAGGTTGAACAGCAGCTCGCCCTCCTTGTTCGAGGTGTCAATGCTCTGCTCGGTGACCACGATGTCGATGCCGCGCTCCTCAAGGTCGGCCGCCCATGTGGACAGCTGGTTCACGCTCCGCCCGAACCTGTCCAGCTTCGTGAAGGCGACGGCGTCGAAGTCCCCGATGCGGCTCATCATGTAGTCGAAGCCCGGCCTCTCGTCCGCCACGGCCGAGACGCCGTCGTCCTCGAACACCTCGTAGTCGACGCCCTGGTACTCCGCCCAGTCTACCAGCCTCTGCCTCTGCGGTCCGATGTCCTGGTTGACGGTGGACACCCGGGCGTACAGCGCAACCTTTCCTTGCATGCGCATCTATCTTGGATTTATATCCTAATATGCCCTTTTATCCTGTTGATGATGTATCTTAGGATTTCCCAACAGAGGACGGGAGCCCGACACCGCCTTCTTGGTTACATCCGCTGATATTCAGGACAAAGAATTTATCAATACTTCTGATAGACTGGAATCTATATGAGAGCGAAGGTGAAGTACGGCGCCCTGATAACGGGCGTAGGACTACTGCTCTGGTTTGGCGGCATCGAGATTGGTGGCGCCGACGTGCTGATGTACGGCGGAATGACAGGAATAGTGGTCGGCGGCCTGATGCTCTACCTCGCCTATGAGAAGTGGTACTGCGCCGCCTGCGGGCAGGTCCTCTCCCGCGGCAGCAAACCCGACCGGTGCGAGCGGTGCGGGAGCAATCGCGTGACCACCAAGGACCCGGGTGCGGTCCGCTGAGTCCTCGTTCAGCCGAGGAGCGAGTGGAACACTACAAGGGTGCCGGCGGCGATGCCGGCCATCGAAATAGCGACGATTATTTCTAGCGGACCGTGCGGGATGTGGCCCGACACCACGAGCACCACGACCATCAACACCGTCAGGTAGAGCCAGTCGTCGTACTTACCCATCAGAGAACACCCCGGCCGGCGCGATCCGCACGTCCGTGATTCCGAGCCTCAACTCAAGCTGACGCTCCAGCTCCTGCGCCTCCAGCACGTCGTCGCAAACCGCCATCACGTACGTGTGGTCGTCGTCCATCCACACCCTGGCGTCGACGGCGGCACGGACTGTGGCCACATCCTCTTCGCTTCGGCCGACGATCGCCACTCGGGTCAACGGCGCTCGCGCACATGGTCCATATCCTCCCTGCGGTCCAGCTCCTTGGCCACCGCGTACTTAATGAACGAGCCCGCGTCGTCGAAGCCGGCGTCGCCCATGACGCCCTCAATTCGGTCCTGCATCTCGTCCGGGATTCTCGGTCTCATGTTCGGATCCAGATACGTTCCGCACACTTAAAAGGCCGACTACCGCATCGGCCCCAGAACGGCTCCGGAGGGCTCAGAAACGGCCTGTGTGGCATTTCCACGTACACAACCGTCACCTCGGACGCACCGAGAGGCCTCTCTGATATGCGATATTGGGCCGGAAACGGCGTGCGGGGCGACGGCCGGGCTGTCAACCAGAGAGTTGGGGCGTCGGTGGTCAGAGCTTACTCGATGTACGGTGCACTCGTTGTTGAAGTTTCACACGAATTGATTAGAACTCATACACACGCCCCGCGCGATAATAATCCACCACAGACGGGCTTGGAAGAAGCCTCGAGGAGACAGCATACGTCCCCTCGGCCCGTATGCTCCCGTCCCGCAGCGGAAGAGCTTAACTTCGAAGGACGCGAACCACGCACCATGGTCACCACGGTATCGACCTACCCGACCGAGGAGCAGAGGGACAGGTGGCGCGAGCGGGCCGAGGAGCTGGGCATGACCCAGTCCGACCTCGTCGCCTCGATGGTGGAGGCGGGCCTGAAGGCGTCGGAGGGCTTCGAGCCAGGCGTCGGCATGGACGAGACGGAGGCCGACCTCCGCGAGCAGCGCAACGAGCTCCGCGAGGAGCTGGAGCGTGAGAGGGCCCGCGTCGCCGACCTCGAGGAGCGGGTCTACCGCGGCGAACGGTGCGAGGCCGAGCGCTTCGTGTCCGAGAACCCCGGGTGCTCGCACTCCGAGCTCATCAACCACCTGCAGTCCACCGTGCCCGGCCGCATGGACAGGCTGACGGAGGGGCTGGTGGCCGACGAGACGCCAGACGGGGGCGAGGGCTGGTACCTGCCGGGCGACGAGGGCACCGGCGGCGGCTCGAGCGCGCCGTACGTCGCCGGGACCGGCCTGCCGATCGAGGGGGACCGCTGATGGCCGGCAACAGGCCCACCGAGCCCGGCGAGCTGCTCGGCGTGTACCGGCGGCCCGCCGACGTGCCCGACCGGCACCGCCTGGCCCACCACGCCCCGGCCTACGAGGGCCGCGACGTCATCGGGGAGTGGCTGGCCGAGCACGTCCTGTCGGGCTGCGGGACCGACAACGCAAGGGAGAAAGCGCTGAGGCACGGCCGCAGGTGGCGCGATCATGCCGAGGGCCGGGGCGTGCACCACGCCCTCGCCGGGCCCGGTGACGTCGAGGCCTACGCCGCCTCCCTGTCCGGCAGCGACCGCACCGTGGCCAGGTACTGGAGGCGGCTCGTCGCGTTCTACGAGCACCTCCTGACCAGCCCGGACCACCCCCACCTGTACTCGCCGGTCTACATGGCCGCCGACATGGGAGGGGCGGCGCGCGAGGCCTGGGACACGGCGGCGGGGGTGCGGTGATGTCCCGCGAGGACGTGGCCGCCGCCTTCGGCCGCGGCCTGGACCCGCTGGCGGAGCACGCACCGGTGTTCGAGGACCTCGGGCTCGACGTCTTCGAGGCCTTCCTCGGGGAGACGGGCCCCAGGGCGCCGAACACGGAGCGCAACTACCGCAACAGCTTCCGGCACTGGCGGAGCTTCATGGAGTCCGAGGGCCGGCACCCCGCCTGCCCGTCGCGGTCCCACGTCGAGCGGTACGTCCGGGCCCGCGCCGACGACGGCGTGCGGGCGTCCACCATCAGGACCGAGCTCGTCCACGTCGGCGCCGCGCACTCGTACTGGTGCAGGGACGAGGCGTACCCGCACACCGCCGACTTCGACCCGTTCGACGTGGACCCGCCGTCCGACGCCAGGGCGCCGGTGGACGACTACCCCAGGGTGACGCTCGACGACCTGCGGGCCGCGGTCTCGTCGACCGGCCACTACCTCGACCGGGCCGTGCTGGTGCTCCAGCTGAAACTCGGGCTCAGGGCGACGGAGCTCTGCAATGTGCGGATGGCGGAGGTGAACCCCGACCACGGCGGCCTGCGCGACTTCTACCCCGACATCGGCACGCACCCGGAGGTGGCGGACAGGCCGGGATCGCTGTACGTGCCGACCGGCAGGGAGGGCAACAAGTCGAAGCGCGCCCGCGTGCTGCCGCTGGACGACGAGGCCAGGCGGTGCCTCGCGCGCTACCTGCTCGTGCGGCCGACCTGCGGGCGGGGCGGCGTGTTCCTGAGCAAGCGGGAGAAGGTGCCGCTGACGAACAAGCACGTGTCGCGCGTCTGGAGGGCGGCCATGACGGGCCGCCTCGCCGACCCCGACGGCAAGCGGCCGGTGCGGAGCCACTACGGCCGGCACCACTTCACGACGTACTGGGACGTGCACCGCGACTGGAACTCGGAGCTGGTGGCGTACATGCGGGGCGACGCCGCCGGGAGCAGGAACGCCGGCGGCTCGGACTCGATGAGCCACTACCTGCACGCGCACTACGAGGACATCGAGGCGCCGTACCGCGAGCAGGTGTTCAAGCTGGGGGTGTGACGGGCTACAGGAACCTCTCCTCAAGCTCCGGGTGCTCGAAGTCGTCGTCGAGGGTGTCGGCCCGGAAATCGTGTTCGAAGTACAGGAGGACCCGTGAAACGACGCGGCGGACCTTCACGGCGTTGACGCTGCATATCTTGAGCCTGACCTCGTCCTGCACGAGCTCGTAGTCCCTGACGCCATGGTCACCGTCTATCTCGTCCAGGGCCGACCTGAGCTCGGCGCCGTTCTTTTGCGAAAGCAGGTGGCGGACCGTCGTCTGCCGTGTGGCCTCGTTGAGATGAACCGACGGGTGGAGCTTCAGGGAGACGTCCGACCGCGGCGGGACGAAGGACACCCTGTGCAGGAGCGGCCTGACGCTGATCCTCATCGGGCCATAGACCGGGGCCAGCTGCTCGAGGGACTCGCGAATGCCCGCGCGCTTTTGCGAGAGAAACGAAACGCCGCTGATGACTATCGTGACGAGCAGGAGGAGGAGCTGCACCACGTCAATGAGGGCCAGTTGTCCGAGGGTGTCCAGCACCTGGTTCAGCATCGGTCGAGAGTCACGGTGGATGGGCGAGGCGTCATCCCAGGCGTGCTATCGGGCTCAGCCTGTCCTGCTCGACGACGTAGACCTCATCCCCGTACCTGTCGGGCCAGAGCCTGCGGGACCTGCTGAATCTGAAGGTGGACGAACGCCTGACAACCGGCCTCGGTGCGCACCCGAAGACCCTGTACTCGCGCCTGTTGAGCTGCTGTACGAGGATGTAGTAGTCGGCGGTGAGCTCGCCGTGAGTGGAGACATGGAGGCGCGGGCTATTGACGCGCGGGCCGACGGTCTTAACGTCGACACGCATTCCCCTGTACCGGAGGTCGAATCCGGGGTCGCCCCCCTCGTATATCTCGGTGTCGAACTCCCCCGTCACGCCGAGGTGCTTCGACACTGCGTACTCCCCCAGCGCGCCGCGCTCGTGATTGGGTATCGTCCCCCTGCCGTCCCTGGCGCGCATGGCACCCAGCTCCGCGAGGGCCTCGACGCGCCCCGGCTCGAGCCTCACAACCGGCAGCTCTGCGGCGTCCAGCTCCGAGACCGGGACCAGCGGCTTGAGGAACCGCAGGATGTCGTCGCCGGCCAGGGCTGCCCTGCCGTCCCCGCTCATGTCCCACCCCCGCTGATTCGCTTGAGGATTGAGTCTCTCACGTTATCTTCCAGCTCGTCGGCCCGGACGTGTATGTGGATGTGGGTCACCGTCTCGCCGTCTGTTTGTACGTCCGCTCCGGTCCTGGCTGCGACGGAATCCTGTGCGGGCTCCTCCTCTGCGCCCTCTGCTTCCTCCTCCTCCGGCTTGTCGTCATCGTCGGGTGTGTCTTCGCTCGGCAGCGGGTACTCCTCAACGAGCTCGGACGCGTAGGACTCAAAGTCGTCGCTCAGGGCGAGCCTCGTCTGGTATCCCCTCCTTCCGGCCTTGTATTCACCGAGGCCAGCGGCCTGGGCGGTCTTGATGAGGACGTTGACCTCGCGGTCCTCGACCTCCGCCCGGACGGATTTCTGCAATTCCTCCCTGAAGCTGTCCTGCGAGACGGCCGGGACATCCTTGATGACGTCAATTTTGCCCGACGCGTAGGCGCCCGCTATCGCCTCCCGGTAGGGTTCGTAGTCCTCGATGGCCTCGCGGAATATGCCCTCCACGGACTCCTGACCCTCGAATTTCGGAGAGTACGCCAGACCCGATCCCGGGCTAGTGAGACCAAACACGTCATCATCCTCCTCGAGGAATCCGAGAAGGACGCCGTAGTGGAGGGTCCGACGGACCGTCTTCTGGTTCTCGTCGAATCTGTCGTAGATTTCCGACCTGCCCATCCTGCCGCTCTCCCTGATTAGCCTGGTGATTTCGTGGAGGAGCTCGGGTTTGGCCCTGTGAGGTAAGCCGGCGGATGTCATCTGCCTCGTACATCAATCCGCGGCGCCTTAGTATTAACGGTCCGGACCTCTTTCTGAACGGCGCCCATTGTCCACATGTAGACAACCGCCTTCACGGGGCCACTCGAGCCCCAATTTGAGCATTCGATATTTGACGTTGACAGGGACATCTTTGCTGGGCCGGTCCGATATTACTGGCACCACATCTCTTGTGCTACCGCCGAGAGCGCATCCAGTTTCCGAGCCCATCACCTGTTTCCAAGGGTCGAGGTCGACTCTGAAGTACAGAGTGCGCCGCAACGCCCGTGTCTTACCTCGTGACAGGAGTGAATCGGATCAAATTTAAAGCGAACTGGTGACGAAACCGAACCTATGACCGAGGACAAGGAGTGCTTCGTCATCTGCCCCATCGGCTCCGAGGGGAGCGACGAGCGCGAGCGGTCGGACAAGCTGATGGAGCACATCATCGAGGAGGCGGTCGGGGGATACGGCTACACCGCGGTCAGGGCCGACCAGATGAGCGATCCCGGCAGCATCACGAGACAGATCATACAAAAGGTGGTGGAGAGCGACCTGGTGATTGCGGACCTGACCGGCCACAACCCGAACGTGTTCTACGAGCTGGCCGTTAGGCACGCCACAGCCAGGCCCTTTATCCAGTTAATTGATTCTTCGGACACCATCCCGTTCGATCTCGCCCATATGCGCACCATAGATTACGATTTTGACGTCAGCAACGCCGCTCAGGCATCAGAAAAGATAAGCGAACAAATAGCAACAATCGAGGAAGGCGACAGTGAGTTCGACAACCCAATTGCCCAGTCAGCTAATTTCAAATCTTTGCTCGAGAGCGAAGACCCTGCTCAAAAGAGCATCGCGGAATTACTGGAAGGGATGGCCAATATAAACAAGAGACTCGATGTTATTGAGAACGAAGTGACGAAAAATCAATTGGAAGATATGACCGATCTGAATGACGTTTGGAGAAATATAGCACAAAAAGAGGATCAAGCTGCGAGAAATAAACAGATCAGGGAGCTCGTGAATAGCCTCGGCGATGAAGAACTGGAGAAACTGAGAGAGGCAAAACAAGAACTAGATTTCATAAATAAAGATGAAGACTTGTAATAGGTGCAAAGTCTCAAAAATGCTGGTATGCAGATCTGTTTTCTGAGCCCACCACGCACACTACGAGGACATCGAGGCGCCGTACCGCGAGCAGGTGTTCAAGCTGGGGGTGTGAGAATAGGTTCCGCCAAAATGGCAAGCCGGAGGAAAATGTTACGCCAGAGCCAACCTGCCTGGCCACTGGACGGGTTCACTGGGGTCATCAGCCCTTTGTCGTTGTGCCGGTAATACTGGGTGCCCGGAAGGCTTTTCACCCGCAGTGTCATTTTATCTGACACGCTTAGCATGGCCGTGACAAGAGAGAGGCTGCACGAGCTAATCGAGTCACACCCGAAATATCAGAAACGGGTGTATATTGACTACATTCTTGAGTTGGAAGACGAGAGGGAGATTGAACTTGAGGAGTTGTCGTTTGTGCCAAGTAACAACACGCTTGATACCTGGTTCTCCGACGGAGCGGAGCGCGAGGCACACATTGAGTCGGGTGAGCACAAGAAGCTTAAGCGGTATGCCGCCTCATACTTCAGGGAGACGGGATGTGACTCGGTGTCCTTCGAGGTCGAATCGTGGTTCGGCCGGCCTGACGTAGGGTGTACCGGGGCAAAACGCTTCGCGGAGTGCGGTGTCGTCCGCGTTGGCAAGTTCGTTGAGGCGTTCGGTCTTGAGACGAACATAGACCTACTCGGCAGACCCAATCCGAAGTACGACATCGCAGAGGAGATAATCTACCTGCCTTACCGTTCGAACGAGGAGACGCCACCGGTCACAATCATTTCGATGAAAAACCGGAGGACTGGCGAATGAAGGTCCTGAGGCACACCAGCGCGAACGACATCCTGATGAGCCCGGATGAGATGGACCTGGCCCTCAAGGAGTTCGGAATCGGCAGTAGATTCTGGCTTGCGTACTCTCTCTTCGGCAGGTGTGGGCTGAAGTCAAACGAGGCGGTGCGCATCAACTCCACGAACATTGTCGAGGACCACGACCCGCTGCTTCTTGAACTCGAGAGCTCCGGGGGTCATGGTGACCTGAGGCGCGTCCCGATTCCGAACGACATCGCCACGTGCATCATCGGGAGGGACCGGGTGGAGCAGGGCTCGGGACCGACGCTCGACATAGCGACTCGGACCATCAGGAGTTGGTCCAACAGGGTAAGAGACGAACTCGTTGAGAAGACCGGACAGGAAGAGTGGCGCCACCTCTCTCCGAAGTCGTTCCGTCATTCCTGGGCGAAGAACCTGCTTGAGGACGGCATCCCGCCGCAGACCGTGATGCGCTGGGGTGGCTGGAGGGACCCTGTGAGCTTCCACAATCTGTATATCGCCGACGACAAGCGGTCTGACTACACCCAGGTCTATGACACGAGTGTCTTCAAATCGAAGTCTCCCCACTACCTGAACGACGAAGACGCGCCTTGATGTATTTATTAAGCGACTGCATCCAGTTTCTGAGCCCACCACCCGAAGTACGCCGTCGTCGACCACGCCGCGCTCGTACTCACGGAGAACTGGAAACCATCCGGGACCGGTGGTCGCTCCAGCCGCGGCTGGGGCGTCCGCGTCGATTCTCCCACGCTGGCGGCCGACCTCGCGGCCCTGTTCGCCTCCGATATCGCCGGCCGCGACGTCACCTCGTGGACCCGCTTCCGACGCGGACGGGCGTTCACCGAGAGCGACCCGCTGCCGGCGTCGACGTTCCCGACTCGCCACGCACCCGAACGCGTCCAGGTCGACGCGGTCCGACTTCTGACCGCGCCGGGGAACGCGGAGCGTGCTGTCGTCGGCGTCGTCGACGAGACTGACGAGCGCCTCGACGTGGTGCAAGTCTCCGTCGAACGCGACCACCCGTTCACCCGTGCGGCGTTCGACGCGGCCCGCCGCGGTGTCGAGGTTCGGGTCCTCCTCTCGGGGGCGTGGTACGTCCGTCAGGAGAACGAGGCGACCGCCGAGTGGATGAACCGGCGGGCCGAACGCGAGAACCTTCCGCTCACCGCGCGCGTCGCCGACCCCGGCCAGCGGTTCGAGAAGATTCACGCCAAGGGAATCGTCGCCGACGACACGGTACTCGTGGGGAGTCTGAACTGGAACCGCCACTCGTCGCGAGAGAACAGGGAAGTGGTCCTCGCACTGGAGAGCGAGGCGGCCGCGAGCTACTACCGCGAGGTGTTCGCGGCGGACTGGCGGGGCGGTCGCGGCCCCGGTGGGCTGGTGTGGGTCGCCGCCGTCGCCGCCGTCGCGGGTGTGGTGCTCGCGTGGCGGCGGCTCCGGTTCGAGGGCGCGGTCGACCTGTCGGGCGCGTGGGACGGCGAGGGCCACCGCACCGACCGGTGAGTACCCCGTCCTCAGTCGTCGAGCGTCGCCGTCGACGAGAGGTCGTCGTCGATGGCGGCGTCGGCCATCTTCTCGACCAGCGAGTCGATGACTTCCGCGCGCATCCCCTTCACGAACTTGATCGAGCCGACGACGAGGTGTCCGCCTCCCGAGACGCCCCCGCCCACGACCTCCTCGTTGAGTTCGGCGACCATCTGCGGAATGTCCAGCCGAACGCCGTCGGAGCGGAGCACGGCGAAGTCCGGCCCGTAGCCGATGGTGATGACCGGGTCGCCCGTCTCCTGGACCTTCCGGTCGTGGAGTTGGCCCGTGGTCTTCCCGGGTGCGGGGTAGGTGAAGCGGTGGGCGAAGCGGTCGAGGTCGATGCGGTACAGGTGGGCGTCGTTGTCGAGCCGTTCGTGTTCGACGTGCGGTTCGGCGGCGTCGAGCTGGCGTTCGACGTCGCGCTCGGCTCGTTCGGAGAGGAACGACACGAGCTCTTCGTGGCGCTCGTCGTCGTCACAGCCGACGTCGAGGACGTCGTTGACGAGCGACTGGCCGTCGGAGTACCGGAGCCAGTGGGCGGCGTAGTCGAGCGCCTCACCGATGTCCTGGAGCTTCTCTCGCGGGTACCCCTCCTGCTCCGCGAGGTCGACGAACTCGCCCATGACTTCGGCTTTCGAACGGTCCGAGAGCCCCGCGACGGCGGGAACGTGGCGGAGTTCCTCGGTCACGGAGGGGTCGATCATCCGGGCGAGTTCGACGCACATCATCCCCGTCGTGATGCGGTAGTCCTCGCCGTGGAGGTAGGGGTTGACGTGCGCGTCCAGCAGCGGTTCGACGGCCTCGGGGTCGGGGTGGTGGTGGTCGACGACGGCGATGGGGACGTCGTAGTGGGCGAGGTTCTGGTAGGCGGGCACGTCCTCCTCGGTCGAGCCGTTGTCGAGCATGAGGAGGAGCGGGAGTTTCTGACCGTGTCGGGAGCGACCTTCGAGCGCGAAGTTGAGGTCGCGCGTGACGTCCTCCATCTCGTAGAACGGCGCCTTCGACGGGAGACGCTTACAGAGGTGCCTGGAGGCGTCGTCGTCGTCGTGGGTCCGTTCGATGAATCGGTCGAGCGCCAACTGGACCGGGAGGGCCGCACACATCCCGTCGCCGTCGGCGTGGTGGCGGACGCGGATGGGCCGGCCTTCGAGCACCGTCCGGCGAAGCAGGCGGGCGACCTCCTTCAACTCCTCGCGGATGGCCTCGAACGCGGGCCACTCGACGAAGGCGTCGACCGCGTGCGGGGCCGCGCGCTCGGTCAGCGCCGACTCGATACGCTCGCGCGCCGCTTCGGCAGCCTCCCCGTCGAGCAGGGTGACGTCGTCGACCTCGACCTGAGCAGCACCGTCGTGTTCCTCGACGGTGCCGACGACGCGCACGACGTCGTCGAGGTCGACCTCGGGGTAGGCGCGGACGCCGGCCTCGGCGAAGGCGGCGCAGGCGACGATGCCCGAGTGGTCGACGATGCGGAAGACCGTGGGACCGCCGGTCTGTTTGATCTGCGAGACCGTCCCCTCGATTGTCACGTCGGCGCCGGTCTGGATGTCGGCGATACCCGTGATGGTCGGTTCGTGGTCGACGGTCTCGGTGCGGTAGTTCTCGACGTCGGCGGTGGAGAAGGAGATGTCGCCGTTGTCGCGAATCTCGTCGAGACGGACGACGAGGCGGTCCCCGACGCTGTACGCGCCGTCGAGGTTCGACTCGTGGATGAGCCCCGAGACGACGTCGGAGATGTCGACGAACACGCCGTAGTCGACGACGCCGTTGACGACCGCGTGGTAGTAGTTCCCCTCGCGTACCTCGTCGAGGGTGCAGTTCGGAGCGAGATCGTAGACCGTCGGCCGCGGGTCCGAACTCGAACCCGCGTCCGCGCCGGAATCCCCGGCGTTGTCTGCAGTCATACGTTCAGGTGACGGCCGGCCGGTGATAAGCGTTTCATCATGGGTTCGGGCCCGCCTCGACACCCGGCCGGTCGTGAAACCGGCCGACTCCTCGGGGGTACCGGAACGCTTAGATGCGGACGCACCCGAGGGTGGCGTATGCTCTTGCTCCGGTCGAGCGGCGTCGTCGGTATCGTTGCCGACGCGCTCTGGTCCGCGCCCGAAGCCTCCCGCGAGACCCACCCTGACGAGTGTCTGGGCCTCCGCCGCGCGGCCGTACACGCACACGGACACGACCTCGACGCGTCCGGAACCCGAACGGCCCACCTCGTCGTCGCGCCGTCTCAACCGGACGGCTGGTCGGCATCCGACTCGACGGGCGACCCCGCAGACGCCGGTGAGTTCTTGAACTCCACCGAGGAGGACCTCCCGTGACGAGTCGACGCGTGGTCGCACAGGGGACGTTCGACCTCCTCCACCCCGGTCACCTCCACTACTTCGAGGAGGCGCGAGAAATGGGCGACGAACTCCACGTCATCGTCGCTCGCTGCGAGAACGTCACGCACAAGGCACCGCCGATCCTCGACGACCGCCAACGCCGCGACATGGTCGGGGCGCTGGACGTCGTCGACACGGCCCGACTGGGGCATCCCGACGACATCTTCGTCCCGATTCGCGAAATCGACCCCGCCGTCATCGTCCTCGGCCACGACCAGCACCACGACGAAGACGCCCTCCGAGAGGCGCTCGCCGCCCGCGGACTCGACTGCGAGGTGGCCCGCGCCTCGGCGCGCGAACCGGCCTACGAGGGAGAACTCCTCTCGACGGGCCGTATCATCGAGCGAGTCCTCGACCAGCGCGGCGACTGACGGACACTCGGGCGGTGGTCGGTGCAGTCACTGTGACCGGGAAATCGACGCACGAGGCCTGACCTCGCGGTCGTCGTGTCGAGTGAAGAGGAAGAACCGTGTTGCACGCCGGACGGGCCGCCGCGACGGCCGCGACGCTCAGTTCCCGGTCGGGGTCGGCGTGGCGGTTGCGGTCGCGTTCGGCGTGGCGGTCACGGTGGCGTTCCCGCTCGGAGTCGCCGTGGCGGTTGCGGTCGCGTTCTGACTCGGCGTGGCGGTTGCCGTCGCGGTTTCGCTGGGCTGTTGCTCGTCGAGGAACTGCTGGTACTCCTCTTGGGAGACGACCTTGACGGTGAAGTACATCTGCGAGTGGGCGACGCCACAGTACTCCGTACAGTAGCCCTGGTACGTTCCTTCCTCGTAGGCGACCGTCTTGATAGTGTTCGTCGCGCCCGGCATCGCGTCCTGCTTCAGGCCGAGTTCGGGGACGGCGAAGCCGTGTATCACGTCAGTCGAGGTTATCTCGAAGTAGACGTCGGTGTCCGCGGGGATGACGATCTGCGGGCTCCCATCGACCGTGGGAGCGGTGACGCCCTCCTCCTCGGGGTAGCGCATGTTCCAACCCCACTGGAACGCCTCGGCCTCGACGACGACGTCGGCCTCGCCGGGACCATCGTCGTTCATGCCGGGCATGTAGGTGACGTTCGGGTTCGCGAGCACGCCGTAGGAGGCAACGCCGACGAACAGGAGGACGGCGGCGGTAGCGATTGTCCAGGTGATCTCGAGGCGGCGGTTCTCCCTTGTCGGCTGTGCCTCGTCGCTGCGCCGGAACCGGATCACCGTGTAGATGAGGATAGCCTCGGTGATGACGGTGATGGGAATCGCAACGTACAGTAGTTTTCCGTTGAGCTCGTTTATCAGACCCGACGTCGCAGACGTCTGCGCGGCGACGGGATCAGCGGCCAGTGCGAGGGCGACCGCAGAGAGGAGTGTGACGAGCCCGAGTCGCGTCCGTCTCATGCTAAGCGGAGGTTAGGAACTGTGACGTAAATACCTACTGACTCGACTGTCACCGGCGTCTCGTCCGGGGGTTCTGTCCGCCGCGACGGGGAGCAACGAAGCGGGGTGTCTAAGTAGGACGGCTCCCAAGTCGTGATAGATATGTCGCGCGACGCACGCGAGTCGCGGGCGTGGGACGGAGGGCACGGACGGTTCCCCGGCCTCCTCGCGGCCGCGGCCATGGCGGTCTATCTCCTGTTGCTCGTCGGTGCGACGACCGCGCTGACGGACGCGGCCTCGGCGTGTGCGGCGTGGCCAGCCTGTGGTGACGGGCTCGCGCTCCCGTCGACGGCCGACGGCTACGTCGCCCTCGGCCACCGGGTCGCGGCGGTGCTCGTCGGCCTCCTCGTCGCCGGCGTCCTCCTCTCCGCCTGGCGCGGGGACGAGTCCCGCCGCGTCCGCGCGGCGACGACCCTCTCCGCCCTCCTGTACCCGCTTCAGGCCGGACTGGGTGCGCTCGTCGCCACGACCGCTGGCGGCGCACTTCGGGCCGCACACCTCGTGGTCGGGATGGTCATCTTCGGTGGTCTCGTCGCCGCGCTGGCGTGGACGCTCGAGACACGAACCGGCTCGAAGGACGCACCGACGCCCACGACCGACACGGTCGAACCGGTCGCCTCGGACGAACCGACTCTCGACGAACCCGAACCCGGTCGCGACCGGCCGTCGCTCCCGGATTCGCCGCTCGCCCGCGCCAAGACGGTCGCGTACGCGTACTTCCGCCTGACGAAGCCGCGGCTGATGTGGCTGCTCTGTCTCGTCGCGAGCGCGGGCATGGCGCTCGCCGGGTCGATCCAGCCCGGCCTCACGCCGGGAGTGATGCTCGCGACGCTCGGTGGGGGCGTCCTCTCCATCGGGTCGGCGGGCACGCTGAACCACGTCCTCGAGCGCGACATCGACCGGAAGATGCAGCGGACCTCCGACCGGCCGCTGGCGACAGACATCGTCCCCGTCCGGAACGCGCTCGCGTTCGCGGCTGTCCTCGCCGTCGCCTCGGTCGCACTGTTCGCCTCGGTGAACCTCCTTGCGGCCGTCCTCGGTCTCGGTGCCATCGCTTTCTACTCGGTCGTCTACACGCTCTTGTTGAAGCCGAACACGGTCCAGAACACCGTCATCGGCGGCGCGGCCGGCGCGCTCCCGGCGCTCATCGGCTGGGTCGCCGTCACCGGCTCCATCGGCTGGGGCGGGCTTGCGCTGGCGACGGTCATCTTCCTCTGGACACCCGCGCACTTCTACAACCTCGCCCTGGCGTACAAGGACGACTACGAGCGCGGTGGCTTCCCCATGATGCCGGTCGTCCGCGGCGAGACCGTCACAAGAAAGCACATCGTCTGGTACCTCGGCGCGACCCTCGTGGCCGCCGGCGCGCTGGGAACGATGACGGCGCTCGGCTCCGTCTACGTCCTCACGAGCGTCCTCTTCGGGGGCGTCTTCCTCTGGATGGTCGTCCGCCTCCACTACGAACAGAGCGAGGGAGCGGCGTTCCGGGCGTTCCACGCCTCGAACGCCTACCTCGGTGCGCTACTGTTGGCCATCGTCGTCGACACGCTCGTCGTCTGACTCCCGAACCCATGTCCACCGTCACCCGCCTCGACTGGCGCCCCACGAAGTCGGACCTGCTCGTGGGTGCCATCGTCGTCAACGCCGAGATACTCGCCGTCTTGCTCTACCTCGCCGCCGAGTCCGTCAGTGTCGACTCGTGGCGGTTCATCCTCTACGCGTTCGTCTGGATCAACGCCGGGCTGTACGCCGTGGCGAAGACGCGACCCGCCGAGGCCAGCGCGCGGACGAAGCGGCTGGCGCTGCTCGTCGCCGGCGGCTACTTCCTCCTCCTCGCTGTCGCCGGTGGCATCCTCGGCCCGAGCCACACCAGCCCTCTCGCCTCGCTCGTCACCGACGGGCACCTCCACAGCCACGGGACGGCGGCGGCCGGAAGCTTCGACGTTCGGTTCCTCCCGCCCGGCTGGGGTCCGGCGCTCGTCTACCAGGGGTCGTGGGTGCTCGTCATCCTCATGCCGTACAAGGTCATCGGCTACCTCTCCCTGGCGTATCTCGTCTACGCGACGGTCATCGACGCGGCCGGGACGGCCCTCTCGGGGTCGCTCGGTCTGCTCTCGTGTGTCTCGTGTGCCTGGCCCGTCGTCGGGTCGCTCGTCACCACCATCTTCGGCTCGGGGTCGTTCGTCGTCGCCGCCGCCACCACCTGGCCCTACGACATCTCCACCGTCGCCTTCCTCGCGACGGTGGCGCTGTTGACGTGGCGGCCGCTCGCCCGGTAGCCCACAACTCTTCCACCTCCCGGTACCTCCTTTGCGGACGGACTCTCCGTTTTCGCCGGAAGTGCGACGCGGAAACAGCACCGAGGTGGGCTTATTCGGGAGACGGCAGAATCGACTGTCGATGGGTTCAGTTGTCTCATCGGAAACGACCGTCTCGGTACAGCACGAGTGGCTGAGTGCAGGCGTCGCGGGCATCGTGGGGACCGTCGTCTTCGGCGCGGTCCAGATGGCGATGGGCGCGACGGGCGTCATCGCGGTCGCTATCCCCGCCCTGTACGGCCTCTCCGGTCCGAATCTCGCCGCCGGCTGGGCAATCCACCTCGTCCACGGGGCGCTGTTGGGGCTCGGCTTCGCGCTCCTCGCGACGCGGCCCGCGGTGCGGCCGTACGCGACGCAGACCGGCACGGCCGCCGCAGTCGGACTCGCGTACGGGCTCGTCCTCACCGTCCCGACCGCCGGCGTCGCCATGCCGCTGTGGCTCTCCGCAGTCGGCTTCCCGAACGCTCCGCCGCTCCCGAACCTCACGCTGATGGGGTTCGTCGGTCACGGCGTCTACGGGCTGGTGCTCGGGGCGACGTACCCGACGCTCCGTCGACTGCTGTAGGGCGCGCTCGCGACTCCCGGACTGTTTTTGTCTCGCGGCGGCGAAGTCGAGGTATGACCGACGTCGAAATCGAGTACTGCGTCCCCTGTGGCTTTCTCGACCGCGCACAGGACATCCAGCACGCGCTCCTCCGACAGTTCGGCGAGCGTCTCGACCGTGTCGCTCTCGTCACCGGCGACCACGGCGTCCTCCAGGTACGCGTCGGCGACGAGGTCGTGTGGGACAAAGCCGACGACGAGTACGACGTCGACGAGGTTACCCGACGTCTCCGCGAGTACGTCTGAATCGATGAAGTCTGCGGAACACGCGGCCGTCGGCGCGGTCGTCGGTGCCGTGGCCGTGGCGCTCTTCTTGCCGTCCGAGTCGCTCTCGATACAGGCTGCGCTCTGGGCGGGTGGCGTGTTCTTCTCCGTCTTCATCGACCTCGACCACTTCGTCATCGCCCGCGCGATGCGCGGGGACTGGTCGAACCTCCGGCGCGCCGTGACGAACCCTCGGGTGGGGCTCGTCGACCAGGAACAGGTGTTCGCCGACGTCGACGAGCCACGCCTCCGGCAGTATCGTCTCCTCTCACACCTGTTGCTCGGGGGTGTGCTGGTCGCGCTTGCCTCCCGCCTCACCGTTGGACTCGGCGTCTTCGTCGCCGTGCTCCTCTACGCTCACGTCGTTGCGGACCTCGTTCGCGACGCTGAACTGGCGTGAACGGTCCCGTCACCGTCAGTTCCGTCCTCGAATCGACCGGCACGCGTGCCACTCGGCCGTTCGCGTGCTGACAGTCAGTACTGTCTCTCGTACGGCGTCGTACTGAACACCCGCTCCCCGCCGCACGTCGGTCGTCAGGTCATCGCCCGGAAGAGGGTGGCCTCGGCTTCGGATAAGAACGCTCGGCCGTCGTGTGGAGTGGCCCCGCGACCGGTCAGAACACCACGTCGTCGCCGCGGAGAACCGGACCGGGTCGCCGAGTTCAGTGACCCCAGCGCCGCTTCGACGCTGGGTCCTCGTACCGGGCGTTCTCGATGCGCTCGAACTGAGTGGGTGAGAGAGAGATGTCGCAGGCACCGACGTTCTCGTCCAACTGGTCGACGGTGCGAGCGCCGACGATGGGGACGCAGGTGAACGCCTCCTGCTCCATGAGCCAGCGAAGCGCGACCTGTGCGGGGGTCGCGTCGAGTTCGCCGGCCACCGCCCGAATCGCATCGAGGACGTGCCAGCCACGCTCGGAGAGGTAGTAGTCCGAGAACGAGTCGTAGATGGTGGCACGCGAGCCGTCGGGAGCTTTCACCTGTTTCGGGTCGTCGGGGTCCGCACGTTCGTACTTGCCCGTCAGGAAGCCGCCCGCGAGCGGCGAGTACGGACAGACCGCGAGCTCTTGGTCCGCGCAGACGTCGAGGTAGTCCGCGACGTCGTCGCGGTATGCGGCGTGAAAGAGCGGCTGCGTCACCTCGAAGCGCTCCCAGTCGTGCTGTGCGCTCCGTCCGAGCGCCTTCATGAGTTTCCAGCCGGCCATCGTCGACGCGCCGAGGTAGTTCACCTTCCCCTCCTCCACGAGGCGGGTGAGCGTCGAGAGCGTCTCGTCGATGGGCGTCTCGTCGTCCCAGCGGTGGATGTAGTAGACGTCGAGGTAGTCGGTTCCCAGCCGTTCCAGGGTCCCCTCGATCTGTCGGCGGATGTGGGGCCGCGAGAGGCCCGACCCGTTGGGGTTCGACTCGTCGAAGCCGAAGTACACCTTCGACGCGAGGACGTACTGGTCGCGGTCGCGGCCGGCGAGCCAGTCGCCGATCCACTTCTCACTCGTCCCATTGGGGTCGCCGTAGACGTTCGCCGTGTCGATGAACGTCCCGCCGTGTTCGGCGAACCGGTCGAGGAGCGTGTGTGCTTCGTCGCGCGTCGTCTCCGGCCCCTCGGGCGAGTCGCGCCCGAACCGCCACGTGCCGAAGCAGAGTTCAGACACCTGTGTCCCCGTCGACCCGAGCCGTCGGTAGTCCATGCTCATACCATTGGATTGACCGACCGCCGACAAAACCCTCGGGGTTGCGGTCGGCGTCTGGAGACGGGACCGAACACCTGCCCCGACCCACGCACTTATTCGGCTCCCCGCCACCACCCCGGTATGCACCACGCCGCCTGTCTCGGCCTCGGCGACCTCGGTCGGCTCGAAGCCAGTGTCTTGGACTCTCTCGACGGGGTCACCCTCGTCGGCGGGGCCGACCCCTCTCCCGACGCCCGCGACCGGTTCGAGCGTGAACTCCACTGTCCCGCGTACGAGACGCTCGACGACCTCCTCGGGAACGAGGAGGTCGACCTCGTGACCATCGTCACCCCACACACGGTCCACTACGAGCAGGCCCGGGAGTGTCTCTCCCGCGACGTCCACGTCCACCTCGAGAAGCCGATGGTGACGGACCTCGCTCACGCCGACGACCTCATCGCGCGGGCCAAGACCCACGACCTCGTCCTCGCCGTCGGCTACCAGCGCCACTTCGACCCCCGATTCCGAGAGCTACGTCGCCTCGTCGACGAGGGACGTCTCGGGCGACCGCACATGGTCGTCGGCCACCTCGAACAGGAGTGGATCAGGTGGACCCAACACCAGTGGCGGTCGAACCCGGAGCTCTCCGGCGGGGGACAGCTGTACGACTCGGGGTCACACCTCCTCGACGTCCTCTGCTGGACGCTCC
The DNA here is from genome assembly GCF_007004735.1 of Salinigranum halophilum. Classification (NCBI taxonomy): domain Archaea; kingdom Methanobacteriati; phylum Methanobacteriota; class Halobacteria; order Halobacteriales; family Haloferacaceae; genus Salinigranum; species Salinigranum halophilum. The sequence goes on from NZ_ML660182.1 coordinate 324,676, forward strand.
GGGCCGACCCCGTCTCCGTCACGGCGACGGTCGACCGCCGCGGCTCCGACGTCGACGTCAACAGCGCGCTCACGATGACGCTCGAACGCCGCGACGCGGCCATCAGAACCAGACCGTCCAATCCGACTCCGATCACTGCGAGCGTCGGAATCTCCGGCGACGGCACCTCGGTCCCCGACCCCGGCGAATCGCTCCGCATCTGGGGGACCGACGGGACCGTCTCGTTCGACGGGGAGACCATCACGGTCCGCGAGGCGGGGATGACCTACGAGACGACGCCCTCGGTCCCCGACTTCGAGGAACTCACCCGGCGCAAACTCGGAAACGTCGTCGACGCCATCGACGGCGAGGCCGACCTGGAGATTCCCGCGGCGGACGGCCGTCGCGTCGTTGCGCTCACCGAGGCGGCCTACGAGTCGGCAGAGCGGGGCGTCCGCGTGTTCGTCTCGCCCGACGACGAGTGAATCGCAGCCCCCCGACACCGCGACGAAAAGCGAACGCTTACACCTGAACCGCCGCCAGCGTACGGTATGGACGAGGTACTCGTCGCGGAGGGACTCCGAAAGTCCTACGGCGACGTTCAGGCGCTCCGGGGCGTCTCGCTCACTGTCGGGACCGGCGAGGTGTTCGGTCTCATCGGCCCGAACGGGGCGGGCAAGACCACGCTCGTCCGGGCGCTCACCGGCACGACCGGCGTCGAGGGAACGGTCCGGGTGCTCGGGACCCCGCCCGCCGGGGTCGACGCGAACCGGCTGAGCCTCCTGCCGCAGTCGTTCTCGCCGTCGGCACGGCTCACCCCCCGCGAACTGCTCTCGTACTACGCCGGCCTCTACGACACGGCGCGGGACCCGGAGGTCGTGTTGCGTGAGGTGGGTCTCGACGATGCGGCCGACACCTGGTACGAGAAGCTCTCGGGCGGCCAGAAGCGCCGCACGTGCGTCGGCGCGGCGCTAGTGAACGACCCCGACGTGCTCTTCTTGGACGAGCCGACGACGGGCATCGACCCCGCCGGCCGTCGGGCGGTCTGGCGGCTCATCGACCGCCTCAAGGCGAGCGGCACGACCGTCTTTCTCACCAGCCACTCCATGCGCGAGGTGGCCCGTCTCGCCGACCGGGTCGGCCTCCTCTGTGACGGCGAACTCGTCGCGGTCGGCTCGCCGGAAGCCCTGGTCGCCGAACACGGCGGGGAGAGCACGCTCGTCGTCGAGACCGAGGCGACCCGGGACGCGACCGACGCGCTCGAGGCGACGTACGCGGTTTCGACCACCGCCGAGGGTGTCGTCGTCCGCGACGTCGCCCCGCGCGAGATCGGCGACGTCGCGACGGCGCTCGACGAGGCCGAAATCGCCTACGGTTCGCTGGCGTGGTCGGAACCGTCGCTCGAAGACGTCTACCTGTCGCTCACCGGCGAGACGTTCCAGGGGCGGCGCGACGGCGTGGCACCGCCGACGTCGTCCGAATCCACCGACGCCGACGGTCCAGCACTCGCCGCTGGCGCGGAGGAGAGCCGATGACCCGCTTCGGCCGCATCGCCGCGGAGTTCGACGCGGCGTGGCACTCGTTCCTTCGCCGCCGGACCGCGGTGTTCTTCACCTTCTTCTTCCCCGTCATCATCGTCCTCATCTTCGGCGTGTTGGTACAGACCCAACCTACCGGTGGCGGGCTGTTCGCGGAGCCGCCGGGCTACTACGTCCCCGGCTATCTGGCCGTCGTCGTGTTGTTCACGCCGCTGTCACGCGTTGGGTCGACCATCGCGCGCCACCGGGAGGGGAACCGATTCCAGAAGCTGGCGACGACGCCGCTGTCGCGCGCGGAGTGGCTCCTCGCGCACACGCTCGTGAACGTGGTCGTCATCGGGCTGGCGGCGCTCTTGCTCTTGGTGCTCGTCGTCCTCGTGACCGGGGCGTCGGTTCCGCTCGCCCCCACGAGTCTGGTCCTCGTCCCCTTCGTCGCCCTCGGGGTCGCGCTGTTCTGTGGCCTCGGGGCACTCATCGGTCGGCTCTCGAGCTCACAGGACGGCGTCATCGCCGCGAGTAACGCCGTCGCACTGCCGCTGTTGTTCCTCTCGGAGACGTTCGTCACTGCCGACCTCCTGCCGGCGTGGTTCCGGCCCGTGACCGCGGTGTCGCCGCTGACGTACTTCGCGCGCGGCGTGCGCGCGCTGACGTTCTCCGGCGGCGACTGGACGGGGGCGCTGGCGGTGCTCGCGGTGCTCGCGCTCGTCGTCTTCTCGCTCGGAGCCGTCGCGGTCCCCTGGACCGAATAACCTCGTCCGCCGCGTCAGCCGTCGCTCTGCGGCGTCGGCGTCGCCGGCTCTTCCATCCCGAGCCACGAGAGCTTGAGCTGTTCGGGCCACTGCTGCTCGCGACTCCGGTCGCGGTGTGGCCGCGGCGAGACGCCCGTGACGAGGATGAACTCTCCGATTTGGTGGAGGTTCGCGTAGAGGTTCGGCCCGTCGTAGTCGTAGAACACGCGGGTCCACTCGCGGTTCGCCAGCCTGACCGTGCCGTCCTCGCCCAGCGTCGTCGAGAAGAGCGTGTCCACCCCGGCCGCCGCTGCCTCCGGGCTCTCGAACCGCTGGACGAATATCGGGACACCCGCGAACTGCTCGTCGCTGTCCGTCTTCGTGACGAGCCTGTTCGCCATGACGTACGCGTAGTCGACGCGGCCCTCCCGGGTGACCGTCGCGTCGAAGACGTTGGTGTACGCCGGTTCGTAGTCGCCGAGGCGTTCGCGCCACGCCTGGGTGTCCTCTAAGATGTCGATGGCCCCGTCGGAGAAGGCGTAGATGATGCCGTTCGGGCGCTCGTTCCCGTGGTCGTAGATGTCGTGGCCGGCGTCGTACGTGTGCGCGTGAGCGTAGACACGCTGGCCGGTCGGGAACTCGTGTTCGTGCGGGCGCACCTCGTCGCTCGCGCGGTCGCTGTACTCGTCGGAGAACGTCTGTGTCGTGAAGTTGTCCCCCGGCGGGTAGCTCACGCCGAAGATTGCTTGCCCCTGGGTGTCCGACGAGAGGTAGTCGTGGAGTGGTGCCTCGATGGGGTGCGCCGAGAGGTGCTGGTCGAGATACGACTCGTTCGTCGCCCGGGTGTAGAAGACGTCGAGCCGACCGAGAGTGTCCTGCTGTGCCGCCGTGTCGTTCTGCTGGACGGCCGCCTCGAAGTTCCGGACGTAGATGTTGTTCCCCCGCCTGAGGGCCGCATCGAGCTCGAAGTGAGGAGCGAGTTCCTCGGAGACGTAAGTCGCGAGCGCGGTCGTCTTCGACCGGAGTTCCTCGACGTCGCCCGACGTGAGGGTGTTGACCTGCTTGAGCTTCGCGATGGTCTCGGTGACCGGTTTCACTTCGAGCAGATACCGGCGGCGCGCGCGCTGGTACTGGGTGCCGAACCAGCTGATCTCGTCCATAACGTTCCGGGTTCGGACGAGGAACTCGGAGGTCGGCTCGGGCGTGGGGGTGGGTGTCTCAGTCGGCGTCGCTGTGGCGTCGGCCGCGCTCCCGCCGCCACCGCTGTCGTCACTGCCCCCCGCGCTGTCACTGTCGCCCTCGTCGCTCGAACCGAGCATTCCGGTACAGCCCGCCAGGAGTGGCAGGGAGAGCGACGACGCGAGGGTAAGCATCCGTCGTCGGGAGTGGTCCATGTGAGCTGCGTACCACAGCGGGCTCCTTGAGCGTTCGCGTCACACTATCAGTGTTGAGTCTCAGATACCCTCGCGAACGGTCCGTTCGAGAGACGACCGTCGAGGACGAGTCGCTCGGAAGCAGACGTCTCTCGCCTATGCGTCCGACTGCGGCCGGTCTCGACACCGCCCGGCCGGTGTCGCTGAGTCTCGGTGGTGAGAGATTGACGGCACCTCGTGGCAGTGGGTCACCTCGGGTGAGACCACGTCGCGCGTCCGAGCAGTTCGCCTCGCCGGGCTTTATTAGTGCGTCGGGCGGACCCACGAGTATGTCCCTCGACAAGCACGACGCGATGCAGCGCCTCCGAGCCAGCGGGACCGTCGCGGTGATGCGCGGTGCCGACGCCGACACGCTCGTGAAGACGGTCGACGCCCTCCGTGCCGGTGGCGTCACCGCCATCGAGATAACCGCGGACAACCCTGATGCGCTGGAGATGATCGATGCCGTCTCCGGCAGCTTCGACGACGAGGTCATCGTCGGCGCGGGGACCGTCCTCGACGGTGAGACGGCGCTCGACACCATCCGTGCAGGCGCGGAGTTCGTCGTCGGCCCCACGGTCGAGTTGGACGTCGTCGACGTCTGCAATCGCTACGGGACGCTCGTCGCCCCGGGAGCGTTCACCCCGACAGAGGCTCTGACCGCGTACGAGGCCGGCGCGGACTTCGTGAAGATATTCCCCGCCTCCTCGGGAGGGCCGGGACACCTCGGCGGTATCAAGGGACCCCTCCCGCAGATTCCGCTCATGCCGACGGGTGGCGTCGACGCCGACAACGCCGGCGACTTCATCCGCGCGGGTGCGGAGGTCGTCGGCGCCGGCAGCGCCCTCGTCCCCACCGGGGCCGTCGAGGCCGGTGACTTCGAGACCATCACCGAGAACGCCCGCGCCTTCTCCGAGGCGGTCGACGCGGCACGCTCGGCATAGCCACTCGCGACCAGGGTTCGACACGGAGAACTCGAGCCGACCGCCGACCCGACGGCTCGCACAGTCGCGTTACAGCAGTGGGGCGACGACCTCACGATGTGCCTCGTCGACGGCTTCGTGAGGGTCGCCCTCACCGACAGCGACGAGGTACGCCCGCCCGTCGGCGTCGCCGTACCGGTGGTGAATGTCGTAGACGAAGCCGTACACGGCGGCGTCGGTCTGCGTGGCAACGAACTCGACCTGCTCGCGGACGTTGTGCTCGACGAGACGGTCGACGACGGTGCTCCGCTCGCCGTCGAGGTCGACGGGGGCGTTCTCGACCATCGTGATGAGCGAGCCGAGGTCCTGCTGGACGCCCGCCGGGAGGGCCGCGAGGTCGGTCTCGCCCGTGACGACGTCGTAGGCGGCCGTGACGGCTCCACATCCCGTGTGTCCGACGATGGCGACCACGCCGGTGTCGGTGAACGTCACCGGGTAGGCGACGCCGCCGTCGAGGACGCGCTCGCCGTCGACCTCCGTCGTCGAGCGGTTGCCGATGTTCGCGACGGTGAAGAGTTGGCCAGGCTCGGAGATGTCCCACATCCCCTCCTGGGAGACGCGCGAGTCCGAACAGCAGACGGAGACGACGGGCGGGTGCTGGGCGTCGCGGACGGCGTCGAACTTCGACTCGTCGGCGCGGGCGACGTGGCGGTCGTTTCCATCGAGGAGGTCACTGAGGAGCTGTTCGGGACGGGAGCCGGTGTTCATACCCGACACGTCACGGTGGACGTCTATATCTGCTTGGAAATATGGCGTGAGCGCCAGCGCGCTCCCCGTCGGCGAGCGGCGACAGGCGAGCAGTCGGGCTCGACCGCGAGACGTGGTGACTCGTGAACCGTGCCGAGACGGGTCCGTCCACTCCCCCGTGGAGGCCGTCGCGCGTTCGCTCGTCACGTCCGTTCCTCGCAGCATGTGCCGGCCGGGATTGTGAACCACGGTCGCGCTGCTCGCTTCGCTCGCGACGCTCCCTGATTCAAATCCCGCTGTGACGCATTCGCTCGTCACGTCCGTTCCTCGCAGAATGCGCCGGCCGGGATTTGAACCCGGGCCATGAGCTTGGAAGGCTCAGGTCCTGCCACTAGACCACCGGCGCGCTCGTTCGCTGCGCTCACTCGCGCGCCGAGCCTCCACCTCGCTTCGCTCGGTGGAGACACCGGCGCTCAGTCGAGTGTCACCAGCGACAGTTCCTGATATCCGACCCCGGAATAAGGACCTTACGTTACTCGTCTGAGAGCGGGCGAAGGCCTCGGCGACGTCCGCCGTGAACACGACCGCCCGGTTCCGGCGCTCAGTCGTCGCCGTGCGCCCGCGCCGTCTCGCGTAACTCGTCCGAGATAGACGGGACCGCCTCGCCGTCGACCGGCCCTTCGGCTTCAATTTCCTCGAGTGACTTGGGGAACTCCCGCAGTTCCATGTGGATGGCGATGCCGGCTTTCGCGCCCATCCCCATCGCGACGGGAATCTGGTTGTGTCCGGGGACGATGTCGCCGACAGCGTAGACGCCGTCGACGGAGGTCCGGCCGTGGTCGTCCGCGTCGATGGTGCCGTCGTCGTTCAGCTCGACGCCCAGCTGTTCGGCCAACTCGGTGTTGTAGTTCGAGCCGTACAGCGCGAACCCGCCCTTGTACTCGCGCACCGTGCCGTCTTCGAACTCGAAGCTCTCCAGCCAGCCGTCGTCGTCCTTCGTGAGGCCAACGACGTCCTCCTCGACGATGTCGACCGGGTGTGCGCGGACGAGCTCGTCCGTCTCGTCGCTCCACGTCGGCTCGTCGCCGCGCAGGAGGATGTCGACGTCGTCGGTGAAGTTGAGCATGATCATCGCGACGTACGCCGCCGAGTCCGAGTGTCCCATCACGTACACCGACTCGTCGACGAACATGTACGCATCACAGTGCAGACAGTAGTGGAGGCCGCGACCCGTCCGCGGGAGCGGGGGCGTCGGGCGCTCGTCGTTGAACCCGACGCCGAGGACGACGCGTTCGGCGACGTACTCGCCCTCGTTACCCCCGAGGCGGAACCGCCCGTCGTCGGTCCGCTCGATGTCGGTGACGAAGTCCCGGACGAGACTGGTCCCGTAGCCTTCCAGCTGTTCGCGGGCGGTCTGGAGGAACTCGTTCCCCGAGACCGACTCGGGCACGCCGATGACGTTGTGCGTGTCGAGCATCATCGCCGCGCGGCCACCACCGCGGTCGATGAGTGCGGTGTCGTGTCCCAGTCGCGTGGTGTACAGCGCCGAGGTCAGGCCGGCGGGACCCCCGCCGACGACGACGACCTCGAACTCCTCTGCGGTAGGCGAATCAGTCATCACCTTCTCCTTGGACTACGGAAAGATAAACGTCGGACGTTCGTGCGCCGGTCGAATCCACCCGCTGTGTGATGACACACCACACACCTTCGTGACGACTCAGTCCCCCTCCGCCCGGACGACGGCGTAACAGTTCCCGCTGGAGACGAACACGTCGAGGGGCGTCAGCGAGGAGGCGTCGAGGTCGGCTCGGAACTCCCCGGGCGCGTAGATGTGATAGAAGCGCGGGACCGTCTCGCCGCCGGGGAGCGTCCAGTCGACCGTGGTGTCGAACCCCGTATCCTCCCCGTCGCTCCCGTCTGCCTCCCCGTCCGCGAACCGGTCGTGGACCGTCGACCACGCGCTGACGACGGCTCGCCCCTTCGGCGAGAGCACCCGCGCGAGTTCGTCGAGGCTGGCGACGCGGCGCGAACGAGGCGTGAGGTGGTGGAGGGTGGCGACGTACACCGCGAGGTCGACCGTGTCCCGCTTCAGCGGAAGCGAAGCCGCGTCGCCCTGGAGCAACGCCGCATCGAAGCCGTGGTCGTCGGCACGCGCACCGGCTTCCGACAGGAGGCCGCGACTGACGTCGAGGCCGACCACCGTCTCGGCGTGGTCGGCCAGGAGTTCCGTGTGGCGACCGTTGCCGCACCCCACGTCGAGCGCGACCGCGCCGCGTCGCTCGTCGAGGAACGCCTCCACCTCGGGCCAGGCGTACTCGCGCGTGGCGGCGAAGTGTTCCGCGATCCGGTCGTACGTTCGGGCGGTCTCGCCCGTGTCGCCGTCCATGCGTTGCGTCGGGGGAGGGTCGACAAAAAAGCCGCTACTCGTCTCAGATGAACTGGAAGACGACGTAGGTGACGAACACCAGCAGCGTCGCGTGCTTGAGCCCGTCGGTGACGCTCCCCTCGCCGAGCTGCCCGGCGATGAGCCCCGAGAAGAGCCCCTGGACCAACGTGACGTGGAAGAACAACAGCGAGTACGCCTCGGTGTCGACGTTCTCCAGACCGGCGAAGACGCCGGCGGAGACGGCCGAGTCGCCCGAGAACGCCGCGCTCTGGCTCGCCGACTCGATGGCGGGGATGAACGAGACGGTGAGCGCGGCGATGATGCCGAGGAAGACGAAAAAGGAGACGTAGATGACGACGAGATAGGTGAGCATCTGCTGGCGGCGCTCCTCGCGAAGCGCGCGCGTCTCCTCGGTCTCGTTCGCGGCGATTCGGAGCACCGGCGAGATGTCACCGCTCGCGCCCATGGCGTTGGTGACGAGCGCGACGGAGCGGGTGAGCATCGGTGCCTGTGTCCGGTTGGCCATGCGACGGAGCGCGCTCGCCACGTCCGCGCCCCACTCGATGTCGCGGTACGCCCGCCGCAGTTCCGTGCCGAGCACGCCGAGGTCCGTCTGGGAGACCCGCTTGATGCTCGAGACGACGGTCAGCCCGGCCTCGTTGACGCTCGCCATCCGGTCGAGGAAGTCGGGGGTCGTGTTCTCTATCTCCCGGTAAGTGCGCTTTCGGAGCTCGTAGACGAGCGACAACACGCCCATGACGACGAGCGATGCCTCGACGACCGGCTGGTCGACGACACCGAACACCCGGTACAGTTTGAACCCCTCGACGGCCAGTAGGGTGCCGGTGAAGGCGACGGACCGGTCGAACGTGACCGCGACCCACACCACAGAGAGCGGAATCGTGAGGTACAGCGTCACCAGCGGCCTCTGGAGGAGCTTCCCCTTCGGGTCCTCGACCCACGCGCGGAGCGTCTCGGTCCGGTCGTAGGTCCGGAGGTTGGCGTAGTTTCGCGCCTCGCGCGCCGTCGTCGCGTCGAGGGTTCCGCCGTCGGCCACCGCCTCGAGCGCCTCCGCGTGACCGGGGACCGCGTCACGCTCGCGGCCGACGTCGAGGTCGCTCTGCCAGCCCGACGCCCGGAGCGAGTCGGTGATGCTGTTGATGTAGACGATGAACGCGATGCTCGCCAGCGGGATACCCATGTAGGTGACCACCTGAATCAGCGGCAAGGTGTCGGAGATGACGAGGCCGATGACCACGAGGACGGTGATGAAAAACAGCGGCCCGGCGACGAGGACCGTGACGTAAATCTCGGCGAACGTCTCGAGCAGGTCGAGATACGTCTGCTGTTGGTCTGCGATCTCCTTCTGGTAGCGCTCGTACTGCTCGTGGAGGAACGACGAGAGCGCCCGCCCCGAGCCGAGGACGCTCGCGAGGTTCTCGGCGAACTCTTCGAACCCGTCGCTGGGCGTCCGGCGCGCGGTGTCTTCCAGCGCGGTGATGATGTCGGTCCCGAACGCGTTCGTGTCGCGGACGGCGACGGCGAACTCCGCGGCCGCCTCGCCGTACACCTCGCGGTTCGCCGCGAGCGTCTCGAGCACCTTCGGGAACGGCATCCCCGAACGCGAGAGCGCGTAGATGAACGCGACGGTCCGCGGCAGCGTCGTATCGATGCGGTTCGCCCGCGCGGCCGCCACCTGGTCGAGGTACAGCCATCGCCCCCAGTACCCGACGACGGCGACCGGCAGCGTGAGGGTTGCGACCGCGATTGCCACGACGACGACCAGGCCGACGGGCGTCACCTGCGCGACGCTGTCGGTCCCGGCGAAGAACGCGACGACGGAGGACGACGTCCCCCGGAACGCCGACGGGGCGGTCACGCCGAGCGTTCCGAACAGCCCCCGTGCGAGCGTCGGCGGGTCGACTCCGACCACGACGAGGACGAACCCGACGGCGTAGACGGCCGCGACGGCCCCGACGACGCCCAGCGCCGTGGCGACGAAGATGGTCCGCGCGGCGAAGCGGCCGTGCGTCTGGTCGACGTGTGCAGCGCGCATCCGTGCGCGTTCGCGTTCGCGCCGTCGAGCGTTGCGCCCCGTGTACGAGCCGAACAGGCGGAGACTCACCCGGCTGAGCGCCCGGTCGACCCGGTCGTCGACGAGCGCCGCTCCGAGAAACGCCACGAGGCCCGTGGCGACGACGAGGGGGGCGAGGAGGTGGAGCATGGCTCAGTCGGCCGAGACCTCCCGGGCGTCCTCGACACGCTGCATGACCCGGTCGGGGTGGACGTAGTACTCGTTGACGAGCGCGGTGAACGTCCGGTAGTCGTTCACGCCGCGGTCGGCGAGGAAGTGGAGGAAGCGCTCGCGGTTCCGCAGTTCGCGTCGAAGCTGCGTCTGCGTCCAGCCGCGGTCGTCGCGAATCTCGTCGAGGAGCGTGCTGTCGTAGCGGTCGAACGTGTCCGTCTCGGCGTCCCACGCGAACGCGTTCGCGTAGTCGAGTTCGCCCGTCCGCTGGTCGATACCGCCGATCTCGCCGATGCCCTTCGAGCGCCGGACCCGTTCGCCGTCGAACCGCGTGAGCGTCTGCACACACAGCAGGTCCAGCGACTGCACCATCGCACGCGGGACGTTGATGGGTTCGTTCTCCAGTCGGTTGATGACCGTCTCGACGCTGTCGGCGTGCATCGTCGAGAACGTCGTGTGGCCGGTGTTCATCGCCTGGAACAGCGTCACGGCCTCCTCACCGCGCACTTCGCCGACGATGATGAACTCGGGGCGGTGTCTGAGCGCCGATCGGAGGAGGTCGTACATGTCGATGTCCGCCCCCTCGTGCAGTCGCGTCCGGGTGATAGAGGAGAGCCAGTTGTCGTGGTACAGCGTCAGTTCGCGGGTGTCCTCGATGGTCAGCACCTTCGACCGCGGCGGGATGAACATCGACACCGCGTTCATCGACGTCGTCTTCCCCGAGGCGGTGCCGCCGGCGAAGACGAGCGAGCGGTTGTTCTCGATACAGAGCCACAGATACGCCATCTGCTCGACCGAGAAGGTGCCGTAGTCGATGAGGTCGATGGGCGTGAACGGTTCGTCGGCGTACATCCGGAGAGTGAAGGCCGACCCGCGCGGCGTGACCTCCTCGCCGAGGGCCAACTCCGCACGCGACCCGTTGGGGAGGGTCGTGCCGACGACGGGGTCGCCGACACTGACGTGTCGGCCCGACCGCTGAGCGAGGCGGACGACGTAGTTGTCGAGTTGCTTCGGGCCGAACGTGACGTTCGTCTCGATGTCGGTGTAACCGCTGTGGTAGACGAAGATGGGGAGGTCGTAGCCGTCACACGAGATGTCCTCGATGTGTGGGTCGTTCATCAGCGGGGTGACCCGGTCGTAGCCGAGAAAGTCACGGACGAGGTAGTACAACAGTGCGTGGAAGGCGGCGGCGTCGACGTCGACGCCGTACTCGTTGAGGAGCGACTCGAGTTCGTCTCGGAGCGCGACCTCGCCGAGGTCGTCGGTCCCGTCCCGGTAGAGCAGCGGCTCACGGATGTCGTCTCGAATCCGTTCGAGGAGCGTCTGCTCGAACGGGTCCAGGTCGGGTTCGACCACGTTGTAGCGGTGTTCGCTCGCCTCGTCGTCGTGGGTGACGACGACGTACGTGTACGGTGCGTCCACCCAGTAGCGTTCGACCTCCTCGTGGCCGGGCGGGACCGAGAACTCGCTCAGCGGCCCGTCCACCGACGGCTGGAGCGGCCGGTACTCGAACCCCCCGAGACCAACCACGCCGAGCACCTGTCGGACCCCACGGCGCAGTCCGTCGAGCGGCCCACCGGCCCCTTCGGTTGGCGGCCCGTGGCTGTCGCCGCCCTCCTCTGTTGTTTGTCGAGACATTACGGACTCCTGATACTGCTGTGACACTGGGTGGACCGGAGATAAAAGGGTTCGTCCGGGCTTCTCAGCGGTGAGAATCGGCCCACGGACGGGCGGCTGGCCAGTCGGGCGCGCGGGGTGCCCAGGACGTGCGGCTCAGTCGGTCCTGTCGACGGTAAGCAGGACGCCTCCGAAGAGGAAGAAGAACACCACGCCGACGGGGATCGGGACGCCCGGGAACCCGCGGGTGAACAGCAGATACGTCGCGACGGCGAGGACGACGCCCGTCAGGGTGAGGAGCGTGCCGACGACCCGGACGGGGTCGATGGGGAGCGCCTCGACGCGCTCCTCGGCGGCGTAGTACGCGAGCGAGAAGACGAACGCGACGGCGAAGACGCCCGCGCCCGCGGCCCACGCCTGGTAGGCGACGGCGATGGAGTTGCCCGCCTGAAACGAGATAGCCGACAGCGGGTCCAAGAGTAGCGCCCCTTCGGCGAACGGCACGCCGTAGGTGTACCGAACCTGCAGGAAGGGAAACCGGACGAACAGCACGCTCCCGCCAGCCACGGAGGAGCGCATCACGTTCCAGGGGATGAACGCGGACAGCCACGTCGAGAGGACGGCGAGTTCCCCCGCGTACTCAGAGCGGACCCAGACCATACCCGGAGGGCACATCCGAGGTGAAAAAAGCTGTCGACACCGGGCGTTACGTTGATACGGGGGCGTACCTTACTCTCGCCTATCGAATGAGGCGCGATTACTTCACGTTGGACGTCCACGACGTCGACTGGGTCGACGACGGAGGGGCCCCCCAGCAGCCGCTGGTGCGCATCGAATTCCACGGCCCGCACGAATCGCTCACAGAACGCCTCTCGACCGGTGACGGCGAACTGCTCGACGCCGCCGAGACGGACGTCGCCTTCAGGCTCGTCGACGCGCTCGACGACGACGAACCGACGGGCGTCGTCGGCGTCACGAACCGCCTGACCGGCGATTTCATCCTCGAACTGAACGAGTCCGTCGAGAACGTCTTCCGCTTCATCCGGGCCGCACGCGAGTACGGCCGCAGCGCCGACGTCGACGACGGGCGCTACCGGGTCGAGATATCGCTCGATGGCGACGACCTCGTCGTCTACGAGAAACAGACGTTCCTCGTCTACGACGCCGACGGGAACCTCCTCCGCTCCGAGAGCCTCATTCCCTCCGGCGTCGAACTGTAACCGACGTCGCTCCCGCGGCTCACGCCCGGCGCCTCTCTCGAGGTCGTTCGTCCCCGCTTCTCGCTCCGCCGGAGCGCCGCTGCGGTGGGTCGGGGCCGACACGAAACCGCGGCGATTTAATCACCGCGTTCGTACGCCGTTCCGTGAAGAACGTCACGGACCGGACCAGCAACCCCTTCGGGATGCGGCCGGACTGTGCCCGCTTCGTTCCCGGCTACGGCGACGCCAACGCGCACTTCCACGTCATCGGTGACCACCCGGGCGTCCACGGGGGCGCCGACACCGGCGTGCCGTTCACGAACGAGGCAGGCCGCCGGCTTCAGGCCGCACTCGCGGACGCGGGGCTCCTCGAGACCACGGGCGACGAACCGACCGTCAACCGAACCTACCTCTCGTACCTCCACATGTGCGTCCCCGAGGCCGACGGACCGACGGAGGCCGACTACACGGAGCTCGAACCCTACCTCGACGCGGAGCTCCGTGCCATCGCGGCACACGTCCTCGTCCCCGTCGGTGCCCGCGCGACAGCGTACGTTCTCGAGAACCACACCGCGCGGCCGGTCGACGAGACGCTGGACCTCGAGACGCTACACGGGACGGAGCTCAGGGGTGCCGGTTTCCTCGTCGTCCCTGCGCTCGACCCGGCCGAGTGGACCGACGCGGCGTACGACCGGCTCGTCGATGGGCTCCGCGAACTCCAGCGGACCGACTACCGCCGCGAGGTCGACCTCGGGCGGTTCATCGCCGGTGACCAGCCGTATCACGTCCGGTGAACGTGCACGGTGTGCACTCTCACGCCGGCGGCGCGCGGGCTGACGACCACTCGCTCCCGGTCCAGGATTTCAGACGAGACGTGCACAAACGACCATGTCGAACGCCGGATATGCCTTTTATCATCCAGTAATATGGGGATAAACTTTGAACAATATAGTACTCGATACTGAATCAATGGTTGTAATTGGCGCGAACACCATCTTTTTCAACACATCTCTGCAATAAGAGTTCGACGCGCGTGGTGTCACATGCCGCCGGGCGCGTCAGGCACCTGCAGGACTGGTGCTCCTCGCAGTGGCTTGGTCAGTCCGGGGCCCGCCTCCGTTGCGGTCCCCGTTTGCCTTCACGACACAGCACAGCGACGGCCGTGTCGTCCTCGTGCCGTCGGCGTCTCGCGTCGGGGTGAAACACTCATTACGCCACCCCCGGGAGGAAGGGTATGTCCACGGATTCGAGTTCGTCGGAGACCGACGTTCGACGCATCCAGCTGGGGAACACCGTCTTCGAGGGGAAGAACGACGTCTACGTCCTCCACCAGGGAGACCGGGTCGCCCTCGTCGACGCCGGCATCGCCCTGCCGGAGACCCGTGTCGAACTCGAATCGGGGCTCCGCTCGCTCGACCTCGCGCTCTCGGACGTCGACGACGTCGTCCTCACACACTGGCACGCCGACCACGCCGGCTTCGCGGGCGCGATTCAGGCCGAGAGCGGGGCGACGGTCCACGTCCACGCCGCGGATGCGGACCTCGTCTCGGGCGACGAGGCCGCGTGGGAGGCGTACCACGCTCGCGAGGAACGGCGCTTCGAGGAGTGGCAGCTCCCCGACGAGCCGCGGCGAGAACTCCGGTCGTTCCTCGACGGCCACGCCGATGCGCGCGGCGAACCGGTCGAGGTGACACCGTTCGAAGACGGCGCTCGGTTACGGGTGGGTGGCGTCGCCCTCGACGTCGTCCACCTCCCCGGACACGCGGCCGGGCTGTGCGGGTTCGCGTTCGACGAGGAACGACCGGAGGCGTTCGTCGGCGACGCCATCCTCCCGAAGTACACGCCGAACGTCGGCGGCGCTGACCTCCGGGTCGACTCCCCGCTCGACGCGTACACGGCGAGCCTCGAACGCATCGTCGACGCGGACTGGCACCGGGCGTGGCCGGGACACAGAGACCCCATCGACGCTCCGGCGGACCGTGCCCGGACGATTCTCGAGCACCACCGCGAACGCACCCGCCGGGTCGTGGCCGTTCTCGACGACCACGGCCCCTGTGACGTCTGGACCGTCTCGGCGCACCTCTTCGGGGCGCTCGAGCGGATCCACATCCTCCACGGCCCCGGCGAGGCGTGGGCACACCTCGACCACCTCTGTCGTGCCGGGGCGGTCGAGCGCGACGGTCACCGGTACCGACTCGTCGACAGCGAGGTGGACGTGGCGTCGCTGTTTCCCGTGCTGTAGGGTCGTCTCCGACCGCGCCCGACGCGCTGGACACGAAACGTTGAAACGCGTCAGCGGAAAATGAGAGGACATGGAACTGCGGGTCATCGACAAGACGGCCGACCAACTCCGCCTCGAAATCGCCGGCGAGGACCACACGTTCATGAACGTCCTCAAGGGCAGTCTGCTGGAGACACCGGGCGTCGCCGCGGCGACGTACGACGTCAACCCCGAACAGTCCGGCGGACAGACCGAACCGATCCTCACGCTGAAGACCGAAGACGGTGCTGACCCCCTCGACGCACTCGCGGACGCGGCCGGCCGCGTCCAGTCGAAGACGACCGCCTTCCGCGAGGCGTTCGAGGCCGCCCACTGACCGGTTCGGTTCCTCTGACTTCGGTCGGCGCGCGCCGACTCGTTCTGTGTCCCCCTCCCGCCGAGCGCGTCGGTCAGTCCTCGAGGCGGACCGGCACCCCGTGCTCGGCGAGGTACTCTTTGACTTCGCGGACGGTGTACTCGTCGAAGTGGAAGATGGAAGCCGCGAGCGCCGCGTCGGCGTTCGCCTCCGTGAACACCTCGTACGCGTGTTCGGGGCCGCCACACCCCGACGAGGCGATGACCGGGGTGGAGACGGTGTCACAGACGGCGCGCGTGAGTGGGATGTCGTAGCCGTCTTTCGTCCCGTCGGCGTCGATACTGTTCACGAAGAGTTCGCCCGCACCGCGGGTCTCGGCCTCTGTGGCCCACTCGACCACGTCGACGCCGGTCCCCTCGCGGCCGCCTTTCACCGTACACTCGAACCAGCAGGACTCGCCGTCGACCTGTTCGTAGTACTCCCCCTCGTCGTCGTAGCGACGGCGCGCGTCAACGGAGATGACGATGCACTGCGACCCGAACGCCCGCGCGCCCTCGTCGATGAGGGCGGGGTTCTCCAGGGCGGCGGTGTTGATGGAGACCTTGTCCGCGCCCGCCCGAAGCGTCTCCTTGATGTCGTCTCTCGTCCGGATGCCGCCACCGACGGTGAGCGGGATGAACACCTCGTCGGCGACCTGTGACACCGTGTTGAGCATCGTCTCGCGTCCCTCGGCCGAGGCGGTGATGTCGAGGAAGACGAACTCGTCGGCACCCGCCTCGTTGTACCGCTTGGCCATCTCGACGGGGTCACCGGTGTACTTGAGGTCCTCGAAGTTCACCCCGGTGTAGACCGCTGCGTTCCCCTCGTCGTCGAGGTCGACGTCGATACAGGGGATGATTCGCTTCGTGAGCATTCTCGTTCGGAAGTCGCCGGGGCCGGGTTTCACCGTTTCGTCTTCGACAGTACTCACGCCCTCGGCTCACGGCTGGACGGCCGCCCGGCGTTGTGAGACGGCTCGCGGCGCAGTTCTCACGCTATCGCTCTCGAACACGTCTCCGACAAACCGTATGCCGCTGTATCGAACCGCTACCGTAACCGATACACCCGCGCTTCCCACGGGCGGAGCGTCTCCGCCTCGACCGTGGTGTTCACTTCCCCGTAGTTCGCAATCAACACCTCGTCGGCCTCGCCGGCCACGCCCGTCGGCGGTTCGAACTCGACCGCCTCGCTCCCGAAGTTCAACACGGTCAACGTTCGCTCCGCCACGCTTCCCTCCGCGTCCCGCAGCGTCCGGGTGTAGACCCACAGGCGGTCGTGTTCGGGGAGGAGCAGGTCGTAGGTGCCGTACACCAGGACGTCCTCGTCGTGTCGGAGGTCGATGAGGTCGCGGTAGTAGTGCCAGATGGACGACGCGTCCGCCCGCGCGGCCTCGACGTTCACCTCGCTCTTGTTGGGGTTGACCGGGAGCCACGGCTCGCCGTCGGTGAACCCGGCCGTCGGGCCGGCCGACCACTGCATCGGCGTCCGCGCGTTGTCCCGCGAGCGGTATCGGACGAGGTCGAGCAGGTCGTCGTCGCTGGTGAAACGCCCCTTGCGTTCGAGTTCTTCCACGTTTCGAAGAGTGTCGACGTCACGCACTTCTTCGAGCGACTCGAACGGGTAGTTCGTCATCCCGATCTCCTCGCCCTGATAGATGTACGGCGTCCCCTGCAGGGTGTACAGGAGCGTCGCGAGCAGCGTCGCCGACTCGCGGCGATACGCTTCGCTGCCGAACCGCGAGACCATCCGCGGCTCGTCGTGGTTGTTGAGATACAGTGAGTTCCACCCCTCGCCGTCGAGGCCCACCTGCCAGCGCGTGATGGTCTCTTTCAGTTCTCGGACGCTCCACTCGCCCTTCGACCAGCGGCCGCCGTCGGGACCGAAGTCGAGGCGCATGTGGTCGAAGTTGAAGGCCATGCTCATGCCGTCGCCGTCGTCGCCGAGGAACCGTTTCGCCTCGTCGACGCTCATCTCGACCATCTCGCCGACGGTCATCGCGTCGTCGGGGACGGCCTCGTCGTGGATGGCGCGGACGTACTCGTGGACGCGCGGGCCGTTGACGAACTTGTCCGCACCGCGGACGATGGCCTCGTCGTCCTCGCCGTCCGGGAGGCCCTCGGGTTTCGAGATGAGGTTGATGACGTCCATCCGGAAGCCGTCGATCCCCTTGTCGAACCACCACTCCATCATCTCGAACACCTCCTCGCGCACGTCGGCGTTCTCCCAGTTGAGGTCGGGCTGACGCTCGTCGAAGAGGTGGAGATACCACTCTTTTCTTCCTTCGTCCCAGGTCCACGCCGGCCCCCCGAAGAACGACTCCCAATCGTTCGGCGGCCGCTCACGGGCGTCCCGCGGGAGCCCATACTCGGCGGGGTCGTACAGCCCTGCCTCGTACTCGGATTCGGGGACCGCCTCCCCGTCGCGCCAGACGTAGAAGTCCTCGTACTCGGGGTCGCCGGCGCGGGAGTCGACGAACCACTCGTGTTCGTCGGAGGTGTGGTTCACCACGAGGTCCATGATGAGCTTCATCCCGCGACTGTGCAGACCCGCCAGCAGCGTCTCCCAGTCGGCCATCGTCCCGAACGTGTCGAGGATGGCTCGGTAGTCGGCCACGTCGTACCCGTTGTCGACGTTCGGGGACTCGTAGACGGGGCAGAGCCAGACGACGTCCACCCCCAGGTCGTCGAGGTAGTCGAGTTTCTCGACGACGCCGGGGATGTCACCGACACCGTCGCCGTCGGTGTCGTTGAAACTCCGGGGGTAGACCTGGTAGACAACGGACTCTTTCCACCACGCGCGTTCGTGGTCGGGAACGGTCATCAGAGAGAACTCGCTAACGGGTACTCTTTTTTCCATCGGTCCGCGCGGTGTGTGCGACGTGCGCACACGGTGTGTGGGCCGGGCGCGGAGCGTCGGCCCGCGCGGGTACCGTTCGTCCTCAGCGCAGGTCGTACACCCGCGCCTCCCACGGCCGGAGACGGAGGTCGCCCGCCGCGAGTTCGGACACGACGTCCGAGTCGCCGTCGACCGGGTAGTTCCCGATGAGGAGCGCCCCCTCCTCGCTCGTGACGTCGTCGGGAAGACCGACCGCGACGTCGTCGTCGGAGAAGTTGAGGGCGACGAGCAACCGCTCGTCGCCGTCTGCCGTCGAGAGCGTCCGAGTGTACGCCCACACGGTGTCGTCGTCGGGGAACAGGGGGTCGTACTCGCCGTAGACGACGACGTCGTGTTCTTTCCGGAGGCTGATGAGGTCGCGATAGTAATGCCACACCGAGTCCTCGTCGGCCCGCTCGGTCTCGACGTTCACCTCACCCTTGTTGGGGTTCACCCCGAGCCACGGCTCGCCGTCGGTGAAGCCCGCATTGGGGCCAGCCGACCACTGCATCGGCGTCCGTGCGTTGTCGCGGCTGTTCGCCCGGACCGCCTCCTTCACCGCGTCGAACGAGTCGACCTCGCCCGCTTCGATGGCGTTCTCGAGCGGCCGGAGCGTATCCACGTCGCGGAAGTCGTCGAGCGACTCGAACGGGTAGTTCGTCATCCCGAGCTCCTCGCCCTGGTAGATGTACGGGGTCCCCCGGAGGGTGTGTAACAGCGTCCCGAGAAGCTTCGCCGACTCGCGCCTGTACTCGCCGTCGTTTCCGAACCGCGAGACCATCCGCGGCTGGTCGTGGTTGTTGAGGTACAGCGAGTTCCACCCCTCCGTCTTCAGCCCGTCGTCCCAGCGGTTGAACACCGCTTTGAGGTCCGAGAGCGCCCACTCGTCGCGCTCCCAGATGTCGTCGCCACGGTCCAACAGCATGTGCTCGAAGTGAAACAGCATCGAGAGGCCGTCCTCGTCGGGGTCGAGGTAGCGGCGGGCGTGCTCCATGGGTATCTCCGGGCCGAGCATCTCCCCGACGGTCAGATACTCGCGGTCGAGGACGCGCTCGTTCATCTCCGCGAGGAACTCGTGGACGCGCGGGCCGTTCGTCGGCCCCGTCATCGCGCCACAGAACGGGTCGTCGGGGTCGTTCGGGAGGCCCTCGGGCTTGGAGATGAGGTTGATGACGTCCATCCGGAAGCCGTCGATTCCCTTGTCGAACCACCACTCCATCATCTCGAACACCTCGTCTCTCACTCGGGGGTTCTCCCAGTTGAGGTCCGGCTGCTTGACGTCGAAGAGGTGGAGATACCACGCCTCGCGCTCCTCGTCGTACGCCCAGGCCGGGCCGCCGAAGTACGACTTCCAGGCGTTCGGGGGCGCTTCGCCCGCCGGGCCTTCCGTCGCCGACCACGACACCTCGTCGGCGTCTCTCCCGTCGCGCCAGATGTAGAAGTCCTCGTACTCGGGGTCGCCGGCGCGGGAGTCGACGAACCACTCGTGTTCGTCGGAGGTGTGGTTCACCACGAGGTCCATGATGAGCTTGATGTCGCGGCTGTGGAGTTCGTCCAGTAGCTCCTCCCAGTCGGCCATCGTTCCGAACTCGTCCATGATGGACCGGTAGTCGGCGATGTCGTAGCCGTTGTCGGCGTTGGGCGAGTCGTAGACGGGGTTGAGCCAGACGACGTCCACGCCCAGGTCGTCGAGGTAGTCGACCTTCTCGACGATGCCCGGGATGTCGCCGACGCCGTCGCCGTCGGTGTCGTTGAAACTTCGCGGGTAGACCTGGTAGACGACGGACTCTCTCCACCACCGCCGTTCGATGTCTCCGTCTGGCATTGCTCAGAGCCCCGAGCGGAGACGGTTTGGTTCCGTCGGTTCAGGACGACTCGCTCGCGGTGGGCGTCCGACCTAACCCCGGTTCGGCCTCGTGGCTCCCCTCCGTCTCGGCAGCATCGACCGTACGGCACCGACGTTTCCCCGCAGTTTTTGTATCCCGCCGCGCATCACTCACGTATGGACGACCACGCCCACGGAGACGACCACCACGCGGGTGACCACGACCACAGCGACCACCAGAGTGACGACGACGGGCGCGTCACCTCGCCGATGCAGGAGTTTTCCTCCTCGCAGGTCGGCATCGGCCTCGCCGTCCTCGTCGTCGGTCTCGTCGTCGCGTTCGGGCTCCCGCTGCTCGCCGCCTGAATCGGCTGTTCTGTTCTCCGTCTCGCGACGGGTGCACCGTGCTCGCCGGAGCGGTCCGGGCGTGGCGTGCAGATCCGTCGCGTCCGTCAGGCTCTCGTGCCGGTTCGGGTCCTCACCTCGGGCATCAGTCCAGTCCCCGCGTGAGCACGTCACGCAGGTCCGAAATCGTCTCGTGCCCGTACGAGAGCGACTCGCCGCCGACGTCGAGCCGTAGCGTCCCGTCCGCCGTCGCCGACCCCACCTCGGCGACCGGCGCGACGTCGGCGAACCGCTCGCGGACCCGCTCGGGAGCCGTCGTCTCGACCACCGCGCGGCCGGGCGTCTCCTCGAACAGGGCGGCGAGCGAGTCGACGCTGGCATCGACCCCTCCCGCTGTCGAGACCATCTCGGCGAGCGTCACCGCGAGACCGCCGTGGCTCACGTCGTGGACCGCCAGGGTCGACGACTGGCCGGCGACGTCGGCGAGCGCGTCGACGACGGCCGTGGGGTCGCTCGGGAGCGTCGGGAAGCGGTCACTGCCGCCGAACTGCGCGAGGAGTTCGGAGCCGCCGAGGCCGTCACCGCTCGCGCCGACGACGAGGAGTGTTCCCTCGCCGGCGACGCGGGCCGGCGGAGCGTCGGAGGCGTCCGAGACACCGACCATCGCCAGCGTCGGCGTCGGTGGAATCGGGCCCGAGACGGAGTCGTTGTACAGTGAGACGTTGCCGCCGACGACCGGGACGGCGAGGCGCCGACACATGTCGGCGAGGCCGTCGACGATTCCTTTGAACCCACCGTACACGTCGGGCTTCTCGGGGTTGCCGCCGTTGAGGCAGTCGACGGCGGCGAGCGGCCGTGCCCCTTTCGCGGCGAGATTCGTCGCGTTCTCGAAGGCGACGGCACGCGCGCCCTCGTACGGCGCGGCGCTCGTCCAGTTGGGGTCCGCACCCGCCGAGAGCGCGAGGGCCTTCCCGGCCTCTCGGATGGCCACGAGCGCCGCGTCGTCGCCCGGCAGGACCGAGGTCCGATTGCCGACCTCGTGGTCGTACTGCCGGTAGACCCACCGCTTCGAGGCCGTGTTCGGGCTGGCGACGACCGCCTCGAACGCCTCGGTCAGGGCGACGTCGGGGCGGTCTGTCTCTGGTGCTTGTGGCTCGACCGAATCGAGGTCGTTCATCGGTGCGCCGTCAGCGAGGAACTCGCCCGGCACGTCGACGACCGTCTCGCCTTCGAAGGTGCAGACGTAGTTGCCCTCGGTCACCTCGCCGATGACAGAACAGCCGAGGTCGAACCGCGCTGCCAACTCCTGTACGCGCTCGACGTCCTCGGGGGCGACTTCGTAGCACATCCGTTCTTGGGACTCCGCGAGGAGGATCTCCAGCGCGTTCATGTTCGGCTCGCGCTGGTGGACGCGGTCGAGTTCGATGTGGGCACCGAGGCCACCCTTCGCGACGAGTTCCGAGGAGGCACCACCCAGCCCCGCAGCACCCAGGTCGCGCGCGGACAGGACGAGGTCCTCGTCGATGAGCGCCTCGTTACACTCGATGAGCAGTTTCTCGGCGTAGGGGTCACCGACCTGTACCGCTGGTCGGTCCTCCGTCTCGGCGTCCTCGCTCAGGTCCTCGCTGGCGAAGGAGGCACCCCCGAGACCGTCTCTCCCGGTCGCGTTCCCGACGAGGACGAGTTTGTTCCCGGCCGACTGGGCCTTTGCGGTGACGAGTCGGTCCGGCGAGAGCAGTCCGACGCAGGCGACGTTCACGAGCGGGTTGCCCTCGTAGTCGGCGTGGAAACTGACGCTTCCGCCGACGGTCGGGACGCCGATGCAGTTCCCGTAGTGGCTGATTCCCTCGACGACTCCCTCCATCAGATACCGCGAGTGTTCGTTCTCGAAGGGGCCGAAGTACAGTGAGTCGGTGAGGGCGATGGGGTACGCACCCATCGACAGCGTGTCGCGGACGATGCCGCCGACGCCGGTCGCGGCGCCGTCGAACGGGTCGACGTACGAGGGGTGGTTGTGGCTCTCGATGCCGAGGGTGATGTAGACGTCCTCCGACCCGGGGAGGGAGACGACGGCGGCGTCGTCGCCGGGGCCGATGACCACCTGCTCACCCTCGCTGTCGAAGGCGGTGAGGAGAGGCCGAGACGAGCGGTACGCACAATGTTCGCTCCAGAGGTTCTCGAAGAGCGCGGCTTCGGCGGGCGTCGGCTCCCGACCGAGTTCACGCTCGACGATGGCGCGGTCCGAATCGCGAAGGCTCATTCACTTCCCTGTCTATCCCGTCCGCATTAATGCGTTTCCCTATCCACGTTCGTGGGTATCGTAGCCGGGGACGTCTCCGGCGCTCGCCGTCCGTTGCCGCTCCGGCCGAAGGTGGCGGCCCGTCCCGGAGCCGCGGTGACGGCGCCCGCGGTCGGACCACGACGAGGGATTTCGACACTCCTATATCGAGTCGCCAAGTCACCCACGAGTAATGGAAGAGTCACGCATCTGGGGCACGCTCGGGATCGTCCTCGCCATCGCCGGCCTCGCGGTGATGGCGCTCGACAACGAGTTCCTCACGGCTATCACTGAGGGGCACGTCGGAGAACCGGTCGTCCTCTACGTCATCGCCGTCGCCGTCGCCACCCTCGTGACGTTCGCCATCATCGCACCGAGCATGGCCACCAAAAAGTAGCGCGGCGGACCGAGGCGCTTTTTTACTGACCCGCACAAGTTCAACCCGTGTTATCGGTCGAGTTGCACGCACACTCTGCGCTGTCGTACGACGGGCGCGACCCCGTCGAGGACCTGCTCGAGCGCGCGCAGGCGGCCGACCTCGACGCCATCGCCGTCACGGACCACGACGAGATCGACGCGAGCCTCGAGGCGGCGGCCGTCGCCGCCGACTACGGTCTCGTCGGTATCCCCGGCATGGAAATCTCCTCCGCCGCCGGCCACGTCCTCGCCTTCGGCATCACCGAACTCGTCCCCGAGGGCCTCCCGTTCGACGAGACGCTCGACCGGATTCGCGACCTCGGAGGAGTCGCCATCGTCCCCCACCCGTTTCAAACCTCTCGCCACGGCGTCGCCCGACACATCACCCGGGAGCAACTCGCCACCGCGGACGCCATCGAAGTGTACAACTCGCGCCTCCTGACGGGGCTCGCCAACCGAAAGGCGGAGAAGTTCGCCAAGGCGCACGACCTCCCGATGACGGCGGGAAGCGACGCCCACATCGCCGAGATGGTCGGCCGCGCCGTCACCGAGGTGGACACTGACGAACGCACACCCGAAGCCATCCTCGAGGCCATCTGTGCCGGCGGAACGAGCGTCGTCGGGCGGCGAACCCCGTGGCGCGTCTCCATCCAGCAGGCGCTCTCTGGGGTCCCGCGTCGGGTGAAACACACCGTCCTCGACGTCCTGTGAGTGTCGAGTGCCGAGGCCGAGTCGTGACGAGCGTGGTGCACCGATGACGCGTCCTCGTGACGGAATCCGTGGCGCACCCGCTGCCGTCGTCCGCACCGCCGTCGCAGACGAGCACCCGCTTCCCGGAACCGGTGGGTTCGCCGGCGCACTCGACACGCAGGCGGCTGTCGAGCACGGACGACTCGTCGGGGGGCGCGGCGGCCGCGTCGTCCGCGACGTCCTCGGGCGGGAACCCGTCTTCGTCGAGGCCCAACGGGACGCGGACCGCGCGGCCGGCCGCTGGAGCTTCGACCCGCGACGCCTCGTCGACCCCCGTCTCGTCGACGCCGGTCGCGTGGTCGACCTCGACGCCGACACGGAGACGCGGACGTGGACGCTCCCCGACCCCGCACCCGAACCGGACCACCACGCGGCCGTCGAACGCGTCCGCGACGCCGTCTTGGACCGCGTCCGGGCCGTCTCCGCCGACGGACTCGCCGTCGCGTTCTCCGGCGGAATCGACTCCGCGCTCGTCGCCAGCGGTGTCGACGCGCCCTGTTACGTCGCGGGCTTCCCCGACTCACACGACGTGGCGGCCGCCCGCGAGGCGGCCGCCGAGATGGACAGAGACCTCCGCGTCGTCGACCTCACACACGACGACCTCGTCCGCGCCGTCCCCGACGTCGTCCGTGCCACGGGTCGGACGAACCCGATGGACGTCGGAATCGCCCTCCCGCTGTTCCTGGTGGCCGAGCGCGCTCGGGCGGACGGCTTCTCCCGGCTGGCGGTGGGACAGGGCGCGGACGAACTGTTCGGCGGCTACGCGAAGGTCGTCTCGCCCGCCGACGACCACCGCGTCGCCGCCGACACCGTCCGCGGCGCCCGACGCGAGACGGTCGAGACGCTCCCCCAGCAGTTACCACGGGACGTCCTCACCCTCCGGGTGGCGGGCGTCGAACCCGTCGCGCCGCTGCTTCACGACCGGGTGGTCGCGGCCGCGCTCGCGCTCCCAGCCGACCTGCTGGCGACCGACGAGGAGCGGAAAGTCGCCCTCAGACGCGCCGCCGAGGGCGTGCTCCCTCCGGGCGTGACCCGTGCCGACAAGAAGGCGGTCCAGTACGGGAGCCTCGTCTCGCGGGAACTCGACCGACTGGCGCGGCAGGCGGGCTACAAGCGGCGGATGGACGACCACGTAGGCCAGTACATTCGGTCGCTGGTGGACGAGGGCGGTGACGACGCGGGCCCGCTCGAGTGAGTGAGCGCACAGCAGCCGTCGAGTGAGGGCCCATCGTGGCTGCACTCGGTGAACTCAGTGGTCGTGGCCGTCGCCGGCTCCAGCGTCGCTGTGGACGGACGTGGCCCCGTCGTCGGCACCGACGACGGCCAACTGGACCTGCTGAATCCCGCGGAGGGACTGGATTCGACGGACGAGTTCACGGATGTCGGCCGCCGGGCCGTCGACGACTAGCGTCTCCAGACAGCGGTCCGCCGAGAGGTGGACGTGCTGGGTCGAGATGATGGTCTCGTGGAGGTCGTGCTGGAGGTCGAGCAGCGCGTCAGTCACGCCCGTGACGTCGTGGTCGTACAGAATGACGACGGAACCCTGGTGTCTCCCGTCGAGGTCGTCGCGCCACCGGTACGAGGAGACGAAGCCGCGGAGCGCGTCCCTGACGGCCTCCGACCGGCTGTCGTAGTCGGCGTCGGTGACGACGTCGTCGAATTCCGCGAGCAGGTCGGTCGGGACGGTGAGGCTCACGCGTTCGAGGCGCTCGGACATGCCTCCAGGTCCCGACTCCGGCGCGATGAAGCTTTGTATCCGCCGACCCACCTGCTCGGACTCCAACCGGAACCTGTTTCGATATCCGGCCCTCATCTGCGAATACCTCCAACTATGTATCCAGCTATTGTCTGTTCGTTTCTCTCTCTAGCGGCGTGGTAAGCGTATTACGAATCGAGTAGGAAGTATTATTGGTGCAGGGAGAAACCATCGGAGCGAACACAGTATGCACATTCCCGACGGCTTTCTCGACCCCTGGGTGCTCGCGGGGTGTTTCGTCCTCGCGGCAGCGGCCATCGGCTTCTCGTCGTGGCGGCTGAACGGCCGGCTCGACGACGCACGCGTCCCGTTACTCGGTGTCGTCTCGGCGGGCATCTTCGCCGCACAGATGCTCAACTGGCCCATCCCCGGTGGGACGAGCGCCCACTTCGTCGGCGGCGCGTTCGCCGCCATCTTGCTCGGCCCGTATCTCGGCTGTCTCGCGATGGCTTCGGTCGTCGTCGTCCAGGCGTTCGTCTTCGGTGACGGCGGCGTCCTCGCCCTCGGCGCGAACCTCCTGAACATGGCCGTCGTCGACGTGTTCGTCGGCTACGCGCTCTTCCGCGCGCTCGTCGGCCTCGGCGAGACCATCGCCGCGTTCGTCGCCGGGTGGGGTGCCATCACCGTGTCGGCGGCCGCCGTCGGCCTCCAGGCCGGCCTCTCCTCGACGTTCGCGTACGACCTCGCCACCACCCTCACCGTGATGACCGCGGGCCACGCCGTCCTCGGTCTCGTCGAGGGACTCATCACCGTCCTCGTGGTCCGGTACCTCCTCGACGTCCGCCCGGACCTCGTGCTCGGTCTCACTGGGCCGAACACCGGCGGTGACAGGCCCGAGGAGGCGACGGTATGAGCGCGACCTGGGCCGACGCCCCGACCTGGCTCCGTCGGTCGCTCGTCGCCCTCGTCGTGCTCGTGCTCCTCACCCCGGTGTTCGCGCTCGCGGCCGGTGCCGTGGGGTACGCCGAGCCGCTGGAGAACGTCGCCGAAGCGACCGGCGCGACCGAGCACGAACGGACGCTCCTGTCCAGCCCGTTCCCCGACTACTCGGTCGCGGGGACAGGAACGGTCGTCGGTACGCTCGTCTCCGGCCTGGTCGGGACCGCGGTGACCCTCCTCGTCGCCGTCGGTCTCGGGCGACTGCTCGACCGCGACGTCGACACCTGACCCGATGGCCGGTGCCGTGTTCCACGTCTCGACGGACCTCGCGGGCGTCGTCCGCACCGCCCTCGCCGCTGAGGAGGCGGCTGCGACCGACGGGGTCGTCCAGCGACTCCACCCGACGGTCCGCCTCCTGGGCATCGTCGCGCTCCTCGTCGCGGCCGCCCTGTCGACTGATTTCGCGGTGCTCGTCGGGCTTGCGGGCCTCGCCGCCGCGCTCGCTGTCGTCGCTCGACTCCCACCCCGCCCCTTCCTCGCCCGGACGCTGGCCGTCGCGGCGTTCTCGGGCGTCGTCGTCCTCCCACAGCTCGTCCTCGCACCGGGTCCGACGCTGGTCTCCGTCGCAGGTGTCGCCGTCACTCGTCCCGGCCTCGCGTACGTCGCCCTGTTCGAGACGCGCGTCGTCGCCAGCGTCGCCCTCGTGACCGTGCTGTCGATGACGACCCCGTTCGGGACGCTCGTGGCGACGCTCCGGAGCCTCGGCGCGCCGGCGACGCCGACGACGCTGTTCGCGCTCACGTACCGCTACCTGTTCTTGTGCTTCGACGAACTCCACCGAGCGCTGCTCGCCCGCGAGAGCCGGCAGCTTCGTCCGCGCGGCCTCCTCGACGAGTGGCGTGAACTCGGTGCGCTCTCGGGGAGCTTCCTCCTGCGGACCGTCGAACGCGGCGAGCGGGTCGAACGGGGGATGCGCGCCCGCGGCGGGGCCCGCCCCGCGACGCCGTACCGTCGCCCCAGTCCGCTCGGCGTCCGCGACGCGCTCTTCGCCGCCGTCGCACTCGGCGCGCTCGGGCTGGTGGTCCTCCCGTGACTGCGCCCGTCCTCTGCGCGCGCGACCTCCGCTACGAGTACCCTGACGGGACTGTCGGCCTCGCCGGGGTCGACCTCACTGTCGAGGCCGGCGAGCGCGTCGCCATCACCGGGCCGAACGGCTCCGGGAAGAGCACGCTCCTGTCGGTACTCGGCGGACTCGTCGACCCCGCCGACGGCCGCGTCGAGTACTTCGGCGAGACGGAGAACGCCGAGGCGGTCCGCGAGCGTCTCGGCGTGTTACTCCAGGACCCAGACGATTACCTGTTCAACACGACGGTCAGCGCCGACATCGAGTACGGCCCCGCACAACTGGGTGTCCCGCGAGAGGAAGCGGACCGCCGCGTGAACGCGCTGGCCGACGCGCTCGACCTCGACGGACTGCTCGACAAGCCGCCGCACCGCCTGAGTGGTGGCGAAAAGAAGCGCGCGGCGCTCGCGAGCGTCCTCTCGTTCGACCCGAGCGTCCTCCTCCTCGACGAGCCGACGAGTGCCGTCGACGCCCCTCGAACGGCCGACGTCCTGGCCCTGCTCGACCGCCGCCACCGTGCCGGTGCGACGCTCGTGACCGTCACGCCCGACGTCGAACTCATCCCGCGGGTGGCTGACCGGGTCGTCGTCGTCGGACCGTCGGGCGACCTCGTCGCGGACGGCCCGGTCGCGGAGGTCCTCACCGACCCCGAGACGCTCACAACCGCGGGATTACAGCCGCCGGCCGTCGTCCGCCTGTTCGACCGACTCGGCTGGGACGACCCGCCCGTCGACGTCGACGACGCCGTCGAGCGACTCGAGACGACCGGTCTCCCGCGTCGCTGACGACCGTGGTCAGCCGAACCGCGCGGCCGCCGCCTCCACTGCTTCGATGCCCAGTGCCCGCACGTCGCTGTCGACGTCGACACCGCGGAGGTCGTCGGGGGTGTACCAGTCCCACGCGGCCGCCGGCTCTTCGTCCTCGGCGGGGTCTATCGCCCGCGAGTCGACCGTCGCGAAGAACACGTGGTCGATGTGCTGGTGGCCCACTCGGTCGCCGAAGCGGTTGACGTCGGCGAGCATCAGATGTCGGGGCCGCGGAATCGTCCGTGCGGTCTCGGAGGCGATGTCGGCGTGGTCGGTGAGGAGCGTCGGGGTGAGGCCCGTCTCCTCGCGCGCCTCGCGCAGGGCGGTCTCGTGGGGGAGTTCGTCGCGGTCGACGTGTCCGCCGGGCGGGAGACGGATTCCGAGTTTCGGGTGTTCGTGGAGGGCGGTCGCCCCGTCGTGGACGAGGTAGACCGTCGCCGTGAAGTGACGCGTCGTCTCCATGCTGAGGGCTTCGCCCGGACCGGTTTGTGCGTTTCCGTTCTCCGTCCGCTCACGGGCGCTGCGGAGCGTGGTCGCCGGGTGAGGACCCGAGTTACGGGACCTGAACCTGCTCTTCGGCTTCGAGCAGCTCGTGGTAGCGGTTTCGGATAGTGACCTCGGAGATGTTCGCGACCTCCGACACCTCCGACTGGGTGACCTTCTCGTTCGTCAGGAGGGAGGCGGCGTACACCGCAGCGGCGGCGAGGCCGACGGGCGACTTGCCCGAGTGGATGCCCGCCTCTTTGGCGTTCTGGAGGAGCTGGCGGGCGCGGCGCTCGGACTCGTCGGAGAGGTCGAGGTCTGACGCGAACCGGGGCACGTACTGCTCGGGGTCGGCGGGCTTGATCTCGAGTTTGAGCTCGCGTACCACGTACCGGTAGGTGCGGGCGATCTCGTCTTTCTCGACCCGGGAGACGGCCGTAATCTCGTCGAGCGAGCGGGGCGTGCCGGCCTGTCGAGCGGCCGCGTACAGCGACGAGGTGGCGACGCCCTCGATGCTTCGGCCGGGCAGGAGGTCGTCCTGAAGCGCGCGGCGGTAGATGACCGACGCGGTCTCGCGGACGCTGTCGGGCAGGCCGAGCGCGCTCGCCATCCGGTCGATCTCGCCGAGCGCCTGCTTGAGGTTGCGCTCCTTGGAGTCGCGGGTGCGGAACCGCTCGTTCCAGGTGCGGAGCCGCTGCATCTTCTCGCGCTGGCGCGAGGACAGCGAGTTGCCGTAGGCGTCTTTGTTCTGCCAGCCGATGTTGGTCGACAGCCCCTTGTCGTGCATCATGTTCGTCGTGGGGGCACCGACGCGGGACTTCTGGTCCTTCTCGTTCGCGTCGAACGCACGCCACTCGGGGCCGTGGTCGATCTCGTCTTCCTCGACGACGAGTCCGCAGTGTTCACACACCGTCTCGCCGTGTTCGGTGTCGGTCGCCAGCGGGCCGTTGCATTCGGGGCAGTGGAGGGACTCGTCTGTGGCGGGGGATTCGTCCTCGCTCTCGCTCGTGCGCGCGCGTGCGCGACTCCGGTCTCGGTCGTAGCTTCGCACGGATTCAGTCATTGGTTGGGGTGGGGGAGAAGTGACTGCAGCGCAGTCGTTGTCGATACCATTGTAAGGGGTGGTGATACATAAACCTACCCAATTTCTATCCAGACAAAAAACATGAAAAATAGCATACGGTGCGGTTCAGACGGTGCACAAGCGACACGATTCGCGACGGGCCAGCGATTACGCTGGGTGAACCACCTTTCAGTCATGAATGTTTTGTTCGGGGCGCACACTTTTGTTCATCCGCCTGAAACGACCGGCATGTCTCCTGCATGGGAGGTCCTCCTCCCCGCCCACATCGACTCCGCCGGCCCCGAATCGATCAGCGACTTCGCCCGCTGTACCGGGATGGACGAGTACGACAGTGTCGACGACGCCCTCGCCGACATCGGACGTTACGACGCGGTCATCGTCCGGGTGACCGACCTCGACGCCGGAGTCATCGACCGCGCGGACCGGCTGAAGGTCGTCGCGAAGCACGGTGCCGGCCTCGACAACGTCGACGTGGGCGCCGCCTCACGTCGCGGTATCGTCGTCTGCAACACCCCCGGCGCGAACGCCCGCTCCGTCGCGGAACACGCGCTCGCGCTGTTGTTCGGCGTCCGGCGGCACCTCCGCACCGCCGACCGCCACGTCCGGTCCGGCGGGTGGGACCGTTCGGCGTTCGCCGGCCGCGAACTGACGGGCGACACGCTCGGTCTGTTCGGCTTCGGTGCCATCGCACGGGAGACGGCCGACCTCGCCCAGGGGATGGGACAGGCCGTCTGCACGTACGACCCCTACCTCGCGGACGCCGACGTCCCCGCCCGCGTCGACCGCGTGACCGACCTCCCCGCCCTCTTCCAGCGCGCCGACGCCGTGAGCATCCACGCGCCGCTCACCCCCGAGACCCGGGGAGTGGTCTCGACCGACGAACTGACCGCCCTGGGCCCCGACGGAGTCCTCGTCAACACCGCCAGAGGGCCGATCGTCGACGAGGCCGCCCTCCTCGCAGCCCTCGACGCCGGCCGAATCGGCGGTGCCGGCCTCGACACCTTCGCGGAGGAACCGCCCGGCGAACACCACCCGTTCGCCGCCCGCGACGACGTCCTCCTGACGCCGCACGTCGGCGGGGTGACCGCGGAGGCGCTGGAACGGATGAGTCGTCGAGCGGCCGCCAACGTCCGTACCGTCTACGAGGGCGCACTCCCCGACTCGACCGTGAACCGCGCCGCGCTCGAGGAGGGTGAGCGATGAGAACCCGAAACGGGCTCCGGCGGGCGCTGGAAGAGGGCGAGACGCTCTTCGGCGCGAGCGCAGATACGTTCTCGCCGACGGTCATCGAGACGCTCGGTGACGTCGGACTGGACTTCGTCTGGCTCGACTTCGAACACGGTGGGCCGAGCCCATACGACAGCACCGTCTTCGAGGAACTCACCCGCGCCGCCGAGGCCGGCGACATCGAACTCCTCGTCCGACTCCCGGCACCGGACCCGCCGCTCGTTCGAAAGGTGCTCGACGCGGGCGTCCGGACCATCCTCCTCCCGCGCATCGAGACCGCAGACGAACTCCGCCGGGCCGTCGCGGCGGCGCACTTCTCGTACGACGGCGACGTCGGCGACCGGGGCGTCGGCGTCGGCCGCACGGCGCGATGGGCGGGCTACGTCGACAGTCACGTCGAAGGCGAAGACCGGGAGGTGCTCGTGGGGACGATGGTCGAGAACGCACGTGCCGTCGAGCACATCGACGAACTCCTGTCGGTTCCGCAGCTGGGCTTTGCCTTTATCGGCCCCGCCGACCTGGCGATGTCGATGTCGGGCGGCGACCCGACGGAGCGGAGCGCCGAGGCCGTCCAGGCCGCCATCGACCGCACGCGCGAGGCGTGCCTCGACGCCGGGGTTCCCGTGGGGCGTATCAGGAACGACGTGGACGCCGCGCGGACGGCGCGTGACGAGGGGTACCAGCTCATCCGCATCGGCGGCGACC
This sequence comes from Salinigranum halophilum, assembly GCF_007004735.1. Taxonomy (NCBI): domain Archaea; kingdom Methanobacteriati; phylum Methanobacteriota; class Halobacteria; order Halobacteriales; family Haloferacaceae; genus Salinigranum; species Salinigranum halophilum. The sequence continues at coordinate 356,617 of NZ_ML660182.1, forward strand.
TCGAATCGCTACGGACGACGCTCGGGGCCCGACTCGCCGACCTCGGGCGCTCGTGACCCACCGCACCCCCACTCGCCGACGGGCACCGAAACCCTTACTCCCGGGCCACGGTTTCGGTCACCCATGAGCGATTCGCCCGTCGACAGCGAGGAGGTTCGCCACGTCGCGGAGTTGGCGCGTGTCGACCTGGCCGACGAGGAGGTCGAGGAGTTCGCCGCGCAGTTCGCCGACATCCTCGAGTACTTCGACGCCCTGGACGACGTCCCGGAGGTCGAAGCCGACGAGGACCTCGTGAACGTGATGCGCCCCGACGAGGTCCGTGAGGGCCTCTCACAGGAGGAGGCGCTCTCGAACGCCACCGAGAGCGAGGGCGGCTACTTCAAGGGGCCGCGGGTGTCGTAGATGGCCGACCTGAACGCCTTCATCACCGAGGAGCGTATCGACGGCGACGACGACGGCCCGCTCGCGGGCAGGACGGTCGCCGTCAAGGACAACATCTCCACCGAAGGGGTCCGAACGACCTGCGGGTCGGCGATGCTCACCGACTACGTCCCACCCTACGACGCCACCGTCGTCTCCCGTCTCAAGGACGCCGGGGCGACCATCGTCGGCAAATCGAACATGGACGAGTTCGGCATGGGGACGACGACGGAGACGTCCGCGTTCGGACCGACGCGGAACCCGGTCGACGCCGACCGTGTCCCCGGCGGCTCGTCGGGTGGGTCGGCTGCGGCGGTCGCTGCTGGCGACGCCGACCTCGCGCTCGGCTCCGACACCGGCGGGTCGATTCGCTGCCCCGCCGCCTTCTGCGGCGTCGTCGGTATCAAGCCGACGTACGGCCTCGTTTCGCGCTACGGCCTCGTCGCCTACGCCAACTCCCTCGAACAGATCGGTCCCATCGCCCCCTCCGTCGAGGACGCCGCCGCGCTCTTGGACGTCGTCTCCGGGTCGGACCCGAACGACTCCACGACGGTCGACGCGGGCGACGGCTCCGACTACGCCGCGGCCGCCGACGGCGACGTCGAGGGCCTCACCCTCGGCGTCCCCACGGAACTCGTCGAGGGCGCCGACGAAGCGGTCGTCGAGGCGTTCTGGGACGCGATCGCCGAACTGGAGGCACAGGGTGCCACCTACGAGGAGGTCTCGCTCGAGTCCATCGAGCACGCGTTGGCGGCGTACTACGTCATCGCCACGTCCGAGGCCTCCTCGAACCTCGCGCGGTTCGACGGCGTCCGGTACGGCGTCTCGGGTGGCGAGGGCAACTGGAACGAGTCGTTCGCGACGGCGCGCGAGGAGGGCTTCGGCGCGGAGGTCAAGCGCCGCATCCTGCTGGGCACCTACGCTCTCTCCGCGGGCTACCACGACAAGTACTACAAGAAGGCCCAGGACGCCCGCGCGTGGGTCCGCCGGGACTTCGAGAGCGTCTTCGACGAGGTGGACCTCGTCGCGTCGCCGACGATGCCCGTCCTCCCGCCCGAGCTGGGAGAGAGCCTCGACGACCCGCTCCAACTGTATCTGATGGACGCCAACACCGTCCCGGTGAACCTCGCGAACCTCCCCGCCATCTCGGTGCCCGCGGGGGACGCCGAGGGACTCCCCGTCGGGTTGCAACTCGTCGCGCCGAAGTTCGACGAGGCGACGATGATCCGTGCGGCGTCGGCGGTCGAGAACTAAGCTCCCGTCGCCCCTCGTGGCGACGGGCCGCGGCGGGCGCGGCGGGCGCAGCGGTGCACCTCCGAGCGCGGGTCGTCAGCCGACGGCCGTCGCGTACGAGGCCGCCGCCCGAACCAGTTCGAGCGCGCGCACCGGCTGGTTGCTGTCGATGAGGTCGTGCGCCCGCGCCGCGGCGTCGGCGCTGAGCTGTTCCGAGTGGACGAAGGCGTCGACGAGCGCACGAGCCTCGCGGTGGTCCCAGGTGTCCATACTGTTCGATTACTCCCCAGCGACGTTACCTCCACAGACGGTTCTCTGTGGTCGGGAATCGCAGCTGACGTCCCCGATGGCGCGGCGACACGGGCGATGGGGCTCAATCACGCATCAGGTTCACGACCTCGTCGGCGACGTCGGACTCGACGGCGATGGCGACGGCGACGAGGGCGCACCCAACCCCCGGCGCGGGGAGGTCGACGTCGTAGAGGTGGCCGAACTCGACGGAGTTCGACGCGAAGCCGAGTGCGTACAGCGCCCCGGCGATCATGTACGTGAACCAGCGCGTCCACCCCATGACGAACGAGACGGGCGCGGAGAATCCCTCGCGGACGTAGGTGTACCCGCCGCCGTTCTGGGGGATGGCCGTAGGCCAACTCGGCGTACGAGAGCGCTGTGAACGTCGTCACACCGCCGTTGAGCGCGAATGCGACGATGGCCGCCGGTCCAGAGATGTCGACCGCCAGCCCGGTGAGGACGAAGATGCCCGCGCCGACGGCGGCGACAGCCGAGCCGTGTCAGCGACTCACGTCACGCCCGTCCGGGGAGGACGGCGTCCGCATCCGCGTCCGCCCGGCGACGGACCCAGAGGACGAAGACGGCGGCACCGAGGCCGTCGACGACGAGGTCGACGACCGTGTCGATGGCGTAATACTGCAGTGTCCACTCGACGTAGAAGTCCTTGAACAGGTACTCGTACACCTCGAACCCGGCTCCGATGGCGACGACGACGAGCGGGAGGACGACGACCTGGCCGGCGTCGACGGGTGTGAACCGGACGACGGCGAGCCAGGCGGCGACGCCGAAGCCAGACAGCGAGTGGGTGAGGAGGTCCCACCACCAGATGGCGGTGTACACCTCGTAGGCGAGGCCGCCGAAGTGGAGGGCACAGACGACGAGCGAGTACGCGACGAGCGCGACCCAGACGATACCGAGGGAGGGCGAATCGGTGGCTGCGTACCGTGATGACATGGTTTGGGGGACCGTCCGGCGTGGCTGAGTGGGGAGGGCGCTGGACGTGGTCACCACGTCGACACATCGCGTTAAATCCTTTGTGAACTCAGCCGCTTTCGACGACGCTCACCGCTGCCAGTACTCCGGGGTGAGCAGCACGAGCACGGGGATAATCTCGAGGCGGCCGGCCCACATGAGTCCGATCATGAACAGCTTACTGACGTTCGAGAAGTCCAGATACGACCCCATCGGGCCGAGGCTCCCGAAGCCCGGCCCGACGTTCCCGAGCGTCGATGCGACGGCGCTCATCGCCTCCAGGACCGACAGCGACTGGCCGACCCTCGTCGCGTCGAGGAACAACAGCACCGTGGCCACGAAGAACATGACGAGATAGAGGAGCGTGAAGGCGTAGATACCCCGGACGGCCCGCTCGTCGAGCGCGTTCCCACCGAGGCGGACGGGTCGCACGGCGTCCGGGTGGGCGGTCGTGAACAGCTCTCGACGGATGGACTTCAGGATGACGTACCAGCGGACGATCTTGATACCACCGCCCGTCGACCCGGCCGACCCGCCGATGAACATCGCGAAGAGGACGAGGTACTGCGCCGGTGCGGACCACGCGTTGAAGTCGATGCTCGCGTACCCCGTGGTCGTGACGATGGCGACCGCCTGAAACAGCGCGTGGCGAACCGCGGGCTCGACGCTGCCGACGACTGCCCCGCGGACCGTTCCGAGGTAGGCCGCATCGAACGTGCCGCCGTCCGGCGCGGCGGTGACGAAGCCGGCACCGGTGAAGAGCAAGCCCGCGCCGACCGCCCCGACGACGGCGAGCACTCCCGCGTAGACGCGGAACTCGGCGTCGCGAAACAGCCGTTTCGGCTCACCAGTGAGCATGTGCCAGAAGAGCGCGAAGTTGGTCCCGGCTGCGATCATGAACGGGATGATGACCCACTGCGCCGCGGCCGAGAACGCCTCGATGCTTCGGGCCTCCGGCGAGAACCCGCCGGTCGGCATCGTCGTCAGCCCGTGTGCGATGGCGTTGTACGCGTCCATGTTCGGTGCCATGCCGCCGACGTGGAGGCCGTAGAGGAGGCCGATCTCGAGGACCGTGAAGCCGAGGTAGGCCCCCCAGAGCGCCCGCGCCGTCTCGGCGATGCGCGGCGTGAGCTTCTCGATGCCCGGCCCTGGTGCCTCGGCGTCCATCAACTGCGCGCCGCCGACAGAGAGTTCCGGGAGAATCGCGACCGCGAGGACGACGATACCCATCCCGCCGAGCCACTGGGTGAGCTGTCGCCACATCATGATTCCACGGGTGTGGGTCTCGAACGAGATGTCGCCGAGCACCGTCGCGCCCGTGGTGGTGAACCCCGACATGGACTCGAACAGCGCGTTCGCGGGACTGCCGAGCGTCGACGTGGGGTGGACGGGGGTCACGACCGGGGGGAGCCCGTGCGCCTCGACGAAGTACGGGATGGCACCGACGACACTGACGGCGAGCCACGTCACCCCGACCATCAAGAACCCCTCGCGAGCGAGGAGGTCCGGGTCGGGTTCGAGGCGTTCGAGACCGACACCGACGACGACGGTCACGACCATGGTCACCACGAAGGGGAGCACCGTCTCGCCGTAGATGAGCGCCGTCACCAGCGGGATGAGGAGGGGCACGGCGAGATACTTCAGCACCGTCCCGACGAGACTGAGACTCGCCCGGTAGTTGACGCGGAGTTTCACGGCCGCTCACCTGCTGTCCGATACACACCGGGACGTGTGCCGAGTGGCTCTTTAGGCTACCGAAACCTCGTTACGCCGGCTGGACCGGGTCTCGCGACGGCAGGAACTCGTCGAGCACCGCGCGCTCGGCGGCCCGGAGCGTCTCGGCGAACGCGGACGATGAGACCCCGAGACGCGTCGCGACCGTCTCGGCCGACGCCTCCCGGGGATACTCGAAGTAGCCCATCCGGTAGGCGGTCTCGACGACCTCGCGCTGGCGGTCGGTGAGTCGCGTCCGGTCGACGACCGTCGTGTCGGTGCGTCGGGTTCGACGCTCGCCGGCGACGAGCCGACGGAGTTCGACGTCGAAGGCCTCGTCGAGCGTCGCGACGACCTGCCGGACGGTCGCCCGGTCGGGCGCGTGGAAGGCGATGACGAGTTCGCCGTCGACGGCGCGGACACTGGTCGGCGGGCACCCCGCCGCCTCGAGCCGTTCGCAGGGACAGCCCAGCTCACACGGTTGGGTGGTCCGGTACACCACCTCGTCGTCGGTCTCGAACACCGGCGTCCCGACCGCCTCGGCTCCGCGGGGGACGCGATACTCGTCGAGGCGCTGGCCGTCGACCACCGCCCGCGAGACGTGGTCGATGCCGCCGTCGACGTCGACGGAGGCGGCGGCGACCGGGCAGTGCGACGGACACGCGACGGCGACTTCGACGCGAAGGCCCTCGGTCATGTGCGGGTGGAGCCGGCTCGGCTACAAGACTGTTGCTCGCGCAGTATCACTGCTGAGAGCGAGTATATAACTCCCCGCAGTATCACGGGCGGAGAGAGATACGGGTCGACGGGGAATCGACACTCATCGACCGGGTCCGCCGACCGGCGGGCTCACAGGACCTCACCGTGTCACACACCACCTCTCACTCGACGGAACGGACGGGCGTCACCGATACCGACAGGCGAGAGCTCGACGGACAGGCGCTGGCGGCCGATATCGGTATCGACAGCCGAGAGTTAGCGCGCCGAACGTCGTTCCTCGACCTCACGGCGGCGGACGTGGACCGACTCACCGACATGGCCGACGTCGTCGACGACGCCGCGCCCGCGCTGGTCGAGACGTTCTACGACAGACTGCAGTCGGACGCCGAGGCCGCGGCGGTCCTCGACCGGTCGTCGCTCCCGCTCGACGCGCTGAAACGCTCGCAGGCGACGTACCTCCGTGGCCTCGTCGGGGGTGACTACGACCTCGAGTACGTGGCGCGACGGGCCAGAGTCGGGAAGGTCCACGACATGCTCGGCCTCGGCCCGGAGCTGTACCTCGGCGCGTACAGCGTCTACTACGAGGGGCTCACTCGGGCCGTCGGTGACGACGCCGTCGCTCGGTACGGCGCTGTCGACGGCGATGGCGACGACGAGCGCGAGGCCGCCGTCCGCGACGCCGTCGACGAGGTCGTCGAGCGCGTCACCTCGCTGTTGAAAATCGTCTCGTTCGACCAGGCCATCGCGATGGAAACGTACATCGAGTCGTACGCGTCCCGGCTGGAGACCGCCCTGGAACGACACGAACAGTTGGCGAGCGACGTCGAGCGCGAGGTCGAAGCTCCCGTCGAGTCGCTCCAGGAGACCGCCGCGCGGGTCGCCGACCGCTCCGGGCAGATAGACGACCACGCCGCCGGCCTCACAGAGCGGGCCGGGACGGTCACCGCGGAGGTGTCGAACCTGAGCGCGACCGTCGAAGAGATCGCAGCGACGGCCGACGAGGTGGAGACGAAGAGCACGGAGGCCGAGCGCCTCGCTAGTCGTGGGCACGACTCGGCGACGGCTGCCGCCTCGGCGATGGCCGACGTGAACGCGGCGGCGGCCGACGTCGCTGCCGACGTCGAGGCGCTCGAGGCTCGCGTCGACCACATCGACGACATCGTCGAGGTGATCGACTCCATCGCGGACCAGACGAACATCCTCGCGCTCAACGCGAGCATCGAGGCCGCCCGCGCCGGCGAGGCGGGCGACGGCTTCGCCGTCGTCGCCGACGAGGTGAAATCCCTCGCCGGGGAGGCCCAGTCGCAGGCGCGACAGATCGAGGCGACAGTGGCGGAGATACAGGCCGACACGGCCGAGACGGTGTCGAGCCTCGACCACGCGACAGCGCGTGTGGCGACGGGGCTCGACCAGGTCGACGACGCCCAGTCCGACCTCGAAGAGATCGCCGGGGCGGTTCGTGAGACCGCAGCGGGCATCAGGAGCGTCGCCGAGGCGACCGACGAGCAGGCGTCGAGCACCGAGGCCGTCGCGAGTATGGCCGACGACGTCGCCGACGCGGCGGCGGAGGTCTCTGCGGGCGTGGGGGACATCGCCGCGGCGAACGAGCGCCAGGCGTCGATGGTCGAAGACGTCCGCGCGGCGACAGAACGGCTCACGACGTCAGAAGACACGTAGCGCCGCCGAGCACGGCGCGTGACGTCACAACAGCTTCGAGACCTTGTCGCTGACCGCCGTATCGACGAAGACGACCACGTGGTCGCCAGGCTGGATGTGTGTGTTCCCCCGGGGGACGATGAACTCGCGGTCACGGGTGATCGCGCCGATGACGACGCCCTCAGGGAGCGACGACACCGACTCCTGAATCGGCTTCCCCGCGAGGATACTCTCGGCGTCGACCTCTATCTCCAGCACCTCTGCCTTGTCGGACTCGATGAGGGCGACGTTCTCGGCACCGCCTTCGCGGGTGAACCGGGTGATCTCCTCGGCGACGACCTCGCGGGGGGAGACGCCGACGTCGATACCGACGGCCTCGAACAGTTCGACGTAGGCGGTGGTGTCGATGACGGCGACGGTGCGCTCGACGCCCAGCCGCTGGGCCAGGAGGGAGACGAGGAGGTTCTTCTCGTCGGAGTCGAGCGCGGCGATGAGCATGTCCGCGTCGCCGATGTGTTCGCGCTCGAGGAAGTCGAGGTTCGTCGCGTCCGACTCCATCACCACCGTGTTCGGGAGGTCCTCGGCGAGTTCGCGCGCCCGTTCGGCCTCCCGTTCGATGAGTCGGGGACTGAAGCCGCGTTCTTCGAGCAGTCGCGCGACGTGGAAGCCGATTTCCGACCCACCGACGACGACGACCTCCTCGGCCGTGCCGGGCGACTCCTCGGGCGCGACGGTCGTGGCGAACTCCTGGACCGACTTGGGCGAGCCGATGACGACGACGCGGTCACCAGCTTCGATGACCGTCTCCCCACGGGGAATGTCGACGTTGCCGTTGCGGAGGATGGCGGCGAACGTGAGCGCGTCGAACCGGTCGGCCTGCGCGACGGTCTGTCCGGCGATGGGACTGCCCTCGTCGACCTCGAACTCGGCCATCTGGACGCGGCCCCCGGCGAAGGGGTCGACGTCGCGTGCAGCGGGGAGGCCGACCACGCGGACGATGGCCTCGGCGGTGAGCAGGTTCGTACACACCATGAAGTCGATGCCGAAGGCCTTCTCCGAGCGCTGCCACGTCCAGAGGTACTCCGTGTTCTTGATGCGGGCGATGGTGAACGCGTCGGAGATGGCCTTCACCGTCGAGCAGGCGACGATGTTCGTCTCGTCGTCGTCGGTCGAGGCGATGACCATGTCCGCGTCGTCGATACCGGCCTCTTCGAGCGTCGAGACTGCCGTCCCGTCGCCCTGAATCGCCAACACGTCGAGCGAGTAGTTCAACTCCTCGACGCGGGTCGGGTCACACTCGACGACGACGACTTCGTGTGTCGAGTCGAGGTCGGCCGCGATGGACGACCCGACCTGTCCGGCACCGATGATGACTACGCGCACCGTCTGCCACCCATATCCCGTTCTTCGACACGGGCCGTGTATCAGTATTTCTGTTCGGCACTCACGGCCGCGTTCGCCGGCCTCGGCCCGCCTCGCCTACGATGGCCGGCGTTCGACGACGAGTTCGACGTCTCGATGTCGTCCCTCGATGTCGGCGACGATGCGCTCGACGACCTGCTGGGCCTCCTTCACGAGCACGGGCTTGATCTTGTCGACGACGAAGTCGAACGACACGAACCGCGGGAGGTCCAGCGTACCGTTGCGGGCCGTCTGAGGGTCGAACGACACGTCGAGGGTGACTCGACACGCCGCCTCGGCGTCCGCGGGGGCGTCGTCGGGGAGTTCGTCCAACTCCTCGACCTGCCAGTCGCCGTGGGCCTTGAGGTCTTTCACGATACGCCAGTCGATGCGCCACGGCGGGTCCGTGTCGACGACCTCCGACCGGAGGGTGTAGGTGAGCTTCCACCACGCGAAGCGCATGTCGTAGCGCGTCCCCGCTCCGCCATCGCCGCGCTGATGGACGTCTTTGAGATACTCGGAGTACTTGGGATAGCGCGGGAAGTCCGCGAGGAAGTCGTACACCTCCTCGGGAGGCAGGTAGACGACGGTGCTGACGACGATCTCGTCCACGTTCTCCGGTAGGCGGCGGAGCACAAAACCCTGTGGGCCCGACCCGCGCGACACCGTCGCCGACCTGACGACACTCACCGAACGGGACGCACGACCGGGGGTGGTCGGAGTCCCGTGCCGGACGCGGACGACACACAAATCAACGACCCGGGCCAACGACCCGCATGAACGCTTCCGACTTCGATGCGGACGTGCTCGTCGTCGGCGGGGGCGTCGCCGGCCTCACCGCGGCGACGTTCACCGCCCGTGCCGGACTCGACACGCTCGTTCTGCACGACGGCGAGTCCATCCTCCGCCGCAACGCCCACCTGGAGAACGTCCCGGGCTTCCCCGCCGGGGTGAACCCGCGGCTGTACGCCGACCTCCTCGAGGAGCAGGCCGAGCGAAACGGCGTCACCATCGAACCGGGCCGCGGGGGGGGGGGGGGGGGGGGGGGGGGGGGGGGGGGGGGGGGGGCGCCCCCCCGGGCCCGGGGGGGCGCCCCC